>JBBQUO010000001.1:0-52547 GCA_038212375.1 Minisyncoccia bacterium
AACGGATATGGAAAAAAGACTGATCTCGAAGAATACAAGATTCAAAACCGCGGTGGCTCTGGTATTAAAACTGGAAATGTTACTGCAAAAACTGGAAATGTTATCGCCTCTGCGATTGTCACACCAGCGGAAGAAGAAATCGTAGCTATTTCAAAGAAAGGACAAGTAATTCGTACTTCAATCGAAGAAATTCCAGAACTGGGCCGCCAAACTCAAGGTGTACGCATCATGAAGCTTCGCGAAGGTGACTCACTCGCATCAGTTATTTGTTTCTAAATATTGCACCTAGCAACTATGTCTTGAGCGCGCAGTATCGACTCTATTGTTTTGTGCACACCATGTCGTATCTGTGCACAATCGCATCTATGCATGATGTATACTATTACCATATATGAGCTGGGTCATGGTTTTTAATCGTCCTACTCTAGAACATCAATCATGTTTAGTGATCCTATTAAAAATGTTGAGCAACTAAGCCTGAGACTTGGATCTGTCGTTCTTGATCTCGGAAGTGGCTCAGGACATTATGCTATTGCATCTGCAAAAGCAGTTGGAGAAAAGGGGGCTGTGTATGCTATTGATATCCAAAAGGATATGCTCACGAAGCTCAAACGAGAAGCAGGTATCCAGGGCTTCCATAACATTGAAATTGTGTGGGGAGATATCGAAAAGTCAGGCGGAACAAAACTTAAGGATTCGATCGGTGACTACGCCATTATTTCAAACCTCATGTTTCAGGTAATAGATAAAGATTCTGTTGCAAAAGAAAGTTTTCGAATTTTAAAGTCAGGAGGCAAGCTCCTTGTGGTTGATTGGTCAGACGCTTTTGGGGGTCTTGGTCCCCATGTTGATAGTGTTTTTTCCAAAGATGCAGCAGCAGCTCTCTTTACGAAGACTGGTTTTACAATAGAAAAAGATATACAAGCAGGGAGTCACCACTATGGCATGATTTTTTTGCGACCATAAACCTATCATGTCTAAATTTCAATTAATTTTAACGATCGTGTTCGGAATCTTCATTGTTATGGGAGTTCTCGTTTTTTCTTTTGTTCGTACGAGTAGTGTTCCGCCTTCGTATGTCACAATTTGGGGTACTATTCCTCAAGAAATATTTAATGAAGTTCTTTCGCAGTCTCCACTTGGAAAGAGTAAGATTCTTATTCTTACCTATGTCCAAAAAAACTCCGATACATTCGACCAAGATTTTGTAGAAGCACTTGCATCGGGGACCGGTCCTGATGTAGTACTCCTCCCTCACGAAGAGATTTTGAAAAATCAAAGTAAACTCTTTACGATTCCTTATACTTCATATCCTGAACGCACATTCAAAGATAATTTTATTCAAGAAGGAGAACTTTTCTTGAGTTCAAAAGGGGTGCTAGCGCTTCCACTTACAGTTGATCCATTGGTTATGTATTGGAATCGGGATATATTCAACAATGCCAATTTACCGACACCTCCTACTTATTGGGATGAGTTTTATGGACTTGCACAAAAGCTTACTACCAAAGACGGTGCTCTCAACATTACCCGCTCTGCAGTGGCACTTGGAGGGTGGAGAAATGTGACAAATGCTAAGGCACTGGTTTCAACACTGCTTCTTCAGGCAGGAGATCCTATTGTGAAAAACAATGGAACAAAGAACGACGTTGTCCTTGGTGATAGTGTGCAAAACCTTCCAATTTCACCAGCAGTCGCTGCTCTCACATTTTATACAGAATTTTCAAACCCAGCAAAACCTTTTTATTCTTGGAACCCCGCACTTCCAGAATCACAAAATATGTTTATTTCAGGAGATCTCGCAACATACTTTGGATTTGCATCTGAGATTAGCTCTCTGAAACTTAAAAACCCGAATCTAAACTTTGATGTTACCCAAATGCCGCAATCTCGAAATAGTGGAGATAAAATTACGTTTGGAGAGCTACAAGCATTTGCGATCGTAAAAACTTCAAAGACAATCGGTGGATCTTTTGGTGCCATAACATCCCTCACATCACCTGACAACGTCGCACTCTTTGCGAGAGCTCTTCATTTGCCACCTGCAAGTCGACTTCTTCTAGCAAGTGTCCCAAAAGACCCATACCTTACGATTTTTTATCAGAGCAGTTTGTGGTCTATGGGATGGTTTGATCCTAACGCGCCATACACCGAACGATCACTCCAGATCATGATAGAGAACATAACAGGAGGTAAGGCTCGTCTCGAAGTAGCAATTAGTAAAGCTCGTGACGAAATAAAGGCAATGCTCAACAACTAACATGAAATTCTTTCAATTCATCACCGTTTCGATTGTCGCCGCCGCGCTTTTTCTCAGTCCATCTTATATTGTGCACTCGGCAGATTCATCTCTGGTATTTTGCAATCAATCTGTAGACCAGAATGGAAAGTTTGTTGGAAAAGAATGCGGATGGCCTGAGCTTATTCAGCTCCTAAGCCATATTATCAATTACATTACACTCCTTTCGATACCACTCGCGGCGATTGCCTTCTCTATAGCTGGATTCAAAGTTATGAGCGCAGGAGGAAGTATGAAAGGAAGAGATGAGGCAAAGAAAATTTTTGAAAATGTCGTAACAGGTCTTTTCTTTATTTTAGCTGCGTGGCTCATCGTAAACACTATTCTTGTTGCTCTCGTAAAAACAGGAGAAGGGTACTCTATTCTTGGAAATTGATAATGATATACTTATTCATATGAATCTAAAACGCTTCGGGATCAATGTGCTGGTTCTCACGGTATTACTTACTCCTTTCCTTTCGTTTGCACAGATAGATTTCCCTGGGCAGGGTAATCCAGTGGAAGTCACTACACCCGCGTCGTCCCCATCTCCCTCTTCGCAAAGCACATTTCCTAATCCACTTAAGGTTGATACGATTTCACAGCTTATAAGCTTGGTCCTCAATTCTATTGTTCTTCCAATAGGAGGTATGGTTGCGGTCGGATATATCATTTATGCTGGATTTATTCTCGTTACCGCTCAGGGTAATCCAAAGCAAATTGAGGAAGGGAAAAAAGCGTTTTATAATGCTTGTATTGGAACCGCAATTCTTCTCGGTGCTGTAGCGATTGCTGACGTTGTTAAAAATACGATTTGTAGTCTTAGTACCACAATATGCACAGGCTAAAGCTATATTATTCGGCTACGAGTATCGCTGCTATAATAGGAGTATTAGCTACTCCGCTTGTTTCATTTGCATTTTCTTGTCCTGTAAACGCGGTAGTGCCCCCGACCAACTTTACTGACGTAGTCTGTTTTGTCGATAGCCTCATAAACAGCATCCTTCCGCTTATAGTCGGAGCGAGTCTCCTTGTTTTCTTTGCTGGACTCATCAAGCTTATTCGCGGATCTGGTGATCCAAAGAATATCGCAGCAGGAAAGCAACTCATGATATGGGGCATTGTCGCACTTTTTGTAATGTTCTCATTTATTGGGATCCTCAACTTATTCGTTGGAGATTTTTTTGGTAAGACGGTAGGTGTACCGCAATTTCCAGAAACATCAACACCATAATTACTATTGTATGATTACAAGTTTTCAAGACCTTATACAAGCCGCTGGGAGTCTACTGAACCTCATCCTTCCTATTACGGTCGCCCTCGCACTGCTCTATTTTTTGTGGGGACTTACGACATTTATCCAAAAGTCTGGAGATGAAAAAGCTCATGCGGAAGGCAGGAGTAAGATGGTGTGGGGAGTTATCGCACTGTTTGTTATGTTTTCTGTGTGGGGCCTTGTGGCATTCTTACAAAACGAGCTTATCGGAGGTTCAGGGACATCAACAAGTTTTCCAATTATTAATAATAATTAATGGTATGAAAAAAGTATTACTCAGTATCGCTTTTATATCCCTCCCATTGTCTACCTTTGCAGCGGGAGCAGTGCTCTCAGGGACAGAAGATTTCATCAAAAGAATTAGTAGTCTTATCGCGCTTCTCTTGCCAATAGTTGTAGCTCTCGCACTGCTCTATTTCTTTTGGGGGCTTGCACAGTTTGTGCTCGTCTCAGGAGACGATAAATCCATTGCCCAAGGCAAGAATAAAATGATTTGGGGCGTCATAACACTCTTTGTAATGATTTCTGTTTGGGGACTCGTTGGTTTATTGCAAAGTGAGCTCGGTATTAGAGCCAATCAATCAGCCCCGACCATTCCCACACTTCCTGGGTTTGGAAGCTCAGCTTCTACTGGGACAAATGGATCTGGAGCGAGTGGAAATCCTAGCGGGTCTGGTGATACCCCTATTTGTCCACCGTGCAGTAATTTCCCAGATCCAGCTTGCCCAGGGCTCGAGGTGTGCTAGTACTTTTCCCCCGCAACCCATTGTCTTTCGTGCCCCCTCTGATATTATGAAAGGTATCCTTTATGGAAGAAAGAAGGTCATTTATAACGATTTACTAAATTAATATATAACACAATGAAGAAATTTTTAGGTGCAGTTACAGCGTTTGCCCTCCCAATGCTTGCATTTGCACAGAGCGGTCCTCAGCTTGGTAACATAGAAACTTTCATCAAATCTATCAGTCGTCTTATCAATCTTCTCTTGCCGATTGTAGTTGCAATCGCACTGTTGTACTTCTTCTGGGGACTTGCGCAATTTATCCTCAATTCTGGAGATGACAAAGCACAAGCTGTTGGAAAGAATCGTATGATATGGGGAATTGTTACACTCTTTGTTATGGTGTCAGTGTGGGGTCTTGTAGGTTTTGTCGGCAGTGCTCTCGGTATTCAGCAAGGAGCAAACTCTGGAAACGTTCCGACAGTTCAAGGAGTTAACTAGTTTTATTGAGACCGTGTCAATTTCAGGATTTCTCGCTGCGATAGCAAGAGTTATTCTCAATCCTTTGATTGTCCTTGGATTTGTTGTAGCTATCTTGTATTTCTTTTTAGGAATATATAAGTTCATGACAAAAGCAGGAGACGAAAAGTCTAGACAAGAAGGGAAGAATGGAATTCTTTGGGGTCTGGTCGGGATGTTTATTATGGTAGGAGTGTTTAGTATCATTAATGTCATTCTTCACACATTCGGCATTGATCAGACTCAAAGTGTAAGCTCAAATGATTACCTCAATCACTTATTGAAGTAAGTCGTTCACAAACAAAAAACTCACTCCAATCGAGTGAGTTTTTTGTTGTCCATATGTTCTATCTGGTACAGATCTGTATACTATATCTATGAGTAGACTAACCAAAGGAGCAGGAGAAACTGATACCGTGTTTATTGCGGCGATCGTTATCTTGCTTATTCTGTCTTGGATCCATCTTGGTGCCACAAGGAGTACTCGCGGGGTTTCAAACCTCAGTCCGTTTTCAGTTGCAACACCAAGTTCTTCATCTCGTTCCACGCAGCCGTATAATAGTGGAAGCAACAGCACTTTAGATGGCACTAAGTCGCCATGGTATGGACTCGTCACGATTGACCTTGGGAGTGCTCCGAGCGAATATGAGCCGTACCAAGAATATATTATTCTCCACGCGAGCGGTGACCTTCAAAAATCTATCAATGTATCTGGCTGGCAACTATCCAATGCAAAAGGTGCAAAGGTTTACCAAGTCGGAAGTAATGTCACCCGTTTTCAGTCTGACGTAGCGACCATTCCACTCGCTGTGCCGCTCTATATCCCAGGAAAGGGAAGTATTGCGAGTCCTGTTATACTCGCGCCAAATGGGCAGGTCATTGTAATTTCCGGTTCCAACACAACTGCAGGAGGCGTCCTTCCAAGTTTTCGAGAAAACAAATGCACAGCCTATCTCACTCATGATAAAAAAAATCCAGTGACTATTTATCCGAGCGTATACAGCTATTGTCCTGCACCGTACAAAGAAGCAGGTGTTTCGGGTCTTGATAATGCATGTAATACGTTTGTTTCGAACCTGAATTCCTGCAGTACTCCAGACTTTGTAAATAGTGTAAGGACCAATGGGTATCTTGAACCTGGCTATGTCGATACGGTCGGCGGACTTTCTCAGAGCTGTAAAACATATATTCAAAACCACTATAGTTACAATGGGTGCGTCGCAAGCCATAGTGGTGATAGTGATTTCTACGGCTCAACCTGGCATGTGTACTTGGGTCGCAAATGGGAAATGTGGGCAACTGAAAGAGAAACGGTTACCCTCCTCGATGCAGATGGAAAAATTGTGAATACGTACTCGTATTAGTAGGAAAAAATAGAATCAATCTACTCTGATTAAGTGAAGAACAGAATGCGACGTATTCTGAAATATAAAAAAAGGGCGAAGCGCATACAGCGCTTCGCCCTCGGTTGTCTCGTCGGTATCAGTGATGATTGAATCGTGTCACGGTCATCCGAACGAAATCAGGAGAAAAAGAACGGAATCGGAGAGTTTTTGGTCCAGTCGTAAACTTTCCGTTTACCTTCGGTACCCACTCTCCGTTTTCGAGTGTGTGACTCATGACTGAGTCACCATGCTCGTTGTAGACGGTGTACCGGATATCCTTTTCCGGTTTTGACCGTGTACGTTGGCTAAATGTGGGTACTGGTTCAGACAGCGAGCTGTCTCTGGGTAAGTCTACGACGATTATCTCGTCTCTCCCTTCCACGAAAGCTGCAACTTGCTCCGGTGTCCTTTCGTTCGGCCAACCAGGAGGAATGGTTTTGTATCCCATCTCCCAACAATACCTTGACGAACCCCAGTCATTGAATCTTCGATTATTGTACAACTTGCGAGCAATGCGAGCATTGCCTTCCGCTGTTTCGATATTCTCGCCACTTTCCGCAATCATGTCACGATGAATCGTGTCGTTGATCTGAAAGAGGCCGACATCGTACTGATTTTGCTGACCACGAAGTGCAACTGTCGGATTGGTATCCGAGAATTGCTTTCCTCTTGATTCGCAATAGGCGATAGACTTCATGACCGCTACGACACTGTCGCCTTGGTCATGAAAGGTGCTATCAATCAGCTTTGAGTACTCTTCGGGGAGCAGATCGGCCTTGTTACTTTTCTCGAACGGATTGCTCGATCCAACGTATGTTACCTTTGGAACTTGAGCGATTCGCTCTGAACTACTCGGAGCTTTTTCAGCCCAGAGACTGCTCACCGATTCACGGATGTGATCCGGTAAAAAGTAAGGAACCACTCCAAAGAGAAACATAGCTCCTGTACTGACAGCGACAAGCTTATGAACAAGCTTGTGGCCACCGGCGGTTTTCCCGAAGGAATATCCGCCGACGATAATGATAATCGTCAGAAAGAGACAGGGAACACTCGTCAGGTACGAGTAGATATTCCTCAATCGTTCTCCATACGGGACAAGTACCCAAATGAGGCCGACAACAGCGAGATGAAATAATCCCGCAACCAGCAGACCTTTTCCGAATGTTTTGAGCCCGTCACCGCTTGTTCCTCCAACAGGATTTCCCCATTTTTTGAATGCCCAGATTATTCCCGCTATTGCTGGAATTCCAACAATAACGAGAGCGATAATCCAAAGCGTTGCTGATGAAGAAAACCATGAAGGAAGCGATGGAGATGAAAATGTAGCTTGGGAGATAAACCCAACGAGTCGTATAACTCCATACACGATCGCAATTGCAACTGCAATAAAGATCGCTGATCCAATGCCAATTAGAGGCGTTGTTTTAATCTTCTTCCACATACCGCGTGACCTCCGTTTTGTTTGAAGATACAGAAAGAATATTCGCTTTCGCAAAAATACTTTCTTGTTGTACCACGATGTGAATTGACGAAAATATTTCGCCGTAAACTCTGAGATGTGTTTCCGTGCAGAACGGATATTTTGGAAAATCCAAAGCAATATCCGCGAAACTTTCTGCCACACAAAACCAAATGCTTTGCTAGTCGAGCTCGCGACACGACGAGGAATATCCGACATATTGTCGATACTCCACATGGTCATAAGTCGAATATTGAGCAGAAAGCTCTTCCACCAGTCTTTCACAACCTCTCCTTTGTTAAAGTTTCAATGACCAGATTCTGGGCGTATTATAGCACATATAATACACATTTGTCAATAAAAAAAGGGGGCTCATTGACTTAGCAATGAGCCCCCTTAGGGTCTACTATGACCAATTTTTATGCATCCTTCTGTGCAGGTTGGGGAATGATAATCCCCAGTCCGCCACTATTACCAGGAGCAAATGTGGTGACGGTTTTGTTGTTCTCATAGGCCTCGGCAGCCCGGATTGCTGCCGCTCCTGGCTCCCTTGCAATTGCCAGAGTTACTCGCTGAACGCGATCAGCAGAAACGTCGTTCTCAAGTGTACCGCGTGTTTTGTTCGCTTCTGCAAGAAGACGAATTGATTCCGCGATACCTTCCGCTTCGGTGATGGCAGCCTGCTTGCTCGCGGTAGCGACCTTAAGTCGTGCAGCTTGTTCGAGTTCAGTTTTCTTGGCGAGCTCGAGAAGTGCTCGGAGACCCACTTCTTTCTTGTCAGGGTCTATCGAGAACAATGTTACTGATGTGATACAGAGACCGAGTTGTTCCTCTGCGGCAGTAGAGATATCTTTTACTTCTTTAACCAATTCAGCTTTCGCTTCTTTGGTTCCACTGAGGTAGTAATCGGGATCATGTGTGCCAGTAAGTGCGATTGTTTTCGCCTCTGACATTTCTGACAGAGTGGCGTTGCTATCTGCTACTCGCAGAATCGCCCTTACTGGGTAGATTCGTTCCCAAATGATGTTGTACTTTATGTCGAGAGCAAACGCGCCCTTGGTTTCAGCAGCATTTACTTCGACTGCCTGCTGACCTGAAAAGAAAACATACTCCGACTGAATTACTTGTGGGAATACATGATATCCTTCCTGATCTGCTACTTTCTGTTTTGATTTCCTTTTTTCTTTTCCGTCTTTTTCCTCAAGCTCCCCCGTGTCATCTGACTTCTTACTTTCAAGTCCGAAGCGAAATGACTTATCGATGTTGAGACGAAGGTCACGGAAAGGACCTTTCCAATGTACTCCGTAAAGGAAATGGAGAAGACCACGGTTTTCTTTTCCATCCTCAAATTTCCAATCGTAGAAATTGTGGCTTTTTTTATTTAGCACCTTTCCTGGTACTTCGTGCTCAACATCCACAATACCACCACCACCTTTGTCGATGTCGGTTGACACGTTTTCTTTACTTACCAAGATGGCATACATGCCACCTGGTATGAAGAACCACCATGATGCGTTCCGCACTACGATCCCTACGATTGCCCAAAGGACAACAAGGGTAATAGGCACGCCGAGCAAGTACCATAACATAAGGTAACTCCTGTTTTTTAGAAGGATGACAAAGAAACAGTTCTGGGGCAATATTAGCACGTAAATATAGAAAAGTCAAGTTATAAGCTAGTTCAAAAAAGGGAAGTGTGATAGAGTATTTCTCATGCCGAGGTGGCGGAATTGGTATACGCGCTAGTCTTAGGAACTAGTTCCGTAAGGATTAGGAGTTCGAGTCTCCTCCTCGGCACAAGAAAACTGGCTTAGGCCAGTTTTTTGTTGCATCGAGGAGGAGGCTCGAAGGGCGTAGGTATATCGCAGATAGTAATCTGCGATACCGAGCTGGGGTCGCGGAAATTTTCGAACGACGGCGAGAAAATTATCTGTGAACGAGACTCGTTAGATGCGCGAGGAGACTCGAAGACCTTGAATATATCGCACGGAACGGAGTGAGTACGATATGAAAGGTGTACAGAGTCTGTAAGTCTCGAGTCTCCAGACTCGAGACATCACAACAGAAAAGGCCAAGAGTGAAAGCTCTTGGCCTTTTCTGTTGTGGTTGAGTGGGAGACTTGAAAGGCGCAGGTAATATCGCATATGGTAATGTGCGACGTCGAGCCAAGGTAGCAAAAATATGTGAGCGACGGCAAATATATTATTCGTGATCGAGTCTCATTACGTTGACAATTTAATATAATATCAGTATTGTAATTTTTGGCAGTTCATTCCATACCTTAAGTCCAGAGGAAATTATGGCACCAGCTAAAAAGGGTACCCCCAAGCAAAGGAAGCTGCGATTTACAAAACTAAACTTTGACAGACTCGTCTACGAAGTAGAAGAACTGAAAGATGTTTTGAGTGACTTCCGATCTCACGGGATACATTCGCTAGGAGACATCATTGATTTAAAGGCCAAACTTACAAAGCTTCATGGTGATAAAGAAACTCAGTGGGAAGCTTGTAAAGCCGCTGAAGGTTTCCTAAAATTACAAATTACTGAGTTGAACATGGCTTTGGTTGATCGCCAGCAAAATGTGGATGCTCTCACTCGTGATTTGCATGACGCAGATTTGATTTTGTCTAGTTTGCGAAAGGAGCTCAACTCATCATTGGCTGAAGCTCAACAGTTGAGAGATCAACTCAATCAATCGAAGATAGCTATCGTAAGAATTTCAAGTCTTATATAATTTTACACTCAAGTGGTGTAAAAAAATAAGTTTCAAGTCCACATCGGAAGATGTGGACTTTTGTTATACAAAAAGCTCCTGCGGGTTTTCTTTGTGGTCACAAGTATTTTTCTACTGAAAAATCTCGCGACCTCGACGCGCAGTATCAAAAAAATCTCCCGCCAGTTTGGTCGGTCACAAATAATTCAATTGTCGCCAGAATTGAATTTTCACGACCCCGACTTGTGGTTTTGTGTGCACGTGTGGTCAGGAGTTTTTTTCTTTTCGTCAAAAGAAAAATCTCACGACCCAATTGGGATCGGTCACGAATATTCCACGAACCGTCGTTCGTGGAATTTCTCGACCCCAGCTCGTCATTTCGCTTACTAGCGAAATATGACTGTGCTTTTCGATCCCAACACGTCGCAAAACTGTTTGCGACTTGGGTGCACAAAATAAAAAAGACGGCCTTCAAGCCGCTTTTTATTTTGTGCACCCAGTTGGGATCGAACCAACGACCTTATCCTTAAGAGGGATCTGCTCTACCAGCTGAGCTATGGGTGCAAAGCAAAATTAACTATCAGATAGTAGCCAAATTTTCCTCTTCTTGCAACCCTTACGAAACTCTCGTACTCTTGCTGATTGTAAAATAAATTTCAAAAAGAGTAAGGAATAGATTCAATGTCAGTGGTCCGAGGAGAAAGCCAATCGGTCCAAAAAAGCTTATTCCGCCGAGTATCGAGAGCAAAATGAGAAATGAATGCAATCTTACATTTCTTCCAATAAGCTTAGGTCCGAGTACATTGTCGATAAGGCCGACAGCAAGCATTCCCCATACCAATAGGCCAAACGCAGAAGCAGCTTTCCCTACAACAAATAAATAAACAATAGCTGGCAAGATGACTAGAGAAGTTCCTACGCTCGGTACAAGGGCTGCAACTACAGTAACAAGGCCCCATAGAACCGCGCTAGGCACTCCAAAGAAGAGAAAGCCAATCGATGTTAATATTCCTTGTACAAGTGCCACCGTGAGGTTTCCTCTGATAATAGAATTTGTAGCTATTTCGAGCTTATCAAAAACTATGACGTCGTACACATCACTGAGGGGACTCAGTTCAATAATTTTGTTTTTAATCGTTTTACCGTCCTTTAAGAGATAATACAGTGCAAGGAGGAAGATAAAGGTATCGACGAGAATTTTGATTGCGTTCGTAAAGAGAGATCCGATGTTTTGAATAAATATATCGAGACCACTTTTGATGTATTGATCAATATTAACAACAGCACTTTCAGGGATATTGAGATTTACTTTGAGGTTTTTCAGTGCCTCCACTGCATGTCTAGAGAACTCAGTTGAGTTACTTGGTGTCGCAAGTGATGTGTAGATTCCTGTAGCTTCTTGGAATATTTGTACTGAAATAAAAGTGAGTGGGATAATAAGGACTATAAATACCAATAATGTAGTAAGACTTGCTGAGAAAGCAGGACTATTATGAGTTTTTTTAGTATCCGTTTGTGAATGGGGTCAAGTGCAGTTGCAAACACAACCGCAAGAAGAAGGGGATACAAAAAAGGTTGAAAAATAAAAACTATCAATCCAAAAATAGCAATGAGTAATGCAAGGAGAAAATATAATTCTGACTTTTGATTTTGCATTAGTTTTTTGTGGGCCAGGAGGGAGTCGAACCCTCATCCGCAAGGCGGACAACATTTTAAGTGTTGCGTGTATACCATTCCACCACTAGCCCATAATTTAAAAGTGGGATCGATCTTTCGATTCCCATCGAAAAAACTACGTTTTTTCTAGAGGCGTGGATGGGAATCGAACCCATGAATAAAGCTTTTGCAGAGCTTCGCCTTACCACTTGGCCACCACGCCTTTATACTAATACACCATTTCTTTTTCAAACCGCTTCACTGTATCACCAAGTCAATCTTCGCGCGGTATTCCTTTCGCTACGCTCATGCACTTGACTAGCACTCCTTTGTCTAAAATCTAACAACTGATTACTTTGAACTATCAGCCATCTCCTTGGTAATGCTAATCATTATTAAGGAGAAAATCAATTTTTTGTCGGTTTTTTTCTCCTAAGTCTAGAGCAAAACTGAGCATTGGGATCCTTCCAATGCGAGATTTGTCTTGTACGTAGTGTTTAAAATCAAGTCTTTTTCGATTGAGAAAATCTTTTGCTGCAAGTTCCTGATTTTCTGGAAGTACCGTGTACAGAAGCATTGCACGCTTACTATCACCAGAGAGTCTGCATCCGGTAATAGTGATAAGTGAAGTACGATTTGATTCGAGTGCAATAAAGTCTGCCGCAAGATGCGTAATAAGTTCAGGGAGCTTTTCTTTTCGGTAACTGATTGGTTTAGGCATGGAGTAAAAAATGAAGCTATGTCCGTTTGCACAATGCTGAACTTTAACACTTTTTCTGATATTTGTATAGAGTCCCTAGGTCTCACCTAGAACAGCTAACCTAGGTGAGACCTAGGGACTATTTTTGGGTGAGCGCAAAGCACTCGATTCTGTCACCAGGCGCTACTTCAATTTTTGATTCGAGCATTGCACCGAACTCCTTTCCTTCATCGACACGGCCAATTTTTTCTTTTTGAATCTGAAGTTCACGGATTCTTCCTCGACCGATCTCAGCGTCACGGCGAATGATTTTTACTTGCTCACCAGAAACAATTTCACCTTCTTCAACTCGACCACCAATAACTTGTTTATCGCGAACTTTTGAAAAGAATTTAAGAATTTTTGCTCTTCCGGTCGTTTCTTCTACTTCAACAGAAGGCGTTCTTTCTTTGAGAGCTACTTCGAGCCACTCTGTAATTTTGTAAATTATATCAAATTTTTGCACTGGGATTCCAAGGCGTAATGCAAGGCTCTCTGCTTGTGGATCGATCTTGGTATGGAATCCAATAACAATTGGTCTCTCGTGACTCATTGCTGCACGAATATCGTTTTCCGATATTGGACCAAGGCCTGACATCACCACTTTCGGCATCATGCGGTCATTTTCTAATTTTCCAATTTCGTAAATCAGTGCTTCGAGACTTCCTGATGTATCTGCTTTAATAACAATAGGAATAAGTGCCTGACCACTGCTTTGAATTTTCACCGGTTTTTCCTGTAATTTTGCTGTCTCGGTGTTTTCGAGTACCAGTGCGAGGGCTTCTTTTTTTGTTTTGACGCAAACAAATGCACTCCCAACCGTTGGGGGAATATCCCAGCCAATGATTCTTATTGGACTTGAAAATGTAGCCTCATCAATTGGTTTCCCAAGAAAATTTTCTACAATACGAAGAGGGGAAATGCTCCCTCCACATACAGCAAATTCACCTTTGTGGAGTGTGCCGTTTTTTACAATACCTGATGCAGTAATACCTTTTTTTGTATCGAGGTTGCTTTCAATGATGATTCCAGATGCATCAGCGCCTGCGTCACCAGTAAGCTCTTCAAGCTCAGCTGCGAGAAGGACAAGATCGAGGAGCTCAGAGACACCTTCGCCAGTTTTTGCCGAAATAGCTGCCCATGAAATGCTTCCTCCATATCCTTCGAGAAATATGTCGTTCTCTGCTAAATTTTGTTTTGTCCGATCAACACTTGCTCCTGGTTTATCTATTTTATTTATTGCTACAACGAAGGGAATAGAATCCTTTTGCAAAACTTTGAGCGCCTCAAGTGTTTGAGGTTTTACGCCGTCTTCTGCTGAGACTACGAGAATACCGAGATCTGCAACGCGTGCTCCTCGAGCGCGGATAGCACCAAAAGATTCATGTCCTGGTGTATCAAGAAATGTGATTGTGTGCTTCGCTCCATCTTTTGCATCATGGATTACTTCGTACGCAGAAAGATGCTGAGTGATACCTCCTGCCTCTGTGTCCACGATATTTGTCTTGCGGATATAATCAAGAAGAGTCGATTTACCATGGTCGATATGACCCATAATGGTAACTACAGGAGGTCTGGTGGTCTTAGGTATATCTTTCATGGAAGTGTAATTATTTTGGAGTAGTAAGAGTTTGTTTTGCGTTTGCTACTGCTGTACGTTCCTCTTCGCTCATTTCAAATTCTGACTGAAATTTTTTGAGAGGTTTGCTGAAGATGCTGATATGTTCACGAGAGTAGAGGGATGAAATAACCACGCCATCACCTTTTTCGTTCAAAAATGCAGTAGCAAAGCTTTGGTTTCCACCCGAGCCCGTTCCCTTGAAAGGATTGAAACGAATAGTTTCAACCACTTGGAGACTTCGTTTGATGCGAGCTTCGATGTTCTTGAGATATTCGATTGAATCTTTCTTAAACTGCTCATAATCTGCTAAGCCTCCCTTCATTGCAAGAAGAGAATCTTCTAGCGTCTCGCTACCTTTGCCCATGAGAAGTCTCTTCATTCTAATCTCAAGATACACGATCCATAAAGACAAAAGAATGATGAGTCCAAATAGGATATATACCATTAATTGAGTTGTAAAAAATTGAGTCATTCCGTGATATAAAAGGGACCTCAGTATACAAAAAAAATATCAATATGCAAAGAAAATGCTACTTTTCTATTCTGACAATAGTATACGAATACAGAAAAAAATGGTATAACAACTTTGACTCAAATGACAAAAAAAATAGTTAAAAAAAGAATATATCTTGATTATGCTTCGACAACACCGGTAGATTCGGACGTGCTCAAAGCCATGATTCCTTACTTTTCTGATTCTTTCCAGAACCCTTCTGCTTTGTATACAGAAGGTGTAAAGATGGGGCGTGTATTACTTGAAGCACGCAAAAGCGTAGCAAAGGCACTATCTGCAAATATTGATGAAATTGTATTTACTGGAAGTGGTACTGAAGCAGATAATCTTGCAGTTCTCGGTGTATTCAAAGCTGCACAGAAAATAATTTCAAAACCTCACGTCATTATTTCCGCTATTGAGCATCCTGCAATTCTAGAGCTCGCATCCCAGATACAAAAAATGGGTGGTGAAGTAAGTATTGCTCCCGTAAGCGAAGACGGTCTTGTTGATCTCGAATATATTCGAAATCACCTAAAGTCTCGAACAGTTCTCATCTCTGTGATGTATGCAAACAATGAAGTCGGTACCATTCAGCCGATACGTGAGATTGCAAAACTCATTCGTCAGTATAAAAAAGCTCAAAGTCATAACCTAACAGCTAACACCTATCCCTACTTTCATACTGACGCATCTCAAGCTGCAAACTATTGCACGCTCAATGTACTTGAACTTCATACCGACCTTCTCACGCTCGATGGTTCAAAAATTTATGGACCAAAGGGTGTCGGAGCTCTCTTTGTAAAGCGAGGTACTCATATTGATCCAGTAATGTTTGGTGGTGGGCAAGAAAAAGGCCTTCGGTCAGGTACTGAGTCCGTTCCGCTTATTGTTGGGTTTGCAAAAGCTCTTTCTGTCGCGGTACAAATGTGTGATGCAGAATCAAAGCGCCTTACAAAACTTCGTGATACGACTATTGATACGGTGTTGAAAAAGTTTCCCCACGCAATAGTAAATGGCCACAGAACTTTGAGACTTCCAAACAATATTAATATTTGTTTTGAAGGTACCGACGCAGAATTCGGAGTCATCCTTCTTGACGCTGAAGGATTTTGCGTCTCGACCGCAAGTTCATGCAGAACCTTGTCAGAAAATGTCCGTTCATACGTCTTAAAAGCAATGGGAATTGAGGAGTGCGCTCAATCAAGTATTCGTATTACGATCGGTAGGGGTACAAAGCCTAATGATCTCAAATCACTTATCGCAATCCTTCCTAAAGTAATACAGAAAGCAAAGATTTCGTTACATGTAGAGAGTTGAAGTGACGTTCAGATGTATAGTAGAATAGACACATGGTAGAAGATCTCAACAAAACACAGCTTGTACTCCTGACTTTGCTCATTAGCTTTGTTACATCTATTGCGACAGGTATTATCACATTCTCACTACTTCAGCAGGCGCCTCAGACCGTTACCCAAACCATTAACCGTGTGGTAGAACAAACAATCCAGCAAGTAAGCCCTTCACCATCAAATCCTACACCGACTAAAGTAACAACCGTCGTTGTAAAGGAAGGGGACGAAATTATTAGCTCAATCAGCAAAAATACCGGAAGCATCGTAAGGATAAAAAATAATAACGCAGCAGCTGACGCAGATCCGTTTTATAGTGTTGGAATTGTGCTTTCAAAAGCAGGACATATCGTAGCTCCTGTTTCTGATGGATTTAATCCGGGATTCGTATACAGCGCCACCTTCCCGGATGCGTCAGTTCATCAGCTCGCATATGTAGGTCAAGACAAAACAAATAAACTCGCTTTCTTCAAAGTTTCGCAAGAGCCAGGACAAGATGCTTTTAATGCGGGAGTCCCAGCGGTCTTTGCAGATGACGGTGCCAAGCTCGGTCAAACAGTGATTTTGGTAGAAGGGAAGGATAAAAACGTTGTTTCAATCGGACATGTTTCAGATTTCACATATGGAGTAGGATCGGATTCAAAAGTGATTTCAGGACTAGAGACAGATATTGTGCCAAAAACAACATCTAATGGAGGATTACTTCTCAATTTATCAGGGCAAATAGTCGGTTTTAGAAGTTCTCCATCTATGGCAACAAGCCTTCAAATTTATATTTCCTCAAACTTTGCAAAGGATACTGTCACGGAATTTATAAAAAAGTAGGAATGTTACAGGGTTTTACGGTAGTTTGACTGACGACATTATTACTTGTAATGTATTACCTCTATGCCACCATTTCAACAATTTACAACCAAAGCGAAAGAAGCAATTCGTAAGGCTCATGAGCTTGCTATTGAACGTGGACAGAATCATGTAAACCCACTCCATCTTCTCGCATCACTCATTTTGCAAGAAGAGAGTATGGTCGCATCCATCCTCGATCGACTCGATGTTGATACTATCCTTCTCACAGATTCACTGATCGAGTCTATTGAATCTCCAGACAATAACACTACGATGACTCCGTCGTATCAGATTTTCCTTACGCCAGAACTTGCTCAGATAATCGAAGCATCTATTAAGGTTGCAGAAGGGCTCGGAGATGAATTTGTTTCAACAGAGCACCTATTTCTTTCTGTTCTTGATACAGCTGGTCCTGCACGAGACCTTCTTTCAAAATTCAAAATCGAACGAGCTCTCGTTGTCCGCACCATTGAAGAATTCAAAGCTACCAAAGAACATTCAGGTAAGGAATCCAAGAAACTTAAGTCAATTCTCAAATATACTCGCTCACTTACAAAGCTCGCTGCACAAAATAAGCTCGATCCTGTGATCGGTCGTGATGATGAGATTTCTCGAATTATCCAAATCCTTTCTCGCCGTACAAAAAATAATCCAATTCTCATTGGAGAAGCGGGGGTAGGAAAGACTGCAATTGTAGAGGGTCTCGCAAATCGTATGGCAAGTGGCAACGTACCAGAATCACTTCGTGATAAGGATCTTGTGTCTCTCGATCTTGGACTTCTTATTGCAGGTACCAAGTACCGTGGAGAATTTGAAGAGCGCCTCAAAAACATTCTCAAAGAAATCGAACGTTCAGAAGGGAAGATTATTCTCTTTATTGATGAGATCCACACTATTGTTGGTGCGGGAGCAGCAGAAGGGTCTCTAGATGCATCGAATATGCTGAAGCCCGCGCTTGCTCGAGGAGAGCTTCGTGCAATCGGTGCGACTACCTTGAAGGAATACCAGAAGCATATCGAAAAGGATCCTGCACTCACTCGTCGTTTCCAACCGGTATTTGTAAACGAACCATCTGAAGAAGATGCGGTTACGATTTTGCGCGGACTCAAAGAAAAGTATGAGCTCTATCACGGAGTGCGCATTACCGACGATGCGATCGTATCTGCTGTCAGTCTTTCTTCACGGTATATTACCGACAGATTCTTGCCTGATAAGGCGGTAGATCTCATTGACGAAGCCGCGTCACATCTCAAAATCTCTCTCGAAAACATGCCGCCAATTCTCGAAGAGACCCATTCGAAAATCATGAAACTCGAAATCGAGAAAGAGGCACTTAAAAATGAGGTAAGTGAAGGAAAAAATCCAAAGACGAAAGCTCGAGTAAAAGAAATTACTGAAGGAATTGCAGATCTGAAAGAAAAAACTTCTGAACTTGAGATGAAGTGGAAGAATGAGAAAGAAACCGTAAACGATATTAAATCCATCAAAAAAGATCTTGAAAGACTTCGACTCGAAGCAGAGTCTGCAGAGGCTCGAGCTGACCTTTCTCTTGCTGCAGAGATTCGTTATGGCAAGATCCCGACTCTCGAACGTGATCTCGACGGAAAGAGCAAACGCCTCAAACGTCTTCAGAGTTCTCGCAGGATTTTGAAAGAAGAAATCACCGAACAAGATATTGCTGATATTGTGTCTCGTTGGACGGGAATTCCAGTTTCGCGCATGATGGAAGAAGAAGCAGAAAAGCTTTCTCGTATGGAGGAATTTCTCAAGCGTCGTATCGTTGGGCAAGAAGAGGCCGTGCAAAAGATATCAGACACCATCAAGCGCAGTCGCGCAGGGATCTCAGACCCCAATCGACCAATTGGTTCATTTATCTTCCTTGGACCTACAGGAGTAGGAAAAACTGAACTTACGAAGGCTCTCACTGAATTTATGTTCGATGACGAAAAGTCACTCATTAGAGTCGATATGTCAGAATATATGGAGAAACACTCAGTCAGTCGGCTCATTGGTGCACCTCCAGGATATGTCGGTCACGACGAAGGTGGATCGCTTACAGAGCTTGTCAGACACAGGCCGTATTCAGTGGTACTATTCGACGAAATAGAAAAAGCTCACCCAGAGGTGTTCAACATTCTTCTCCAGGTGCTCGACAACGGTCGCCTCACAGATTCAAAAGGACGAACAGTAAACTTCAAAAATACTGTTATTATTCTCACTTCAAATATTGGTGCGCAATTTATCGACAAAATGGAGAAGATCGGCTTCGCTGAAGCTCGTGAGCAAAAGCATGATTACGAAGAAGCAAAGAGTAAAGTCATGGAAGCAGTGAAAGATAGCTTCAGACCAGAATTTCTCAATCGCCTCGACGATATTATCCTTTTTAATATTCTCTCACCAGAAGCTGTCCATAATATTGTGAAGATACAAGTGGACGAAGTGGTGAAGCGTTTACTCGATAAAGAAATTACACTCGAGGTTACATCTGAGGTGTATGCATATCTTGCAAAGGAAGGGTACAACCCTCAGTACGGTGCACGTCCGCTCAAGCGCCTTATTCAAAACAAGATCCTCACACCAGTTGCATCGATGATGATATCAAAGAATGTGGTAAAGGGCGGCACTATTTCTGTGGGACTTAAAAATAACGAACTGACCTTTGAAGTAAAGAAAGGGAGAAAGGGAAGTCTCTGGACTGAAAGCATGATTGATACAAAGGGGGGAGGGGTGAAGAGTAAGTAAAAAAGTAGCCCTCGACTGAAGGCTACTTTTGCTTAGGTGCTTGGGAAGGAATTTCTCATCTTACAGGAGCTGTAGAGGTTTCGTATCGATCAAAAGTATTTTTCTGCTGAAAAATCTTTCAGCCCTACCTCGGCTCGACAGCCTCCGGTCTTGCGAAAGCTCCAAGTATTCGCTTTCTCACTCACTACGTTCTGTGCGATACGCTCAATTTTTTCGAATCCTTCCCGCAAAGCTTTTCTTTGTTTCGGGCCACATACAAAAAAGAACCCAGAAGGGTTCTTTTTTGTATGTGTGCGCCGGGAAGGATTCGAACCTTCGTAGGCCGAAGCCGAGAGATTTACAGTCTCTTGTAATTGACCACTCTACCACCGACGCAATGGAGTCATTCTAACGGAAAATGGCTTTTTATCAAGTCCCATCTACGGGATCTCAAAAAGGCAAATTTCACTATTTTTGACTTGCTTTCCTTGCTCAATATGCTATCCTCATAACCACTATGTCACAGGATAATCTCATCATGCTGCGTAATAAGGACTCAGGAGAGGTCTATTTTACTCGCAAAAATAAGCGTAAAGTTGAGCGCAAAATCGAGCTTAAGAAGTATAGTAAGAAGCTCAGAAAGCGAGTGACTTTCAAAGAAGCAAAGAAGTAACAAAAAATCGGCTGATGCCGGTTTTTTGCTACAAAAGAATCGGTTCCTTTGCACTTTGTGGCTTTCGATTCCTTCATCCTCTTTAATGCACCAAAACAAAACAGTCTTAAAAGACTGTTTTGTTTTGTGTTGCGGGCGATGAAGGAATCGAACCCTCACCAGTGCTTTTGGAGAGCGCTGTTCTACCATTAAACTAATCGCCCAGTACAGGCATCCTAGCAGATTTTCTGATTCCTTGAAAGTTGCTTTTTTAGGAACTTTTTTACTAAAGTTTCAATTTTTTTATTGCTAGTTGTAAGGCTAGGGTCAAACCAATGAATTTCTTTGTTCGCCTTGAACCATGTCTTTTGGCGTTTTACATATTGCCATATTGCACGTTCCAAATCTTCAATCAATTTTTCTTTGGAAATCATGTTTTGAAGATGCTGTGCTATAAATCGGTATTCGAGTCCGAGTTCGTTCATGCGCTTCCATGAGACACCACCACTATGAAGTTTTTGTACCTCAAGGATCATCCCTTTTTTGATACGAGCAAGGAGGCGAGTGTGGATCAACTTTTTAAGTACGTCATCCTTCGGTAACAAACCGATATACAAGTTTTCAGTTTTTGATTGTTTGTTGTTTGTCAGTTTTGGAACTTTACCCAGCGACTCAATAATCTCAAGTGCTCGGATGAGTCTGACTTTGTTTTTGCTATCTATTATTTTTGATCTGGCAGAATCGAGCTTTTGAAGTTTTTTGAATAGTGCCTCTGTGCTTTCTTTTTCTAACGCTTTTCGTAGCTTTGGATTCGGCGCTACTTGAGGTAGGGAAGTATTACCCAGTAGACTATCGACATAAAATCCAGTGCCACCGACAATGATAGGAAGTTTTCGTGTTTGTAATATGTTCTCGAGAGCGATCGTTCCATACTTTCGAAAATCATCAGCGCTGAAGGTTTTTTTTGGGTCTAGAATATCGAGTAGATGATGAGGGATACCTCGCATTTCTTTTTTGGTAATTTTCCCTGTCCCGATATCCATACCTTTGTATACTTGTCTTGAGTCAGCAGAAATAACCTCGCCATCAAATATTTTTGCGAGGTGTACTCCCAGACCACTTTTGCCAGATGCAGTGGGGCCGACTACGATGAGGATTTTAGGTTTCTGCACGGGCATTAGTAATATCATTCTGTATAAAAAATACAACGCCGCAAGGAAATCTCCTTACGGCGTTTGATGCTCGTGCACGTTTCTCCAAACAGCATTAAGCAGTTTTTCTTTCGCAACCTCTCGGTGATCAATCAAGAATCCATCTCCGTACAAACCTTGTTGAGGGGTTTGCATACAGCAACGTTCTCCAGAGGAGCCTCTCCGCATCTGCTTGTCGACGAAGGTGTCTATCTCTGCATAGCAGAAGTAGCGAGTGTGGTCGCCTTTGTCTTCTGCAATTGTTTCGATAATTGCATCGACAGTGATGATGTAACCCGTTTCCTCCCGAAGCTCCCGCACCGCACATTCTTGTGGGGTTTCTGGACAGAGTACATCATTCTTCATGATGTATTTAAGTTTGCCTCCAGGGAAGCGCTTGAGGAGCTTGTAGGGTCTTCCGCCCATAACATAGGGAATGTACCCCAAATCGAGGGAGAGAGCCATAATAATAGAGGCTCCTAAGTCATGTAACCGACCCATGGTGCCTCTGAGGTAATGTGTGAAATAACGTCCAAAAGTGACTATAGCATGTTTTATTATTTTGTCAAATATAGTGGGATAGAATGAAAAAGATAATCGAGTTCTTGTTTGAATAGAGTTTTTGAGGTACTTTGTACTAGTGTTTTATAGATTCTTGCCGGAGTGGCGGAATGGTATACGCGAACGACTCAAAATCGTTTGTCGAAAGGCATGGAGGTTCGAGTCCTCTCTCCGGCACAATAAAACTGCGCAAAGGCAGTTTTTTGTTACCTCGTTGTTGTATGTTAGAATTTTCTCATGTCACAATTTTATAACGATTCTATTTTCTGGATTGAGGTAGACAAGATCGAACCAAACCCATATCAACCGCGCAAAGAATTCAGTCAGCCTGAGCTTCAAAGTCTTGCTGATTCTATTCGTCAGTATGGTGTTCTTCAAGCCCTGGTAGTTACTCGGAAAGAGTTCCAAAAAGAGGATGGAGGTCTTGGTGTAAAATATGAACTTATAGCTGGAGAGCGCAGACTAAGAGCATCAAAGCTTGCTGGGCTGCTGCAGGTTCCTGTGCTCATCAAGACAGGCGAAGGTGAGGATAATGATCTGATGAAGCTTGAGCTTGCGATAATCGAGAATATTCAGCGCCAAGATCTCAATGCGGTTGATCGTGCATATGCATTCGAGCGTCTTGCAAAAGAATTTGGATTCAAGCATCACACCATTGCTGCAAAAGTAGGTAAGAGTCGTGAGTACGTTTCAAACACTCTCCGAATTCTGATGCTTCCTCCCGATATTTTAGAGTCGCTCTCTGCAGGTAAAATTTCTGAAGGTCATGCGAGGCCACTTATGATGCTCAATGACAGACCCGAAGAGCAGGTGGTGCTCTTTAAGGATATAACAACTAAAAAACTTTCAGTGCGTGAAGCAGAGCGTCTTGCTCGGTATATTGCATACGATAAAGTGCGTAAGAAAGAATATCAGTTTGATCCTGCAATTACTGATATAGAGGAAAAGCTTCGTGAAACTCTCGGTACTCGTGTTCAGATTGAACGAAGACAAGTTGGAGGTAAGGTTATGATTGATTTTTTCAACAACGAAGATCTTCAGGCGCTTCTCGATATCATTCAAAAAAACCAGCTTGCGTCGCCTGAAGGAATGAACTCTTCAGAGAGTGGGGTTACAATAAGTGCTGAAAATCAAATGGAATCTGCACCAGAAGATACTCACCAAAATTCCCTCGATGACCGCACTCCAGAAGAGAAATTGATAGATGAACAAGAGGAAGATATGTACTCTGTCAGTAATTTTTCTATTTAATTAGAAGAGTTTCTTTTTGAGCTTTTGAATGGTTGATCGGATGTTTCGCTTTGCCGAACTTGTCTTAGCATATTCGAGCCACTTTTCACTTGGCTTACTCGATGTCCGTGTGATGATTTCTACGATATCTCCATTATGAAGTTCTGTATCGAGTGACACCATTTTTTTGTTTATTTTTGCTCCTGAAATGTGGTTACCAATATCTGAATGTATTGAATATGCGAAATCAATAGGTGTCGATCCAGTTGGAAGGTCAACTACATCGCCTTTTGGAGAGAATACGAAAATGCGATATTGAAAGAAGTCTTGTTCCAGATCTTCTCTAAATGTTTCCGTCTTGCCATCACTATGATGGAGTGCAAGGTCTTCAATCCATCTTGGCACATCACTTTTTTGTGAGGTAGTACTGTCGTCAGTACCTAAGGTATTTCTCTGGGGAAGGAGTTTTGCAACCCAGGCTAAGTTGCGATCCTCCACTTTGCCTTTATAAGAAATATGCGAGGCTATACCGTACTCAGAGTGCTGATACATGTCCTCCGTTTTGATTTGTACTTCTACTACATTTCCGTCACCAGTGAAGACTGTGGTATGAAGTGCTTGATATCCATTGGGTTTTGGAAAGGCGATATAGTCTTTGATTCTTCCAGGGAGTGGACGCCATGAACCATGTATTACTCCGAGTGCACGATAGCAGTCTGCTACACTCGCTACAATAATGCGGAGCGCAAGCATGTCATGGATTTCTTCGAGATGAATTTTTTTGGTCTGTGTCTTTTTGTAGAGACTCCAGAGTCCTTTTACTCTATATTCTGTGCGACTATAGAGTACCCCGTCTTTTGCAAGTGCTTTTTTGATCGATTTAAGAAACTTCTCAAGACTCTCTACATTTTCATCGTATTGGCGTTTTACTTCACTTTGAAGTTTCTCGTATTCTTTTGGATGCACGTACGGGAATGATAGATCCTCAAGTTCACGAGAAATCTTGCGGATACCGAGGCGATATGCAGTAGGTGCATAAATTTCGAGCGTTTCCCCCGCGATTCTTTTTTGTTTTTCGCTTGGAACAAACGAAAGAGTTCGAATGTTATGAAGTCTGTCGGCAAGTTTAATCATAAGCACTCTGATATCTTGTGATGTTGCGATAAAGAGTTTGCGCAAACTTTCGTTATGACGATCAACGCCATGGTATTTTAATTTTCCGAGCTTGGTTACACCTTCGACAAGAAATAGAATCTCTTCACCGAATTCTTGTCTAATTGTGTTTGTAGAAATCATCATATCTTCGATGCTGTCGTGAAGAAGTCCAGCAGCGATTGTGGTCGCTCCCATGCCGTATTCTGCCAGTATCTTGGCTACTTCGGACAGGTGGTTAAAATAGGGTTCACCAGACATGCGCTTGTGCGTTTTGTGAGCTTCCTGCGCAAATTCATAAGCGCGAGTAATAAGTGCCTCGTCAGCAGGGGTAAGGGGCTCTATGAGGCGGATAATATCTCTAAGGGTAGCCATGTACTCATTCTATACAGTGGAGAAAGAAAGGCAATTGAGATTGTTTTAGGTCACATGTCGATTTTGTTCCGTCGAACAAAATCGTTTGCGGCCCCCGATTCAACATTCTTTCTTTTGAAAGAATGTACTTCCTTCTCACAAAAACTATGTGGGCATGCAACGAAAGTCGGATGTTTACAGTTTACTTTATGAGTTTATGAGGGTTATAGTTTGCACATGCTTTGTTGCTGTAACGCACAGGAATAGTCTTCGGTCACAAATAATTTCCTCGCCGACGCTCAAAAATTTTCGCGACCCCACCTCACTTCTGGACTCTACTGAGTCCAGTCTCGCTTTGCTCGAGCGTTCCGGCTCACGAAAACCATCCTGCTTTATACACTATTATTTCATTAATTTATGGGGATTGTGGTTTGAACATGATTTACTCGAACATCTTTCTGGGATGGTTTTTGTGCCATCCATCATGAGGCTTCCGCAGAGGTCGCATATTGCTCCGGTAGGTTTTGCTTTGATTGCGTTCTTGCATTTTGGATAGTTCGTACATGAATAGAAAATGCCGAAGCGGCCACGGCGTTCCATCATTTCTCCATCAGAGCAAACAGGACATTTCACACCAGTAAGAAGTTTTTTCTTTGCTTCTGGATCTTCTTTTACAAATTTACATTTTGGATATCGTCCACATGCAATGAATCTGCCGTATTTTCCATCTCGTTCTACAAGATTAGCTTTACCGCATTCAGGACAGAGCTCGCCAGTATCTTTTGGTCCCATCATTTCTTCACCATCGAGACTCCTCGCTCCAGTACAGTTAGGGAATGTTTCGCACGAAAGGAAACGGCCATTTTTCCCGAGTTTAATAATCATGTCACTTCCACACTTAGGACACTTCCACTGCGGATCAGCCTTTCCAAGGTTCGTAATTTTATTTAATTTATCTTTTGATTTTATATCTTTGAGGAAAGGTGTATAAAACTCTTTCAGGGTTTTCACATAGTCGCGTTTTCCAAGCGCTATGTCATCGAGCTTGTCTTCCATCTCTGCTGTAAATGAGTCATTGATGTACTCAAGGAAATTATCTTCGAGGAAAGAGCTTACCACGTCTCCGGTATCAGTTGGGATGAGTGATCGCTGTTCTTTCAAGACATAGCCACGATCAACAATAGTTTTGATGATAGATGCGTACGTTGATGGTCTTCCAATGCCACGTTTCTCCAGCTCTTTGACGAGTCCTGCTTCAGAATATCGAGGGAGGGGAGTTGTCTGTTTCTCTTCAGTATTCAAGCTGAGTAGTTTGAGAGCCGCACCCTTTGCAAGTTTTGGCACTTCGATATCTTCTTGTTTTGCATGCGGGTCTGCCACAAGCCATCCATCAAAAAGTACCCTCGAACCATTTAGTGAAAAGTCAGGTATCGTATCTGAAGCAATATTTGCAGTTACTTTCGTGCGGAGCATTCTCGCATCTTTCATTTGTGATGCGACCGTGCGCGCCCAAATGAGCGCATAGAGTTTTTTTTGCTCGTCGTTATTACCAGCACTCATTTTTGTAATATCAGACGGTCTCACCGCTTCGTGCGCTTCTTGAGCATTCTTACTCGTTTTTCCAAAGACTCTTTCTTCGAGAAGATTTGGCCCAAATTTTTTATTCACCACTTCAGCAATTTGCTTCTTTGCTTGAACACTGAGGTTCGTACTATCAGTACGCATGTAGGTAATATATCCAGCTTCATAGAGTTTCTGCGCTACACCCATCGTTCTCGATGGAGAAAATCCAAGTCTGGAGCTCGCAGCTTGCTGAAGGGTAGAAGTAATAAAGGGGGGTTTTGGTGCCCGTTTTACTTCAGTCTCTTTGATATCTTTGATTGCCCAGTGTTCACTTTCTGCAATCTGTACAATGCGGTCAACCTCTTTTTTGTCCCGAGGTTCTTCATCGCACATAAAGGTGAGTTCGGTGTTTTCTTTTGTTTGAAGAAGTGCTGAGAGGGACCAATATGTTTCAGGAATAAAAGCGCGGATTTCTCGTTCACGTTCCATAATGATGCGAAGTGCGGGAGACTGTACGCGTCCTGCAGAAAGACCGTACCGCACTTTTTTCCAGATCAGCCCCGAAAGGTCATATCCTACAAGTCGATCAAGTACGCGACGTGCTTCCTGTGCAATCTTGAGGTTATCGTCGATCTCGCGAGGATGCTTCATAGCTTCTGTTACTGCATCTTTCGTAATTTCATGAAAGACGACACGCTTTGGTTTGCGCAGTCCCACTGCTTGTGCAATGTGCCAGGCGATCGCTTCTCCTTCACGGTCGGGGTCAGTCGCGAGGATGACATCTTCTGCTCCTGCTGCGAGTTTTTTGATCTCACTGACTACTTTCTCCTTTCCTTTTGAAATTTCATAATGCGGCACAAAACCAGCTTCGATGTCGATAGCTTTTTTGTTCGACTTTGGAAGGTCTCTGACATGACCAATAGACGCGACTACATCGTACTCGTCGTTGAGATATTTTGAAATTGTTTTTGCCTTTGCCGGAGACTCAACAATCAATAATTTTTTTCCGTGTTTTGCCATAGAATCGTTATCATTAGTACTATACCTCAGAATTGAATGCAAATTGTGGCTGGTATGTGTGTGCAAAAGAAAATGCACACACAGCAATTTCTTGCGGTGCGTGCAGGGTGTTTCTTAGACGAGGCTTGGTTCAGTCACTTTGACGAGGTAAACAATTTGTCCAGGCTCGCAGTAGTATTCTTGCGGAGCCTTGTCCGTTCTAACTTGCTCGCAATTGATAGTTTTGAGAGGTCCTGGATTTTCTGAATGGCGTCTGGGGATCTTCTCAAAACTTTCTGCATTGTTATCTTGAAAACAGAATGTTGCTCCGATTTTCAAATCTCTGAACCTAATGGGTTCCAGAATCATACAATACTCCTGCGTACGGGTGGGTGGTGTACTTCTATGTTTGATTCTATTGATAATTTAATTCTTTGCAAGAGCGCTATGAACAAAGGCGAATTTCTCCCATGCTTTCAATAACAACTCCTTTTATCTCAAGAACTGCAAGAACACTGTTCACTAAATGAGGAGGAAGGTTGCTTTCACGAATGATTACATCGCGTTCACGAGGTGTTTCTAATATATTGATAATGATTCTCTCTTCAATACTTTCGGGTTCGTAAGCTATCTTTTCTCTTCCGTCGATGGAAAAGCCGAGTGCCATTACGAGGTCTGCTCGATTTGTGATGGGTGTTGCTCCAAGACGAATAAGCATATGAGGTCCTTCAGATTGTGCTGAAAAAATAGATCCAGGTACCGCAAATACATCATGGTTGTATTCCGTTGCGAGTTTTGAAGTGATGAGTGTTCCAGATTTTAGCTCTGCTTCAATAACAAGAACCGCATGACTCATGCCTGCCATGATGCGATTGCGCTGTGGAAAGCTCCACTGTGTAGCCGTAAAGTCGTGTTCAAATTCTGAAATAAGAGCACCGCCGTTATCTAGAATTTCATGAGCTAAGCTAAGGTGAGACCGAGGATACAGAACCTTCGGGTCAAGTCCAGAACCCGGTACCGCAACCGTATGAAGCCCCGCAGAAAGCGCGGCTTTGTGTGCGATAGAGTCTATGCCAAGCGCAAGGCCTGAAACGATGCTTATAGGTAAACCACGAAGGCCTTCTATTAAATGAGTACACACCTCATTGCCGTATTGGGTATGCTTACGTGATCCCACAACACAGAGAAGTTTGTAATCTTCTGGGGGGAGAGTTCCAGTTGCAAACAGTGTTTTCGGTGGATCAATAATTTCGGAAAGGAGTAACGGGAATTCTTCCTTTGTAAGCTCACGAATGTGATAGCTCATATTTCAATATTATTATTTTCTGATACTATTGACCCCATGCTAGATATTAAGTTTATCAGAGAAAACAAAGACCTTATAGTGGAAAGTGCTCGTAAAAAGCATGTCAGATTTGATATTGAAACTCTTTTGGCCTCAGACGATAAACGTAAAGAGCTCCTTCAGACCGTAGAAGAAAAACGTAAGATTCAGAACGACATGAATCAGACGATTGTTTCTGAGCAAGATGCTCGAATCAAACTCGGTCTGATCGACTCAATGCGCCTTGTAAAAGAAGAACTTCAGAAAGAAGAAGAAGAACTTCGTGAGGTTATGAAAGTATGGCAGATGCAGATGGTGCAGGTTCCTAATGTTCCTGATATTTCTGTGCCCGAAGGAGAGAGCGATGCGGATAATCGTGAAATAAAAACATGGGGTACACTGCCAGCATTCGATTTTACTCCAAGAGACCATGTTGAGCTTATGGAGCAGCTTGATATTGCTGACTTCGAGCGTGGCACAAAAGTTTCTGGATTCCGTGGATACTTTTTAAAAAATGATGGAGCACTTCTTTCGTTCGCTATTTGGAATTATGCAATGGAATTTTTTACAGGAAAGGGATTTTCACCGATGATTGTCCCATCACTTGTTCGCAGAGAAAATTTGCTGGGCACAGGATTCATTCCGCAAGGAGAAGAAGACTTATATAAAACACAAGACGAAGAATTTCTTGCAGGTACTGCAGAGGTAGCAGTCATGGGGTATCATGCAAACGAAATCCTCGACAGTCAGCTTTTTCCACGCAAATATCTAGGGTTCTCTCCATGTTTCAGGCGTGAAGCGGGAAGTCATAGTAGAGACGTCAAAGGTCTCATTCGCGTACATGAATTTTATAAGTGGGAGCAGGTTATTCTCTGTGAAGCAGACCATGGTGCCTCTGTTAGATATCACGAAGAGCTTCTTCGAAATACCGAAGAATTCATTGAGTCGCTTCAGATTCCTTATCACACTGTGGTTAATTGTGCAGGAGACCTCGGTCTCGGCCAGGTAAAAAAGTATGATGTAGAGCTTTGGGTCCCGCTAGAACTAAAGTATCGAGAAATTGCTTCAGCTTCATACTTTCATGATTTTCAAACGAGACGCCTCAATATACGGTACAAAGATACTGATGGTAAAATGAAGTACGCTCACTCTCTCAATTGCACCGCAATTCCTACTCCTCGTATATTAGTTTCACTGATCGAAAATTATCAGCAAGCAGATGGCTCTATCGCTATTCCAGCAGTACTCCAGAAATATATGGGCGGCAGAACGGTAATTTCAAAAAGGTAGCTCATGCCTATTAAGCCGCTCAGTTCACCACGGCTCCTGAAAAAACGGAGAAAGCGCATTATGTTTCAAGCTATCTTAATGTCGCTTTCTGCAATCTTACTTTTAGGGCTTCCGGTTTTTTTGTTTCATCTTTCGTTTTGGAAAGTACAAACGATCGAAGTGCTCGACAACAAAGTCGTGGCCGAAGATTCTATCAAAAAGGTAGCTGAGAACGATATGGATGGGTCATATTATTTTTTATTTCCTCGATCTAATATTCTACTGTTCCCAAAAGCTCAAATCATACAAGACATTGACCGAACATTTCCTCGAATTAAAAGTACCGAAATACACATGAAGTCACTCACTTCTTTCACTATTACTGTCAGTGAAAGAACGCCGAATGCGCTCTGGTGCGCTGATGTACAAACAGGCACCAATGATTGTTACTTTCTTGATGAACATGGGCTTGTGTTCGATCACGCTCCAGAGTTTACGAACAATGTCTATAGCGCCTACTCGGGAAGTATAAATGGTGATCCAATTGGTAAAACATTTGTCAGTAGTGACGAGTTCAATCATATTCAAAGCTTGATTACGAGCTTGAAAGCGCTGGGGCTTGAGCCTGTTTCAGTGAGTACTATTCTTGATGGAGATTACTCTATACAGCTTTTACAAGGGGAACAAATACTCATTACAACTCGTGAATCAATAGAACAGACGTTGTCAAACTTAGATTCCGTTCTCTCTGATCCAAAACTTTCGTTAAAGCAAGGAAGCAGTCTCACATTTTCCTCTATAGATCTCCGATTTGGGAATAAAGTCTTCTACAAACAGAAGGGGAAGTAGTATACTGAAACTTATGGAAACCTTGTTTTTTGTGCCTCAATACGCTCGTTGGCATTATGGTCGTAGCCTGCGTGAGCTTGTAACTCACTGCATTGATGTTCTTTGGTTTATTACAATATTTTTTTCTATCGGAATTCTTGTAAATACGCTTTTTTCTAAATCCAAACTAGAAGGTGAACGAACTTCTTCACATGAAAGCGTTCGGGCTATGACAGGTACAGTATTTGCTCAAACTATTACAACGGTATTTGAGTTTTGTATTCGAATCATTATTCTTTGTTTAGGATTCTTTTCGATAGTTTGCACAATTTTTTTCTCACTTATATTTTGCATCGTATGGATATTACTTCCGATCATTATCATTTTTTTGTCCGCGCTTTCTCTGCAGTATCTTTTTTCATAATATGAAATTCTCTGATTTTCTAAAAAAAATTGAAGGGTATAGAGGGGTATGCACGCTTGAAAAGCTTATGAAGCATCGCACAAGGGTGTGGATGAAAAAAGTATTTTTCTTTCTTACGCTCCTGTTATTTGCATTTAGTACACTCTCCCCACAAGGTGTACCAGTGAAGCTTACAGGATTCTTTTTCCTTTTACTTGTTATTACTACAGTACTTTCTGCTCTTGATGCTTTCTACTATTCATATGCTCGCACTACTCAAGATGCTGAGCCTTATCTACTTGATTTAGCAAGTATTATCTCTGTAACAAACGAAAAAGACATAATCGGCGGATTCATTCGTTCTGATATTGGTATGCAAATACTAATTCGTGCAGGTTTACAGAAAGAAACAATCTCAAAATACCTTCATTCACGAACAAGTTTTGTCACTGCACAAACATTTTCTGGAGTTAAATCTAATGCCGTATTCTCGTCGTATTTACTCGGAATATATGGATGCGATAAAGGTTTTGAGCACTTGCTGCTTGCTCATGGCATTGATGCATCGCTCTTTATTGGTTCCGCACTTTGGGTTATACATAGCAACACTTCTCTTCGTGAAAAAAGAAGGTGGTGGGCGCGAGAAAGACTCCATACCGTTCCATCGCTCAGCAGAGTATGGTCTTTTCGTAATTCACATTCGCTCATGCGAATGACGACCCCACTCCAGTTTTCTAGATATCAAGGTATAGAGAATCACGGAGAAGCCGTAGAGCGACTTGAAACTATTCTTACAAGGTCCAGTCATGCTAATGCCATTTTGATAGGTGATGATGGTGTGGGAAAGATGGAGGTAATAGAAAGTTTGGCGCGTAAAGCATTCAGTCGAAATAGCACACCAGAACTTCTCGAGAAAGAATACTTTGTGCTCGATTTTGAGAGACTTGCTGAAGCGTCAATAGACAGGCTTACCTTTGAAACACTTTTTTCGAATATGTTAATCGAAGCTTCAAGATCTGGAAATGTATTGTTTGTTATTCCTAATTTTTCAGATCTTTTGCTCTTTGCAGAATCGTTCGGATCGGATCTATCGTCTCTTATGAATCGCTTTTTAAGCTCAACGACTATTCAATTCGTTGCAATAAGTGACACTGATGAATTTTTTGAGTACCTTCAAGAAGACACTGTGCTTATAAATCATTTTACCCGTATCAATGTTGTAGAAGAATATTCTACTCTTGCAATTCGCACACTTCATGAAACTGTACACTCCTTTGAGTTACAGAATCCTATTGTCATTAGCTACCCTTCAATCTACGCTGTGATCAAGAGTGGTAGGGCGATTTCAGAGGATGATTCATTGTTTGATAATACAGAGGAGCTTCTCCGTAGGGTAATAGGAAAAGTCTTGAACGAAGAAAGAAATATTGTATACGAAGAAGATATTGATGAATTATTTCAGTAAATAAATACAAAGAAAAAGCCCTCGCAATATACTGTTGCGAGGGCTTTGTACGAGAGGTGTTCTTGCTCTAGTACTCTCTTTCTGATGGATCAATATCCCCGATGTTAAATACTGGTACTACCTGTCCAGTCCCGGTAAGGGGGTTCAGCATGTGCGGGCGCCGAACTTCAGGTTTCAAGCCTTTTGAGTGAATTCGATCTTCGACTTGTGCATTTCGAATGCACATTGAAAGGAGCTGCTCTTCGTGGAGGCTACGGTTGCTCGGAAGAACGGGAGTTCCGATTACATCATCTAGAACCCTTGAATTAACTGGCGCTGTGTCGGCAAATCCCCAAGGTACAGGGTGCTCTCCAGTTGTGAGGCCAATGTCGACGAGCATTTCGTCGAGTCCTTCACACTGCTGCTTGCTGAGATGCATTGCTCTTTCCGGAAAGAAGAGTAAAAAATAATGAACGAATCTCACGGTATTGTGAGGTTCTAGTATGAAGAATACCCACAAAAAAATAAAGAATCAATGTCTACCCACACCGCTACACAAAACATGTATTTTGTGGTATTGTGATTTCTTATGACTGAGCTTGGATTTTGGAAAAATCTAAAAAAACCTATACTTGTTCTCGCACCAATGGCAGATGTTACTGACCCAGCATTTCGACGTATCATTGCACAGTACGGCAAACCAGACGTACTGTGGACTGAGTTTGTGTCAGCTGATGGAATTTTTTTAGCTGATGAAGACGGCAAGCAAAAACTCATGCGAGATTTAGTATTTAGTGAAACAGAGCGTCCGATCATCGCGCAATTTTTTACTGCAAATCCAGAGCGTATGAAAAAAGCTGCAGAACTTGCACGAGAGCTGGGCTTTGATGGGTTCGATATTAATATGGGCTGCCCTGATAAAGGGGTAGAGAGGCAAGGTGCAGGTGCAGCACTCATCAAAAATCCAAAGCTTGCCCGTGAGCTAATCCGTGCTGCAAAAGAAGGAGCTGGTACCATGCCTGTCTCAGTTAAAACTCGTGTTGGTTACAACAAGAACGAGCTCGAGTCATGGATTCCTGAGCTTCTTGCAGAAGAACCTGCGCTTATAACAGTACATGCACGAACTCGTAAAGAAATGTCTAAAGTTCCAGCACACTGGGTAGACGTACAACGCGCAGTAGAGATTCGTAATGCAATGAACTCCCAAGCACTTATATTTGGAAATGGAGATGTTGTTGATTTTAAGGATGCACGAAAAAGGGCGGAAGAAACTGGTGCAGATGGAGTAATGCTTGGACGAGCTATATTTGGAAATCCGTGGTTAGGAAAGGAATATACGCCAACTATCAAGGAAAAATTACTCGTTATGGTGGAGCATACAAAGCTTTTTGAAGAACTTCTCGGAGATATAAAAAACTTCGCTATTATGAAGAAACATTACAAAGCGTACGTAAATGGATTTGATGGATCAAAAGAGCTTCGGCTCATGCTGATGGAGGCAAAAGATTCTATTGAGGTCGAGTCTGTTGTGCTGCAATATATTTCACAGCTATCCTAAATAGCTTCCAATTCTTTCCAAGAGATAATGGAAAAAGTATCTGAGTCAGCCGCAACCTCGATATTTGTATACGAGTCTTCAAAGATAGACTGAATACGAATGATTTTTTGGTTGTTTATTGTAGTTACACTTTGAATGGTACAGGTATCAACATCAGAAAGGTGGATTGTTCCTTCTGGAGTTATTTTTTTTGCTATGCGCAAAAGAGCAATATTAAGACAGGCTTCAGAAGTGGTTTTACTTCGTGCTTTGTATTCTGACTCAAGTACTGTAAACCGTGTAAAGAAACTGCTAAACGAAAGGATTGTTGTAACAACAAGAAGAATCGTTGAGATTATCACAACTGATAGTAGTGCAATAAAACCAGAGTGCTCATTTTTCACTGTACGTATGTAGTTAGAGATCCGTTCATACCATCAATTGTAGTGCTTGCTGAAATGCTGTAAACATTTGTAGATCCAATGCTAGATGAATACTGAAAACTTAGATTTGTGACGCTCACGTTCTGACTTGTCAGGGGAATGTATTCAGCCATCTCTCCGCCTTCACGCATTTCAATGCTACTACTTGCCTCTACGTATCTGATGTCGACTTGAATCCCGTCACTTCGTTTCAGTGAAAGTATATTAGTATATTGATTCGTTACGTTCGGTGTAATAAGTCGTGCAATGGAGGACGTGCCGCTGAGGGTCCAGTTAATTTTTTGCATTACAAAATTTATTTCGTCTTGCGCAATAATTTTGCCAGTATTTAGATTTGAGTTTTGAAGTATTGATTGTGATGCAATAAAAAGTCCAGTCATCAAAATGCTAAAAAGTGCGATATAGACAATAATTTCAATAAGAAAAAATCCAGAATCTTTCTTTTTTGGGAATGTTTTTATCATGGGTTTGGAGAAGCAGAAATAATGGAAAGCATGTCTTTCCTGTTCGTGCTTGGAGTAAGAATACCCAAGTACATAAAGTCTCCAGAACAGTATGATGGTCCTCCACTACCACCAAGACTTGCAAGAGATAAAAACGTGTTTGTGGTGCTATCTTGTGACCATGGTTTTATTGAGTTGATGTTAGAGACATCCCAAACTTGAAATTGCGCCTTTGTAATGAAGAATGCCAGGTCGCCCTTCACGGAAATTCCATAAATACTATTTTTGTTATTTGGATTCACTACAACATTGAGGTTTCCGAGAGTTAGAACGTTTGTGGGATTTGAAATATTAAGTGCATAGAACTCATTGGTACCGTACGTTCTTCCAAAGTACATCGTATTTCCCAAAAGAAACATGCTTTCTCCATAGTTTGAACCAACACCATTTAAATCAGGGGGATAAAATGAAGAAGTAAATCCTCCAATCCTTTGCATGAATGTTTTGCTACTGGGCAAGATATCAAGTATGGTCATGCTTTCGCTACTCGGTGTTGCTATGTAGGCATAGTTTCCTCGTGTCACAATACTATTTACATCATGTCCGACTTCATACATTCCATTTGAAATAAGAATTGGGTTTGTGGAACTTGAAACATCAAAAACAGCAAGTTCAGCTCCAGAAGTATTGGCGGTTAGTCCCAGATAAATCTTGTTGTTGTGGTAGTGGATCGCATTTCCAAGCCCACTCGAGCCTGTAACTTTTCTAGAAGCTACGATTGTTGGCTTTGTTGGATCAGATATATCAATAACTTGAAGCTGACTTACTGTACTCTTGGTGGCTACGAAAGCATAGTTTCTTGATATTGCGATCGCACTGACAAGTGCCGCGGTGGTCGTAGCGCCTCGATATACCGGCTTTTGTCCAGATGACGTAGGAAGGTCGAAAATATAAATCGTATTTTTATTTGAGCTTGGCACTGCGTCGAGCCCAATATACAACCTCTGATTACTAACCGATAAACCTCCGATACCGAAACCATTACCATTTCCACCATTTACGCCGAGCTCTCCAAAGTCCCAGGTACTTGCAGTTGGATTTTTCCAACTTTCTTTATCTATGTAGATAGAATTGCAGCTATCACCATTTAAGTACCCGAGTGGGTTGGTAAGTAAAGTGGAAAGTGAGACGTGAAGGGAGAGACCGTATTCATTCCACGATACAGTACTTGTGGCTTGTTTTGTAAATGGATCAATCTGAGTTGCTTCCAGTGATCTTTCGTATGTTCCATCAGTTGTTTTTACAATGGGTTGGACAAGATTGAAATCAAACGTTGCAAGACCCCGTACTTCTTCTATAGTTTCAAGAGCCATAGAAAGCGCTGAACTGCTCATGCTATTACTTTCTACAATAGATTGGTTGCGAAACGTTATCAGGATAATTGCACCGAGGCTTAGCGAGAGGACAGTAAATGCAATAAGTATTTCTATACTTGCCATACCTGACAGCTTTTGATTAGTAGATGATTGCGCCTTCATAGTTTACGGTAGTCGTTGAAATGTGACTTTCTTGATGAATAACAATTACTACCGGAGTGCTCGTGCCGCTTAGTTGAGTGAATACAACACCAAGGCCATAAATGCAGGAAATTATGTTTGGGCTACTTTCGACCGAAACATGAGAGTTTGCTGAGATTGAGATATTGCTGCTACTCATGGCATCGTAGGTGTATCCCTCAAATAGTACATAGGAGTGCGATTCTTGCTTGTAACAAACACCATGTCTTGTTTGATGTATGTTGTTTTGTGCTTGGCCGCGTGCTCTCGAAAGGAGATTTATCAGTGTTGACTGTTCTGATGTGGATACAAAATTTTGCTGAAGCGCAGTGCTATACAGCATCCCCAAACTAAGGAGTATTGTGAGAATAGTTATCGAAATAATTACTTCGATGAGTGTAAAAGCATCAGTGTGTTTAAGCATGAAGATTTTGAGTGATGCTATAAATTGGAGTAATAATAGAAACAGCGATAAAACCAACAATAATTCCCATAATTATCATGAGTACAGGCTCCACTAGATTTGAAAGATTTTTTGTCATAGCATCTACTTCCTGTTCAAAAAATTCTGCAAGATACATACATGAATTTTCAAGATCACCAGTTCGCTCTCCAACAGAAATAATTTGCGACATCACATCAGGAAATAAGTCTGGGTAGAGTGCAATGTGACTTGTTATGGTTCCTCCCTGAATGATCCTTTCTATAAGTAGTTCATACTGGTATCTAAATTGATAGTTTTGTGTTGTATTTTTTACCACCACAACTGCTTCTGAAAGAGACATTGAACTACGCAAGAGTAGTGCGAGAGTTCGCATACTATTTGCAAGAGTGTAATATTTTGTCATTGGTCCAACGATAGGCGTTCTCAAGATTAATTGATCGACAAAGAATGCAAACTTTGGTAATTTTTTTATCGTAAATGCAATCAATACCGCTATGCCAAAACTTATGAAAATGCATGCGATGCCAAAGTTACTAATGAAATGAGAAAGTTTCATAACAATACGTGTTGTAAGGGGAATTTTTACATGCAAACTTAAAAAAATCGGCATAATTTTTGGAAACAGATATACTACGAGAAACGATGTAATCCCAAGAGTTGCAACACAGACTACTATAGGATAGATAAATGCACTGATTACTTTGCGCTTCAGCATTTGTTTCTTCTGTAGTTCATCAGCAAGATAGCTTAAGTTACTACTGAGAATTCCAGTACTTTCTCCAATTTCAATAATATTAATTGCAAAAGAACCAAAAAGATATTCTGCTTTCTTGAGACTTTTTGAAAGTGATTGACCGTTCGAAACCTGATATGTAGCAATTCCTAGTAGGATTAGGGTCCGTGGATTACGAGTTTGTTCTTTGATAATAAGGAGGCTTTCGAGTACAGGGATTCCAGACCTAATAAGAAATGACAAACGTTTTGCCAAAAAAGTTTGCTCTTTGATAGAAAGTTTCGAGCGAAAAAGAGATTTAAAAAAGTGTTTAAAACGATTAATATAGGTGATTACAATGTTATTCATAGATCACTCTAAGTACTTCATCGATAGTTGTTTGCCCAGATAAAGCTTTCAAAAAACCATCTTCGAGCATTGTTGTCATACCGTTTTTTTTCGCAATCATTTTTAATTCTTCCGATGATGCTTTTCTTAAAATTGCTTCGCGAATTTCATTATCAGAGACAAGTACTTCATTTATTGAAATTCTCCCTTTGTATCCGCTGTTCGCGCACTGTCCGCACCCTAATCCTTTATAGATTATTGTTCCAGGTACAAAAAGTGATGAAAATTCAGAAAGTGCATTGCTCAATATTTCGGATACAACAATTTTTTCTTTGCAGTGATTACAAATTTTTCGAACTAGCCTTTGTCCAATCGCAATGTTGACTGTTGAAGCTACAAGGTATGTCTCAATCCCCATATCAAGAAGGCGAGGAAGTGTGGTTGCCGCATCGTTTGTGTGTAGTGTTGAAAGCAAAAGGTGTCCTGTGAGCGCAGTGTTTACTGCAATGCTTGCAGTCTCAGTATCACGAATTTCTCCAACCATAATGATGTTCGGATCTTGTCTTAGAATCGATCGCAAACCATTTGCAAATGTAAGTCCAGTTCTTGAATTCACTTGAATCTGCTCAATGTTTGCGATTGCATATTCAATCGGGTCTTCAATGGTAATAATAGATACTTCACTGGAGTTCAGCATTTTGACCAGTGTATAGAGTGTAGTTGTTTTGCCGCTTCCAGTAGGCCCTGTTGCAAGAATCATCCCACTCGATTTTTGGAGCGCTTTCTGAATTTTTATCGTGTCGCTCGCACTAAATCCTAAAGATTCTATGGTTGATACTTCTGCTTTGTCAGAAAGCACTCGTAAGACAGCATTTTCTCCATAATATGTTGGAACAATAGATATTCGTACATCAATATAATTTCCTGCTTCGCATAGATGACGAAAGCGACCGTCTTGGGTCGCTTGATGTTCGTCTAATCTAAGTTTTGCTAAGACTTTTATACGTGAGATGAGTTCGCTCTGTATGGTGATCGGTAACACGTATGTATTGAAGAGCACACCATCGATCCGAAGCCTTATTCTGAGCGAATCAGGACTTGGGTCGATATGGATATCTGACGCTCCACTTTCATTCGCTTTTTCGATAATGCAGTCGACAAGATACATGATCGATATGTCAGCTCCGCGACCCACTTCATTTTTTACTCGAGCATCAATCATTGATACTAAAAATGTATGTAAAAACTGTACTATAAAGTGTAGTTATCTGCAAGAAATGCAATTGTACAAACATTACCTATCTCATCGCTGATATACTATAGATATGACACTTGACGACATCGCACTTCTTGAAAGCACCGCATTGTGGACTAAAACAGAACTCGAACGGCACTACGTTAAAGGTTTTGGCATTTTCCCGTCTGCAGATCCAGATGATAATTATTATAATCAACTTTGGTCTAGAGACTTTGCCCATGCAGCATGCCACTACTTTATCCGAGAGAACCCAGAGGCAGTACTCGACTCGCTTATGACAATATTCAAGCACCAAGATGCTGAAGGATGTTTACCGTTTCGTGTAGAAAGAGAATACACCATTTTCAAGATTATTCCTGGATTCGATCGTGTTTCGAAGCCGATCTTTTCTATGTTTGAAAAGATATTTCACAATAGAAATGAGAAGCCGCTGTATGAAAAAGATGATTTGATCAACGCAGGAGACACGATACCAGTCATCTTGATTACTCTTGGATATTTTTCCAGCACTTCTGCTCTTGGGAAAGAATTTGTAAAAAATCATGCGAAGCAGATAGCCGACGCAATCAAATACTTCCAAAAACAGTCAGATCCTGTCGATAGTCTTGCGATAATCAAAGGACCATATCCAGATTGGGCTGACACAATCAAAAAATCTGGAAAACTTTCTACTATTAACATCTGGTGGGCAGAGGGACTTGAAATGATGGGAACCATATTTAGTGAGCTTGGATTTTCAGAAGATGCACTGACTTTTACAGAGCTTTCTAGAAAAGTGAAAACAACAATCTATATGAAACTTTTCGATGCGAGTAGTGGATACTTTAAAGCTGACGTAGGGGACCCTCGTCTTTCTACTGTCGCGTCAATTTTTGGATCCCAATATATCCTCGATGCTACACAGGCGGAAAGAGTAGAAACTACGCTTTTCAAGCGAGTTCGTCATACGACAGGATACAAAAACTTTGATCCAGAATATGTGATAGAAAAAATTTTGCCTATCCAGCGAATTCTTGGGAATAGTGACTATCACAACGTAAATGTGTGGCCGTGGGTAACACTGCAGAATATTTTTGTAAAAGTAAAAATCGCACTGGATCATCCAAGTGCAGAAATACAAACTCGGTATAAAAATGAAGCTATTGAAGATTTGTTTCTCATCGCAAAACTTTTCAAGGAGTCAGGTGGTGCGTATGAAGTATTTTTACCTGATAAGTCCGAGCCAGCTCACGGTCTTGTCTATGCTTCGGCACGAAACTTCATGGGAAGCCTCGCTGGATATCATGGTGCGTACCATAAACTAAAATCGCTACACTGGATCTGAGTTACTCAAAGAAATTTATAAGATAGGTGTCAATCTCTCTCTGGTCGAGATTATAAAATTCCTTTTGGTCGTTGTGTATTTTTGTAGAAAGCGCAGTGCCAACATATCTCCAGTGCCAAGGCTCGTAAATATAGTATTTGTTATTAGGTGGATACGATTCAATAAAACCATATTGCCAAGCATTTGCTTTAAGCCATGTGTATTCTGAAGTCATTTGAAAACCTGTAAATGTTGCTTTCACTTTCGGATTCGTAAAGTCCAACGCTGTACCGAGCTGGTGCTCAGAATAGCCTTGATCTGCTGAGAATTTATTAGCCCCTGACCCATAGACCACTGCATATGTAGATTTTAGCCCTGATTGCTCTGAAAATGAGCGATACGATGAAAGAACTTCAAGACTTAGTCCTGCTCCCTTTGCTGCATTGAGAAGGGTATTGAGGTGAGGCAATGCACCTGTCAAAAATCTTAAAGGTTTTGCTTTATCATAGAGAAACTGAGGGTCAATTTCTGTGAGTCCTACTGGAAGGTAGTTTTCATTGAGGAAGAATATTTTTGAATATTTTTTTAAGAGTTCGGGATCAGTTTGTGAGAGTTTCTGGAGTGTTCCTACGGTATTTGAAATTCCTTTGATTTGACCATCAAGACCACTTAGCTGGTTTTGTGCGTATCCGAGAGCATTTACCAGTTCAGTATTTTTTGTTTGTTCAGATTGAACTTCGGCATGCAGATCGCTGATAGTTTGTTGTTGCTCGACTGTTTTGATATAGAGAAGATATCCTCTATAAGAGCCATAGCTTATACAACCAAATATCACAATAAAAAAAATATATACACTAATTTTTTTACCCAGACTAGACTTTTTTACCGTATCTTCCATGAGCGGAATTGTACCACGCAGTTTCTCTTTCTTGATATACTCATAGTATGGACAAACTTACAAAAAAAGAGAATGCTATATTTAATACACTCAATACTCCAAAAAAAATTCAAGATTTTCTTGAAACCCTCTCGATTAATTTTGAAAAAGATGGAGATGTTTTGAAATCCCCTCGGGAAGTGCTGCGAACCAAAAATGCACAATGCTTTGAAGGTGCACTTTTCGCTGCAGCAGCGCTCTATTATCACGGACATAAGCCTCTTCTTCTCGACCTTGTAACTTCTCATGGAGATGATAGTCATGTTGTAGCTTTGTACAAGATTGGAAATAAATGGGGCGCACTGAGCAAGACTAATCATGCAGTCCTTCGTTTTCGTGACGCCGTATATTATTCGCCAAGAGAAGTTGCGATGTCATACTTTCATGAATATTTTCTTGATAATGGAATAAAAACCTTACGAAGCTACGCTGTATATGATTTAAGAAAGATAAAAAATAACTGGATTGTTGATGAAAAAAATTTGTGGTATGTCGATGATGCTCTTGAGCGAACAAAACATATCGAAATAATTTCGCAGCAAGATGCAAAGACACTGAGAAAAGCTGATGATATAGAAATTCTTGCAGGTAAGATTGTAAAAGAAAAAAAATGAAACCCCGCACAAGTGCGGGGTTTCATTAATACTTATTCGAGTACCAATGTGCTATCAAATAGATGACCTTCTGGAATGTCTGGGTCATCAATGTGATCTATGATCCACATTGCGATTGTCTCTGGTTGCACCGCAAGTGCTCTCTTTTCCTCTGTATCGAGGAGAAGTTTTGTTTCACCACTGTTTACTATTGCCGGTGCAAGGTCTGTAAGTCTTACTGGCGTATCAGCAAGCTCGTAGATAAGGGAGTGTATAAAATGCCTCGAAGCAGCCTTCATCGCTCCATAGCTTAGATTGCCGATGAGGTGTGGTCGTAGAGCCGCATGCGAAGAAATATTTACAATGAGACCTTTGCCTTGTGCACGAAAAAACTCTTGTGCAACAGATGCAATAACAACCGTAGTTTTGAGGAGCGCGTGGTAGTGCTTGTCGAATATCTCCACAATTTCTTCAGGAGAATTATCGATAGAAGTACGGGACCATGTGCCAGTTGCGTTCACGATTGCATCAATTGTCCCAAACTTTTTGACTGCAAAGTCAAGAAGATTTCTGATGTTTTCGACACTGGTCGCATCGGATGGGACATACGCTGAACGCGTAGGATCGCACTGCGCAAACAATGCTTCAAGTTTTTTCTCGTCACGCGCAGCGAGGACTACATGAGCTCCTTGTTCGAGAAACACTCGAACAAGAACACTCCCAATGCCGCCTGTTGCACCGACGACAATAATGACTTTTCCAGAGATAGTTTTCATGAGTAGTATGGGTTAGGGAAGTGCAGAGTTCTTCTATAGGTATACAGTATTTTGAGGAGAAAATACAATCTTACTTTCCTTGTCCATACACCTTTCTTAAAAGAGCTACATGCTCTTTGTATGTTTCAGTGCAATGGAAGTTTCCTTGTGGATCATTAAAGTAGTAAAGACATGGAGTTTTGATTGGGTTTAGAGCAGCAAGGATTGCAGCTACAGAAGGATTTGAGATAGGGGTGGGCGGTAAGCCACTTTCACTATATGTATTGTATGGAGATTTTAGATACTTATCTTTTGGAAGCACTTTTGGCCACCAAACGCTTGTCTTGTTGGTGCTTGCTTTTGCATATTGTAGTGTTGCATCTACTTGGAGATTCATATTTGCAAATAATCGGTTCCAGATAATTCCAGAAATAAGACGCATATCGTCGTTTCCAATAGTTTCTCTCTGGATGATAGAAGCGATAGTAAGCGCGTCGTTAAGTGGGACTTTTTCCTGAGTTGTGGTGCCGTAATGAGAAAGCACATCTTGCGTAAATCTTGCATTCACTTGTGCTTGCACTAATCCAGGGGTAGTACCACTTTCAACGTAGTAAGTAGCTGGAGCAAATGAACCTTCTGCAAAGGGAAGCGCACCACCATTTTGAGCAGTAAGGAATGCAAGTTTCTCATCAGCTTTCCAACCAAGTGTTATGCTAAATGCATTTACCACTTGTTCCTTCCTCATCCCTGGTGTGATAGTGACAAAATGGCTATTAACTGATGCAAGACTTTGATACCACGGTGACTCTGCGATTGATTGCGCAATAAAACTAAATACCTGCCAAAAAGTATTTTGTGCATTGTGAGTTGATGCTTGAAGTGGTGAACTTGGACTTACAAGATATGCATTCACATCAGAATTCTCAGTGATACTTTTCCGAATCGGATCAACCGTGACCGGAAACTGTGATGTGTTCGAAGTTTTTTGTTGTTCGTAGTGCAAGTTTGCAACAAAAATTTTTGGTATTAAAAAAATACTAAACACAATAACTAGTACACTGGTAAATGCGCTAAGAGCAATCTTCAATCGAGAATTCATTATCACTATTGTACCGTAGATTATAGAAAAATACTGGAAAGGAAACGGGCGGCTTTTTACTTTCGGTAAAAAGCCGCCCGTATACTTCTTTTCATGCAGCTGGTTTGGTTGGAGGCATAGCTCCACCTCCTTCAGCACCTGAATATGGGTGCCGATTTTTTTGCATTGAACGTAGAAGCGCTTCATCACGATCGTCATCTGAAAGGTGTGTTCTTAGGGTTGGATGATTTCGGCTCCTACCTTTACCTAGAATGATGATAAGAGCTACGCTTGCAAGAGTGAGCGTAATCAAAAGATGATTGCCGATGAATTGCTCGAGTTTTTCGAACATGTGTCACCTCTTGGTTAGGGTTCTGCAGTTAGAATACCGTACTTCGGAGTGTAGAGTAAAGCTTCCGTAAAGAGTATTTCTCATGCATAATGTCTTTCTATGATTACCAAAAAACTTCCCCAAAAATATCAACAGATTCAAAGAAAATTAAAAGCGAAAAAATCGTATGCAGGGTTAGGGTTGTTTACCGACAGTGACATTGAGCGAAAAGGATTCATTATCGAATACGTCGGGCCTATCCTAAGCGAAAAACAGGCAAATATACGAGCAGGGAAATATCTCTTTGAAACAAGTAAAAATCGATTTATCGATGGAACCGATCGAAAAAATATTGCCCGCTATGCCAATCACTCATGCAGACCAAATGCAGAAGTTGATATTCTGAAAGGAAGGGTATACCTTTTTGCCAAACAAAAGATCGTTGCAGGAGAAGAAATTCTTTATGATTATGGAAAAGAGTATTTCGACGAGCATATAAAGCCATTTGGCTGCAGGTGTGCTAAGTGTAAATAGTTTTTGCAAATTTCTGAAAAATGCGAGAGTTTAATGTGGGTTGAACTTTTCACACAGGAGGAAACATGGGGTTTAGAAACAGGGAGGTTTATATTGCCTCAAAGTTCGGGCACTCAGATATTACTGCTTTCAAGTCAAAAGAATCATTGGTAAATAAGGGTTACACCATAGGTTCTGATTGGGTGAGTATTAGTATTTCAAAAGCACATCAGAACAAAGGTAACATTAATGATTTGGTTAGCTGCATTATACAAGCAGTACGCGAAGCTGGAATCATCATTGTGATACCATTTCCTGGAGGTATAGGTCTCCATATAGAAACAGGTATGGCTATTGCGATCAGCGCAGTGCTCACCTTGCTTTCAGGTCAGAGTCCAGACGGTATTAAGGATAAGAAAATTTTTATTTTAGGCGAAGAAAATGATAGATCACCTTTTTATTTCCACACCTTAGTTACTCGTGTACCAGACATTGAAGCGCTCCTTAAGCTTCTACCTGATATTGCATAACAAAAACAGGCGCAACGAAGTTGCGCCTGTTTTTCATTCAACCAAAATTAATTGCTCCTCCTGCTTTGTTTGTTTGTGTGATACAATTTTTATATGAAAAACAAACAAGGAGACAAACAAACACTTGGATTCACCCTTTCAGAACTACTTGTAGTCATTGCAATTATTGGAGTCTTGTCTGCTATTGTACTAGCGTCCCTAAGTGCAAGTAGAACAAAATCTGCCGATGCATCTGTTATGTCAAGTCTCAATCAGGCACGCTTACAATCAACCTCATATTACGTTGACAACAATAATTACGGGGTTGTAATGGCAACAGCAAAATGCCCAACGAGTGGAACCTCTATGTTTTATGCCGATACAAAGATACGGTCGTATATTCAAGAGGCAAATGTTGCTAACGGCAATAACACCTATTGTGCAGCAGGGTCAGTATCTGGCTCAGGTGCTAATACCTGGGTTATCGCATCTCCACTCAAAGGTAGTTCTGGATATTGGTGTGTTGATGGGCAAGGTGCATCAAAAAAGGTTGGGATAATAGAAAAAAATGATTGGAAGGACTTATTTTTTAAAACAGCATTTGCGACTGCGGGTCCACCACCGGGACCTAATTTTGGAGGAGGTGATGGAAGTCCAGCAGGGTGCAATTAATTTTCTGTATTTCAATCTGTGATAAGGATACTTGTCATGGTTATTCCTGAAATCGCATAACAAAAACAGGCGCAACGAAGTTGCGCCTGTTTCCTATTAGGCAGCTTTTTTGAGTACTTCAATATCTATTTTCTTCATGTTCATCAAAGCTTCCATAACTTTGGGAGCTTTCATTCCATCGGAAAGAAGTTCTCCGAGCGCTTTCGGCACGATTTGCCATGAGAGTCCATATCTATCTTTGAGCCACCCACACTGACTTTCCTTACCGCCTTCAGTGAGTTTGTTCCAGTACATATCGACTTCTACTTGATCTTGGCATTCTACAAATAGAGATATAGCTTCAGTAAAGGGAAACATAGAACCAGCGTTCATGACCATAAGTTTTTGTCCCTCGATTTCAAATTCACCCGAAAATACTTTCCCATCAGATCCTTTTCTGAGACTTAGAATCTTTCCATTCTTAAATATTGAAAGATAAAAGTTGATAGCTTCTTCTGCATCATCGTTGAACCAAAGAAACGGGGTTATTTTTTGTGACATTGTTATAGTGTGTGAACTTTTAGTATATCAAAATATAGTAAGATGAAAGTTTATTGACTTTTATTTTTTTTAGTACATAATAATTGATAGATAGTTCAACCACATAAACAGGGGACATATGCCAAAACAGATCAGCTTGGTTATGTGCGGTAAATGCTATAAGCATGGAAACTGGCGTTTCCAAGACGGGAGTACGAGTGATCAGTTCATCACTCAAGGAGAAGGTGCCTTATTTTTTCTCAAAGCAATTCGAGAAGGTAAGGCATCACTACTTGATGTTGATACCGTGCTTTTCCAGCTAGAGAAAACACAGCTCATGGTTTCGAAGATTGAGCTCGTTGCAGCAGTGATCGCAGAAAACACGTCACCCTTTTCGCTAGAATCATCTGCTATTCCCAATGGCTGTGATCCACGAATGAATTAGTTTGCTCCAAAAGCTCTCCAGTGTAATTACTGGGGAGCTTTTAATGTATAGAAGACGATATGGTAGTATTTTGAAATGCTACTAAAAGAAATACTCAAAATCAGTCGGCCAAGATTTTGGCTCTACGAAGCAGGCACATTTGCCTTAATTGGTACTGTCTCCGCTCACAATGGGTTTGGATTTTTCCATCAACCTTTGTATTGGCTTTTCGCCTTTTACTTTCTTATTCCTGCCAATATTTTAATTTATGGGATCAACGATATTTTTGATTTTGAAACAGATAAGACTAATCCAAAGAAGGGAACTTACGAAGCTCTTGTGCCGCCAGAGCATCAAAAGACATTATGGAAGTGGATTTTCCTAAGTAATATTCCTTTTTTCTTTTTTGTGCCGCATACGTATGCCCTTTCTCTTTCTTTTTTTGCTTTTGTTTTTTTCGCTACGTTCTATTCAGCAAAGCCTATTCGAGCAAAAGCAAAACCGATCATCGACTCCTTTTTTTCTGCGGGACACTACATCGCAACTGGAGTATTTGGTTTTTATTTTGCGGGTGGAGCAGGTTTGCCACTTAAGGCAATTATTGCAGGAATGTCGTGGGGCATTGCAATGCATGCCTTTAGCGCAGTGCCAGATATAGAGTCCGATAGTAAGGCTGGACTGAAGACAATTGCAATTCTTATCGGGAAACAAAAGACCATCGCGTTATGTTGGTTTCTCTATCTTTTTTCTGCGTTTCTTGTGATGAAAACATTGCTTCCCATATCGATAATAGGAGCGCTCACGTTTTCCTACCTCATGATTATTTCTCTGCGAGCAAAAAGTGATACGGAACTTTTCAAAATCTATACCTATTTCCCGTATGTAAATGTTGCGATTGGTACACTCCTTTCAATGACGCTTTTCGCGCAGAATCTGTTCTAAAGGTTTGATTGGTTGCACCATTACAAAAAAGTTGTATTGTAATTTCGGACCCCTAAACTACAGGAGATGTCACATGACTACCCACGAAGTAGCCCACATGCTTGCAATTTTCGTCGTTCTTGTGATGACGCTCGCGTACATTTCAAAGAATTGGGACTGCTTCAACGTGCACTACCGTGTCATGTTTGTCGTTTCATGTGCAGCTGAACTTTGTTTCTTGGCGTTTACTCCATGGTTTATGTTTCTTTTCGCATCTTTCGGCATGAGTATTGTAAAGGGTACGATCGAGTCTCGAGGTGCTGAGGATTGCATCAAGGAATATCCGGTCTGGCCGAAGTTTGAAACAGGAACGATGGCATGGTACTTTACCAATAGTCTCTGGGCTCTATTTTTTGTACAAACAGCAAGTTGGGTGTCTCCTGTTCTCTTCGGTTCATAATAAAGGAGGTGTGAATCAAAATAGCGTTGCCGACATGTCGGCAACGCTATTTTCTTTTCTACTAGAGCGATGTAAGAGGGGAAGGATCAGTAATGTTTTCTATACGCTTATACGCAAGTTCTGCTGAAATTAGACATATCGGCATACCAATGCCAGGGTTTGTCCCTGCTCCAACATAGAAAAGGTTTTTGATCGTTTTATGGACATTGTTCGGACGGAAGGTAGCAGTTTGCGGAAGTGTATGTGCGAGACCGAGTGCAGTACCCTTGAACGCGTTGTAGTCAGTAATGAAGTCTTTAATAGAATACGATCTCTCGACTATAATGCGACTTTCGAGGTCCGGTGCTCCAAATGCTTTTGCAATTTCTGCAATTGTTTTATCACGATATTCCTTGAGAGATGCATCTGTATATGCGAGTCCAGGCGCAATCGGCACCAAGACAAACAAGTTTTCATCTTCTTCTGGTGCGACTGAGGCGTCAGACTTTGATGGAACACAGACATAGAGAGAGGGATCAGTGGGCCAAGTCTTGTTCTTTCCAAAAATTTGATCAAAGTTTTCATCCCAATTTTTTGAGAATATCAGATTGTGATGCACGGCATTCGGAAGCTTTCCTTTTACACCGAGATAGAGAATAAATGCACTCGGAGCGAGTGTTCGGGAATCCCAATACTTCTCTGTTTTTTCTGCGTGTTTTCCAAGAAGCTTTTGGTCAGTGTGTGCAATATCTGCATTTGAAACTACAATATCAGCACTTAGTTCCTCTCCATTTTTTAGGACAACACCTTTTGCAGTAATCCCTAGTACATCTATATGTTCTACTTCGCTGTTTGTAAGTATCTTAACTCCATATTTTTTCGCAATCTTCTCAAGGGCTCTAGGGAGCTCAATGATGCCACCTTCTGGATACCAGACACCGAGACCGAAGTCTACATAATTCATGAGGCTATAAATTCCTGGAGTATTTCCCGGTGATGTGCCGATCAGTACTGTCTGATATTGCATAACCTTCTGGAGAATTTCACTGTGGAAAATCTTTTTGATGATAGAGCTTTGCTTTTGAAACAGGGGAAGTTTCCGTCCGAGTGTCATCACTCGCTTGTTGAAAAAGTCGAATATGGAATCGTAATTTTTATACATGAATTCTTGCTTTGCGATTTCATATTGATATTTGGTCATCTCGAGAAATTTCACGAGCTTTTCTCCGGAACCCGGCTCTATAGATTCAAAGGTTTTTATATTTTTTTCAATATCGCCGAAAAAATCATAATACGATCCATCACTTTTGAGCATAACCCTATAAGAAGGAGAGAGTTTTCTCAGTTTCAGATATTGATGCACATCTTCTCCGAGAAGATGAAAAAAGTCTTCGAAGACGTCAGGCATCATGTACCAGCTTGGTCCCATGTCGAAGGTAAAGCCATCTTTTTGCCAGAGGCGTGCACGTCCGCCGATCGATTCATTCTTTTCTGCGATTGTTACATCATATCCACGCTTGCCAAGTAGGCAGGCAAGTCCAAGTCCACCAATACCTCCTCCGATAATGATTACAGATTTTTTTTGCATAATGCTTTCGTAATGAGTAATGTTTTTTTTGTTGTACTGACACGAGCACGTTTCTTAAACACGTCATACTGTTGCTTTTCTATTTCGTCGAGTATCGCTTCATAAATGATACTAGCTGCGTATACTGCCTTTCTTCCATCCTTTTGGAGCATGTAGATCCCCGCATTTCCTTTCTTGAATAGTTCTCGAGTACGAGCGATTTCAAACTTCATGAGACTTTTCCACTCACTCGTCACTTTGTGATTTCTTATGTTTTCTTCAGTAACACTGAATCGATTCATGTCCTCTTTCGGTATATATATTCGATTGCGTTCCTCATAGTCCTCTCGTACATCTCTGAGAATATTTGCCATTTGCATTGCTTCTCCAAGCGCCCGTGCAAATGGGAGCGCACCTTCTTCGAATCCAATAATATAGCTAATGATATATCCAACTACAGACGCTGATCCATACATATACTGCTCAAGCTCTGCGTATGTGTGATATCGATCGACTGTCAGATCTTGCTTCATTGCATCGAGGAAAGCAAAGCTGTACTCATGGGGAATGTGATATGTTCCAAACAATATTTTTGTCTGCTGTAAGATATCATTCTCAATTTTCTTGCCTGTGAGAATTTCTTTCCACTCGAGTGTCCACTTTGCAAGGTTTGCTGTTGATATCATTTTATCATGCTCCATATCGATCATCTCATCTGGGAGACGTACAAATGCATAGAGTGTCCACACGTCTTCTTTTTTTGATTGAGGAAAGAGGAGTGTGGCGCGATAAAATCCCGTGCCATAGGTACGGGTGATATTTCTGACTTTTGAAACAAAGGAAAGTTCTTTCATTCGAATTTACTATCTTCTGGCCTATACAAATCATGGCCGTCCTCTACGGGACGACCAGTTGATGCTTGGATAGTTCGTAACATGGCAAGTATATCGTTTTTTCTATGATAAATCTATCTTGTGTTTTACACGATACATTGAGAGTATTGGATAAAATAATCAATGCATTATGAGCATATTTTGTAAGTCCTTGGTGTGTGTTTGGTATACTCAAGATACCTATGAATAGAAATAAACATTCTTCTGTATTCATGCATGCAATGCCTACCGATTTTCGAAAGGCTATTGATTCTGATAAGGCAACAAAAAGCTTGTGGGCAGAGATCACTCCACTCGCTCACAATGAGTGGATTTGTTGGGTCATCTCAGCAAAAAAAGAAGAAACGAGGGCACGTCGAATCACAGTTGGTATCGATAAAATGCAAAAGGGGATGCGCAGGCCATGCTGCTGGGCAGGCTGTCCGCATAGGTAACCAAAGCTCTCGTGACCCCACTGAGTCATGCTACAATGGCTGCTATTATGCATATCAAATCTGCAACATTTGTTCGAGGCGTGACAAACAGCGAAAATATAATTCAGGATGATTTGCCGCAGGTAGTATTCATTGGACGGTCTAACGTTGGCAAATCAAGCCTCATCAATACTCTGACAAAACAAAAAAAGCTGGCTCGTGAGAGTTCTACTGCCGGCAGAACTCAAGAAATAAACTTTTTTCTGATCAATAAATCTTTTTATCTCGTAGATTTACCTGGATACGGTTTTGCGGAAGGGAATCACGACAAGAGAGACAGTATTGCCGAGCGAATTGGTGGATACTTGTTTGATTCAGCTATCAACCATTACAAAATTGTACTTATTATTGATACTAAGGTTGGTATGACAAATAATGATAAAGCAATGTTTCAAGAATTGGTAAACAATCACAAAGATATCGTCATCGTTGCGAACAAAATAGACAAATTAAATCAAAGCGAGAAACAAAAAAATATAACTGCGATTAAACAATTTGTTGGCACGTGTCCTGTTGTACCCTTTTCCTCATTGGAGCACATTGGAACAGGCGAACTTACTCAGGCAATTTTCCCAAAATAAATACGATCTCGAAATCTTTCAGTTCAAGGTTGTTAGTCAAAATATACTAAAACCCCACTCCTAGGTTCTGGGTGGGGTTTTTTTTAATCCTACTTGGGAAGTCCGAATTCTGAGATCCCGAGTCCGTGAGGATCATGGTACTTTTGCTGGTGTAAAAACAAATCCTCTTCAGAAGAGAATGTGTTGTCGCAAAACCAGCATTTCGTGCTACTTCTGTGAATCATCGGTTTGTGAAGCTTTTGCTTTGGTGGGCGCAACTTCTTGTCCATTGCAGACTCCGGTGAATTAGGTTGATCTATGCTCCTTTTTTATTATACATACAAAATGTGTCAAAAAAAAACGCCATGAAGGCGTTTTTCTTTGCTCGACATGGTGGCTGAGATAGGAACCTTTTGGAAGCTAGATCCACTGGCCGCATACCTGCCGAATTTGAAGGATGGATTATATCCGGTGGTGAGGCCGACGAGTGCGGAGTTGGCGGAATATTTAGCTTAAAATATGTTGTTAATAAAATCATAAAAAAATACAAGCACATCAGTGTTTTTATT
>JBBQUO010000002.1:0-45783 GCA_038212375.1 Minisyncoccia bacterium
GTTGTCAACATCATGGACAGTTTCCGGAGGTATTCAAAGTCCAAACCCAACTTCTGGTTCAGGATCGAGCCTAACTCATACGGTATACCCAAGCTCATCAGGTTCAACAATCTCTGTTGGAGGTTATCCCGCAACACTACCTGGAAATTATAATTTTTTTTCAGTTACAAATTCTGATGGAGGCGGATCTTCGGTTTTTATAACATCAGGTCAAAGTAAGTCAGTGACTATTGTGTATAGGAATAACTTAACGCCACTTTGTATTATTTCTCTATCTGCAAACACAACAAATGTAAACTCAGGTTCTCCGGTAACTCTTACGTGGAGTTCGACAAATACCACCTCAATCTCTAGTACTGGATTTAATGCAAATGGAGCTTCACAAAATTCTGCAGGAGTCGTTGTTAATCCGAATACCACCACCACCTATACAATTAACGGTACTGACTCAGGTGGTGGGTGTAGTAGTTCGGTAACAGTTACAGTAACTTCTGGACCAGTAACGCCATTTGTAAATTTGTACGCAAATGCAAATCATCCATCAATTACCATTGCAAGTGGACAGTCGGTGACGCTTTCATGGAATGCGGGGAATGCTACAAGTTGTACAGGGAGTGGGGGTACGCTTACCGGCGATCGTTTTGTAGGAGGTGGATCACTTTCGAGTGGGCCGCTTAGTAGTTCTATTACCTACAGTATTACGTGTGTAAATGGTGGTCAAAGTGCAACTGATGCAGTCACGGTAAACATTGGAGTTGCCACGCCACCACCAACGGTCAAACTTACTGCAAATCCAAACTCAGGAACTGTAAATGTTGTGAACCCTACTCTCACTTGGACGGTAAGTGACGCATTAGCGACATGTAATGCAGGTGGAGATTGGACAGGAAGTGGATGGCTTGGGGGAGGGTCACAGTCACAAGGTGTACTTACTCAAGTAAAAACGTATAGCTATACGTTAACCTGTACTAATAGCGGTGGATCAAACTCCGCAAATGAAACTGTTGTGGTCAGTTCTGGACCCCCAAGTAATGGTATCACCGTTAATCTCAGTGCAAATCCTACATCAGGTAATGCGGGTGTAGTAAACCCGACACTTACATGGACATCAAGTGATCCATCTGCGAGTTGTACTGCTGGTGGCGACTGGTCAGGAAACAGATCTACATCAGGATCGCAGTCTCAAGGGGTACTCAATCAGGTGAAGGTATACAACTATACGATGAACTGTACTAATGGCGGAAACTATGGAAATGGATCTGCATCGGTTACGGTAGGAAGTGGTGGACTAGGCTTTTCAGTACAGCTGACTCTCACTCCATCAAGTGGAGCTGCGGGGTCTCTTGATTCAAGTATTTATTGGACTTCTTCTGGAGGTTTTGATTATTGTCTAGCATCATTCAGGAGTACTGGAGGAGATAGTGCTGGAGGATGGAATGGATTTGTAAATGTCTTCGGCATGCAGCAGACAGGGATAAGAATGAATCCAGGAATTGATACCTATACTCTTACTTGTTACACCGGATCAACTCCAGTTTCAGTCTCTAGAAATCTTAATATTTCAGGGGGAAGTCCTACGGCAACCGTTACGGTAAATTCTAATCGCCCAAGTGCATGGACTATAAGTCCAAACACGAGTCCATCTTCTGGTTCTGGAACAACACAGAATCATACCGTTGATACTACTTATGGTCCTGTAAATGTCACACTGTCCGGAATAACAGATATCCCTGGGTATTCATATGCAGTAACAAACTCAACAGGATCGGGCGGTAATACTATGAGTGTTGCTGGTGGAACAAGTAAAACATTTACCATTACATACACGCAGATAGCGCCTCAAGTTTTCCTATTTGCGAATCCTTGGACTATTAATTCTGGAGATCAAGTTACATTTACCTACTTATATGCATACGCAACATCTTGTACGTTGGTAGATAATGCCACCGCAGCAACACTTGCTTCATGGTCAGGTGTATCATCTCCGACACAGGCATCAGGTTCATTTACTACTGCAAATGGTCAAGTTACGTCGACTCGACTTTTTACGTTCACTTGCGTTGGACCTGGAGGCACAACACCAGCTCTCACTCAGGTGGTGGTAAATCCCGTAGCGGCTTGTGTGGCCCCAGCTACAAACGGATTTACCGGTTGCTACTACAATGGCATGGCATTCGATACATTTAAACTCTCTCGTGCCGATGCATACCCACTGAACTTCAATTGGGGTACCGGATCTCCTGATCCATTAGTGAACGTTGATAATTTCTCAGCAAAATGGAGTGGAAACTTTACCTTTACGAACAACACATATCGATTTACCACAACAGCAGATGATGGGGTAAGAGTATATGTCGATGGAGTGCTCAAGATAAATCAGTGGATAGATCAAGGACCTACGACATATACTGCTGACGTAGCTATGTCTGCGGGAACTCATCTCATCACCATGGAGTATTACGAAAGAGGGGGAGGGGCAGTCGCAGCACTCTCTTGGGCACCACTTGCTGCTACAAATGCGAATGTTACTGTAAACTCAAATCTCAGTACATCGTGGACACTTTCTCCAAACGCTAGTCCAGTAAATGGATCAGGAACTTCACAAGTTCATTCTATTTCGAACGCTCAGGCGGGTGTACTTGAAACAATCTCAAGTATTCCTTCTATTGCTGGGTATACCTACACTGTCACCAACTCACAAGGAGGCGGGTCTTCGATGACTGTGTTTGGAGGCAATAGTGAGTCGTTCACTATTGCGTACACGTCTTCAAGTGTATTTGACTATTCACTTTCAAATAATGGAAATGTAATTGTTACAGAAAATGCTGGAACCGCAAATGGTCAGTCGGTAGTAACTGCGAGCCTTGTATCAGCACCAGCGAATGCAGTAACCTTTACCGCGACTGGAATGCCTTCTGGTGTGACCGTTTCATATGCGAATCAAGGATGTAGTCCGACATGTTCAGCTACTATTCAATTTGCAGTACCTTCATCAGTTACTCCAGGTACCTATGCCGTTACAGTGACAGGAGTTGCAGGGGGGATCACTCGAAGTACGAACTTTAATCTTGTCATCAACCCTTCCCCGGTATTTACTGGCGCAATGTCAGTTAATCCCCCCGCAGGAGTTATTGGTCAAACGGTAACATGGACCTGTTCTGCAAGTGGTGGAACTGGGCCATATACGTACACATGGAATGGTACTGATTTCCCAGTCGTACCGCTGACACAAAATACTGTAAGTATTACCTATCAAACTGTAGGTACGAAGACTGCGAGTGCAACGATCACAGATACAAGTGACGGAAAAACAACTCAATGTGCGCAGAAATCTGTAATCGTCTCTATTAATCCAGTGTATAAGGAGTTCTAAGGAAACACTGAATCGAGAATATAAGAGTTGTACAGAAAAAGAAATGAAAACCGCATCGCCTTTCAGGCGATGCGGTTTTCTGTGCACAACAATTTATCGTAACTTTGTTACAATACAGTGAAAGAACATTGTAATTACGAATCCGATCATCATTCGTTATTTTCACATTCTTCTCCACTATGCACATCGAAGAAAAACAGTTAAAAGAATTTATCCTCGACTCAGGTCTTGTGTCGCGCGCAGACCTCACACTTGCGCTCAAAGAAGCAGAAGAAAAGGGAAGTAGTGTTGGGACTATTCTAGTGAATAAGGGAAGTCTCACTGAGGATGACCTTCGTCGTATGCAAGCTTACATACTGGGAATTCCATTCGTTGATCTCAAGAGTCAGCGAATGGATTTCGATGTACTCTCACTTATTCCAGAACCAATCGCACGAAATCACAATATCGTAGCGTTCCGTAAAGTAGGGGAGACTCTTGAGGTCGCAATGCTTGATACCGAAGATCTTGCTGCAATAGACTTTGTTCGGAAGAAAACAGGACTCAAGATATCTCCTCGTCTTACTGACGGAGAGAGTATGAAGCATGCGCTTCTCAATTATCAAAAGAGTCTCAAGGCTGAATTTGGAGACATCATTCAAAAAGAAGCTGGAGCAATCAAGGCGGTGGCTGAGAAGAATGGTGATGAACCAGCGAGTGAAGAAGATCTCAAGAAACTCGCAGAAGATGTACCAGTGGTTCGTATTGTTGATACACTCCTCAAGCATGCGATCATTCAAGATGCATCCGATATTCATATCGAGCCTGCTGAAACGCAGGTGATCGTGAGGTATCGTATCGACGGGATTCTTCACGATGCGATGGTATTGCCGAAAAATGTAGCAAGTGGCATTACAGCACGTATTAAGGTGTTGTCGAATCTCAAGCTTGATGAAAAGCGTATTCCTCAGGACGGACGTTTTAAGATAGACATGAACGGAGAAAAAGTATCGTTCCGTGTCTCAACGCTTCCTGTCTATTACGGCGAAAAGACAGTTATGCGTTTGCTTCGAGAAAGTGTCTCAGGATTTTCACTCGAGAGTCTTGGTTTTCATGGGGAAGGGCTGGAAAAGCTTCACCGTGCAACCAAGCTTGCGACCGGTATGATTCTTACCACAGGTCCTACTGGATCTGGAAAGACGACCACCCTCTATACGATGCTCGATATTTTGAATACTCCAGACGTAAATATTTCGACCATTGAAGATCCTATTGAATATCAAATGAAACGGGTGAACCAGACCCAAGTAAAGCCAGAAATTGGATTCACATTTTCTTCTGGACTTCGAACGCTCGTGCGTCAGGACCCAGACGTAATTATGGTAGGAGAAATTCGTGATGGTGAAACGGCGTCTCTTGCGGTGAATGCGTCGCTTACGGGTCACCTCGTGCTCTCCACGCTCCACACAAACTCTGCAGCAGGAACCATTGCACGACTTGTCGATATGAAGATCGAACCATTCCTTCTTACTTCAACACTTTCGGTTATTATCGCTCAACGCCTTATCCGTAGGCTCGCAGACAATAAAGAAAAGTATTTTTTAACAAAGGAAGAAATTGCTCAGCTTGAAAAAATCGTAAACCTCGATCGCGTTATGGAATCGCTTGTAGAAGAGAAAATTGTAGAAAAAGGCGCGACTTGGGAAAAGATACCAATGTACAAACCAAAGCCTGGAGCAGATACTGAAGATGGATATAAGAGTCGTATCGGTATTCACGAAATTTTGCGCGTGAGCCCTGCAATTCGTGATCTCATTATGAAAGGTGTTCCTACTCAGGAGCTTGAAGATCAGGCAAAGAAAGAGGGGATGCTTACCATGCTCGAAGATGGCGTGTTCAAAGCAGTGCAAGGTATTACAACGGTCGAAGAGGTGCTCCGTGTAGTTTCTTCTGACGAATAATATCGTATGGCACAATTTTCATTTCGCGCACAAGGAAAAGACGGAAAAATCTATGAAGGTACCATGGAGGCGCCTGACAGATTTGGTGTGTACCACAAGATTAAAGCTGATGGCGATAGTGTCATTACTGTGACAGAGATGAAAAGTAAGACAGCGCTTTCTTTTCAGGCATTCGATGTATTTTTTGGAAAAGTAAAAACCCACGAAAAAATTATTTTTGCTCGTAACCTTGCAAGCATGCTTGAAGCAGGACTCCCGGTAACGCGTGCCCTTACTGTTATGGAGAAACAGGCAAAAAACAAAAAACTCCAAGCGGTTCTCGGTGCACTTAATAGTGATATCAGTAAAGGAGAAAGTTTGTCTGAGAGTATGAAAAAAGCTCCTGAAGTATTTTCACCATTATTTATTTCGATGGTAAAAGCAGGAGAAGAGAGTGGAAATCTTGCTGGTGCGCTCAAGGTGGTATCTATTCAAATGGAAAAGACATTCACGCTTACCCGTAAAATTCGCGGAGCCCTCATGTATCCAGCTGTTATTCTTTGTATTATGGTACTTATCGGAGTGCTGATGCTCATTTATGTGGTACCAACACTCACCTCGACATTCGTCGGACTTGGAGTAAAGCTTCCAGCAAGTACGCAGTTTATTATCAACCTCAGTGATTTTTTGAAAAATCACTATCTGATAACACTTCTCGGAGTGATAGGAGCTGCAGTTCTTTTTTTGTTTGGCGCGAAGAGTCCAAAAGGAAAAAAAATGATTGATTATTCACTTCTGCGTCTTCCTGTAGTCGGCATGATCGTAAAAGAGATCAACTCAGCAAGAGCTACACGGACACTTTCTTCGCTGCTTTCTTCTGGTGTAGATATTGTTGTTGCAATTGAGGTGACTCATGATGTATTGCAGAATTTTTATTATAAGCAAGTACTTGCAGAAGCTCAGGTGACAATTCAAAAAGGTGATCCAATGTCTTCTGTGTTTATTCAACATGAAAAACTTTTTCCGATTTTTGTCGGCGAAATGATGGCGGTAGGTGAAGAGACTGGAAAAATGGCAGAAATGCTCCTCGGGGTTGCGGTATTTTATGAAGATGAAGTTGATCAGAAGACCAAAGATATGTCGACCATCATTGAGCCCATTCTCATGGTGTTTATGGGTGTTGCGGTCGGGTTCTTTGCAATTTCGATGATCGCTCCAACATACTCATTGGTAGACGCGATTTAGTTTTCTCTGATATGAAAATATTTTCTTTACAATTTCGGAATACTAAAAGAAACCGAGGATTCACACTCCTTGAAGTGATTGTTGGAGCAGCGCTTTTTGCTCTCATTGCCGTTTCGGTATATCAAAGCTTTGCGACACTTACGACTCTCGTTTCAGTCGCAAGACTCAAAATCACTGCAACCGATCTTGTAAACGAGCGTCTCGAGCTCATTCGCAATCTCCCTTTTAATCAGGTTGGAGAAGTGGGGGGTATTCCAAGTGGAGTGCTTAATCACGTTGAAACATTTGTTCGTGATAATAATTCTTTTATCGCAACAACAACGATCCGTAACCTTGACGATCCATTTGATGGAACAATCGGAGGTGTCCCGAACGATATTTCCCCAGCGGATTACAAAATGGTAGAGATTGATATCAACTGCACTTCCTGTAAAAATTTCCCCCAAATGAATGTTTCGACACAAGTTGCACCAAAAAATCTTGAAACTGCTTCAACAAATGGTGCCCTGTTTGTCAAAGCGTTTGATGCAAACGGTATTCCGATTCAAAGTGCCAATGTTCATATGGTCAATAATACCGTAACGCCAAATATCGTTGTTGACGATGTAACAAATGCACAAGGTGTTCTTCAAATTATCGATGCTCCACCAGGCGCTAATGCGTACCAAGTGACCGTTACAAAGGGTGGGTACACCACTGATCAGTCCTATGCTACCTCGGTTGCCAATCCTCATCCGATCAATCTCAATCCGACTGTTGCGCTCCAGCAGGTAACACAATCAAGTTTTGTTATCGACAAAGTAAGTTCGATGAACCTTTCTGCCGTTACTGACACCTGTGAACCTGTCCCAGGTCTCACCTTTGCTGTACAAGGAAACAAGCTCATTGGTACGAATCCAAATGTCTACAAATATAATCAGAACGTTACTCTCGATGGTGCAGGAAAGAAAACATTATCAAATCTTGATTGGGATACATATGCTATGAATCTGACGAGTGCAGGATATTATCTTGCCGGTGTAAATCCGCTTCTTCCCGTCTCTCTTGCTCCAGGAGCAAGTCAGGATGTGCAACTCGTAGTAACGAATGAACCCGCATCAGTACTTCTTGTGGCAGTAAAAGATAGCGCTACAAGTCTTCCGCTTTCGGGTGCGACAGTAACACTCTCAAAAGTAGGTTATACAGGCATCCTCACAACTGGAAGAGGGTTCCTTAGTCAAACAGACTGGTCAGGTGGCTCTGGTCAAAATGCTCTGGTGGATCAAGCAAAGTATTTTAGTTCGGACGGGAATATTGGCACCACTAATCCTGTGGGCGATATGAAGCTTAATGTCGCGTTTGGTATTTATGCTTCGAGCGGGAATCTTACTTCATCTACGTTTGATACAGGAACAACAAGTAATTTTAATCAGATTACCTGGTCGCCAGGAAGTCAGCCTGTGCAGACAGGAACTCCTAATGTTCGATTCCAAATCGCAACAAATAATGATGCAACTACGTGGAACTTTATCGGTCCTGACGGAACAAATGGTACTTACTACACATCATCAAATGCAAATATTGCAAGTGCAAATAATGGTAATCGATATTTTCGATATAAAGCATACCTCGACACTGCAAGTACAACCTATACTCCGACTGTCTCTGATATAGCACTTACGTTTACATCGAGCTGTATTCCGCCGGGACAAGTTGCTTTCACAGGACTTTCAAATGGGACATATACACTAACGATTAGCTCTGGCGGATATACCACCTATTCTGGAAGTATTACGATATCGAGCCCTTGGCAGTCCCAGCAAGTTATCCTTTCACCATAATGAAAATCTACCCAAGAAAAAATATGGATAGGGGATTTACTCTTGCTGAAATTTTGGTCGCCGTAGCTATTTTTGTTGTTGTTGGTCTCGCTATTGCAAACTTTGGGCAAAATATTTTCTCAATCAATACGAGTTTGCAAAACAATCTCAGTGCGCAGCTCGATGGACGGCTTGTGCTTAAAAAGCTCATCGCAGAGCTTCGGAGTAGCTCTCCATCAAACCTCGGAGCATATCCAATAGAAAGTGCAGGGACATCGAGTCTGGTATTTTACAGTAATGTAGACTCCGATTCTTATAAAGAACGAATCCGCTACTACGTAAGTGGGAATTTTCTTATGCGAGGAGTAATAAAACCGACAGGTTCTCCTCTCACCTATTCGACGGTAAATGAAAAAATTTCAACGGTCGTGCGTGATCTTAAAAATGGAACCTCGACTCCAGTGTTCGATTATTTTAATGGAAATTATGCAGGGACTTCATCGCCACTCTCTATACCAGTAACACCTTCAGTAATACGACTTGTGCGTGTAACTGTTATCATTGATGCAGATCCAAATAAATCTCCTCGTCCAATTATTATCACCTCACAAGGAATGCTTCGTAATTTGAAAGATAATTTTTAATATGAACATACCTCAGCCACAAAAAGGAGCACTTCTGGTACAAGTAATTGTATTTTCAACGATTGCTATTGTGCTCATAGAAGGACTTCTCGGATGGGCAGGGGTAAATATAAAATCCTCACGAAACGAAATATATCGAGAACAAGCCATCGAGCTTGCAGAGTCTGGGATTGATTATTATCGTTGGCACCTCGCTCACGCGTCAAGTGACTTCCAAGATGGTACAGGAATAGCAGGCCCCTATGTCCACCAAGTAAAAGATAAAGACGGAAATGTAATCGGATCATTTTCTCTTGCTATCACAGCGCCGACAGTGGGCTCAACAAAAGTGCACTTCGAATCTTCCGGAACACCTGTCGGATCAGCAAGTACTACTCGAACCATCGCTGTCGATATGGCTATTCCTTCACTTGCGAAGTTCGCGGTGGTGGCAAACGATAATATGCGTTTCGGACAGGGTACAGAAGTGTTCGGTCCTATCCATTCAAATGGAGGCGTTCGTTTTGATGGGCTTGCACACAACCTTGTTACAAGTGCACAAACAAGCTACGACGACCCAGACCACAGCGGAGGGGTTGAGTTTGGTGTACATACTCACCTTCAAGCAAATGGAACGGTGAACGATAACTTCCAGTCTGCAGAAGCTCCTCCTTCTGCAGTGCCGACGCGCGCAGACGTGTTTCTCGCAGGAAGAAAGTTTCCTGTGCCTGCAGAAGACTTTGTGGGGATTGCCACAGATCTTGCTACGATCAAGTCTTCGGCCCAATCATCCGGAAGATACTTTGCTCCATCAGGGGTTCAAGGGTACCAAATAATTTTAAAGTCTGATGATACCTTTGATGTGTACAAAGTAACTGCACAAGTTACTCCAGGAAGTTCTTGTACCGATCCTGGTCAGACAGGTTGGGGAGTGTGGAGTATTAAAACAAAGACATTTATTGCAAACTACGCAATACCAGCAAATGGACTAATCTTCTTCGAAGATAATGTGTGGGTCGAGGGTACAATTAATTCTGCCCGTCTCACAATCGCATCAGGAAAATTCCCTGATAATGCTGCTACGCGCACAAATATCATTGTGAACAACGACCTCAACTATACAAATTTTGATGGGACAGATTCTATCGGTCTTATCGCCCAAAATAATATTACTGTGGGAATGGTAAGTGACACAAATCTTGTAATAGATGCAGCGCTGATTGCGCAGAATGGAAAAGTGGGACGATTCTATTACACTGCGGGAGGGGGAACCAGCTGTTCTCCGTATGATACAAGAAGTTCAGTTACACTCTACGGCATGATCGCAACCAACATACGATATGGTTTTGCATATACCGACGGAACTGGATATACCACTAGAAACATTAACTATGATGCTAATCTCCTTTACTCCCCACCACCATCTTTTCCTCTTTCTGGAAACCAATATCAAATTCTTTCTTGGGAAGAGAAGAAGTAACTTCTGGGTGCTATAATAGATACATGTCAAAATATATTGTCATCGGGAACTGGAAATTAAATCCCGTTTCACCCATTGAAGCAAAAAAATTGTACGCAGGAGTCTTGAAGGTTGCGCAGAAGATGCGCCAGACTGACGTTGTGGTGGTACCTTCTTTTATTCATATTCCACTGCTTGCTATGAAAAGTAAAAAGCTTTCTCTCGGTGCACAAAATGCATTTGATCAAGACAGTGGCGCATATACGGGCGAAGTCAGTGCGCTCCAAATCAAAAACGCTGGAGTTACCCATGTCATTGTTGGTCATTCAGAACGTAGGGCGATGGGCGAGACGAGTAATATGGTAAATAATAAAGTTGTTGCAGTGTTGAAAGCCCGCATGACGCCTATTATCTGTATTGGAGAAGAAGTGCACGACAATCATGGCAACTATCTCGCATTTCTTGAAAACGAAATAAAAATAGCACTTCGTGGAGTTACCTCAAAAGATCTTTCAAACGTCATTATTGCCTATGAACCTATCTGGGCGATAGGGAAAAATGCAAAAGAAGCGATGAACCCAAACACACTTCACGAGACCGTTCTCTATATCCAAAAAGTCCTCGCAGATATATATGGACGCGCTATGGTCAAAAAAGTCCGTATTCTCTACGGTGGATCTGTTAATCCTGATAATATCGGAGATCTCGTTCAGTTTGGTGCCGTGCAAGGATTTCTTGTGGGCGGTGCGAGCCTATCTGCTGACACGTTTGGAAAACTACTAACCATTATTGATACGTATCGTTCATAGTATGAAAACTCTCACTGACCTTCCAGAAATTAAAGATAAAATCGTGTTTGTTCGATGTGATTTTAATGTGCCAATTGTAGATAAAAAAGTCGGAGATAGTTTCCGTATCGAAAAGGCCATGTGTACTATTAATTTACTCAGGGAGAAGGGTGCAAAGCTCATCCTCGCCAGTCATATTGAAAGCGAAGAAGGGACTCTGCGTCCAGTACTTGAATATCTCAGATCGCATTATCCTTCCCTCCCGATTACCTTTGTTGAAGACTACTTTCCCGATGGTTTTGATGAGGTAGCAGCAGCACTTGAGCAGGGGAATATTGTCCTTCTCGAAAATCTACGTAAATATCCTGAAGAAAAAGAAAACGATCAGGTATTTGCGATGCATCTTGCACATTTCTCGCACTTTTTTGTAAACGAAGCATTTCCTGCTGCTCATCGCGCTCACGCATCGGTTGTCGGTATACCAAAGTTTGTTCCAAGTTTTGCGGGATTAGTCTTTGAAGAAGAGGTTACGACTCTTATGAGAACGTTCAGTGCTCCGCACCCTTTCGTATTCATTCTCGGTGGGGCAAAATTTGAAACAAAGCTTCCGCTTGTAGAGAAGTTTGTGAAGAGGGCAGACACGATCTTTGTTGGGGGGGCACTTGCCAATGACTTTTTCAAAGCGCGAGGAATTGCAGTGGGTTCGTCGCTCCTTTCAAAGGGAGATTTTCATCTCGAACGATTTACGGAAGAGTCACTTCGCATTCCAAGTGATGTAGTAGTAGAGGTAAATGGTAGCAAAGTTACAAAAGACGTTCATGATCTTTCTCCCGCTGATACCATTTCTGATGTTGGTCCTGAATCTATCGAGGCCCTTCGTGACAGTATCATGCAGGCAAAGTTTATTTTGTGGAACGGACCACTTGGAAATTATGAAAAAGGTTTTAAGGAGGGGACGCTTTCACTCGCGAAACTCATATCGGAAAGTAGTGCAGAATCTATTGTTGGAGGAGGGGACACTGTTGCATCTATTGCAGAGCTTAATCTTGCAGAAAAGTTTAGTTTTATTTCTACGGGTGGAGGAGCTATGCTCGACTTCTTGGCGAATGAGACATTGCCGGGGATAGATGCTCTACACGCGAGCTTGTAAGTGGCAGCTCTAGTTTTGAGCTCACAATAACAAAAGAAATCGCACACAGACCTTATGGTCTGTGTGCGATTTTTATACAAGCTCTACTCGTTTTTTGAGCCACATTAGTACTCCAAAAATTGGTATAAGTGTAACCGTGGAAACTATCATGTACAGAATTCCAATAGATCCCAATGCAACTGCGACGATGAGGAATCGAACTGGTGAAGCTTCGTTAGCTTTACTCACAGACACTCTCCAGGAAAAGATTCTTCATTTATACTAGCAAGTTTTTGATTTCTTCTCCAATTTCTTTTATTTGACCTTCGTACTCATAGTGCGTTGTAGGGAATGTTCCATACCCATCACTCTTCATTCGAGGTATTACATGGACATGTGCATGAAAGACTACTTGTCCGGCCGCGCTACCATTATTCATATAGATATTAATTCCTTCAGCGTTTACCCCTTCCTTTACTGCAACTGAAATCCTTTTTGCTTCCTGAAAAAGTTTTGCTACGAGTTCGTCTGGAAGAGAAAATATATCGGAATAATGCGCTCTTGGAATCACAAGTGAGTGACCAAAGTTTGCTGGCTGGATATCAACAAAGGAGAGCGTATCTCCAGTTTCCGCAATAATTTCAGCAGGGATCTCTCCTCGCACTATTTTACAAAAAATACAGTTTTCTTCTTTCATGTCCCTAGTATAACCCTAATGCTATAATGTTTGCCATGTCCGTAAAATCCTATTCCGTCCGTCCTACTGTTCCAGAGGAAGCTGCGCTCGAACTTGCCTCGTATCATCCACTTCTACAGAAACTGATGCACGCTCGTGGCATCGCTACCGCACAGGCTGCAAGCAAATTTCTCCATCCTGACTACGATCTCGATCTTCATGATCCATTTCTTCTCCTCGGTATGGATATTGCAGTCGCTCGCATTCTGCGTGCTATTGAACAGAATGAAAAAATTTTGATATACAGTGATTACGACGCTGACGGTATTCCAGGTGGAGTAGTGCTACGAGAATTTTTTGAGAAGATTCAGTACAACAGTGTTGATAATTATATCCCACATCGTCATGACGAAGGATACGGACTTCATCTCGAAGCTGTAGAAGGATTTGAAAAGGAGGGGGTCCGTCTCATTATTACTGTAGACTGCGGAATTGTAGATGTGGCACAAGTAGTGCGCGCTCGTGAACTTGGGATGGACGTTATCATTACCGATCACCACGAACCAGGAAGTGTTCTGCCTCCCGCGATCGCGATTATCAATCCAAAGCAGGAAAACTGCACCTACCCTGAAAAAATTCTTTGTGGATCTGGTGTCGTATATAAACTTATCCAGGCGATACTTCAAAAAAATCGTTTCGATCTTCCTGCTGGAAAAGAAAAATGGTTTCTCGATCTTGTGGGTATGGCGACGCTTTCTGATATGGTACCGCTTGTCGGAGAAAATCGCGCACTTGCATACTATGGACTGAAAGTATTACAAAAGTCTCCGCGTCCTGGGCTCCAAAGAATGTGGAAGAAGCTCGGGATTCAGCCTTATAATATTACGGAAGATGATATTGGATTTTCACTTTCTCCACGTATTAATGCTGCGTCTCGTATGGGAAAGCCGCATGATGCATTCAAACTCCTACGAACACATGATCCTGTTGAGGCAGACGAAGCAACCGAACATTTGAGTAACATAAATGACGAACGTAAAGGTGTTGTGGCATCGCTTGTCAAAGAAATTAAAAAACATCTTCGTGAACGTGAGCTTGCCGGACCGCTCCCAAAAGTGCTGGTCGTCGGTGATCCGCTTTGGAAACCTTCTCTTCTTGGGCTCGCCGCCAATAGTGTGCAGGATGATTTTCCCCATCCTATGTTTTTTTGGGGAAGAAATGGTGAAAATCTCATCAAAGGATCCTGTCGCTCTGAAGGGCAGACGAATCTCATCGCACTTATGGAAGCTGCAAAAGATGCATTCACACAGTTTGGCGGACACAAAATGGCAGGAGGATTTGCAGTTTCATTTGAAAAAATCCACACACTTGAAGATTCCCTCAATGTTGCCTATGCATCACTTCCTGATGTCGGGAAAAAAGAAGATATATTTCTTGATGCAGAACTCCAGCTTTCTGATGTGAACTGGAATACGTATCGACATATCGAACAGCTCGCTCCATTCGGTGTAGGAAATCCAAAGCCGCTGTTTCTGATTCGTGGTGCAGAAGTGAACGAAGTAAAATTATTCGGAAAAGAGAAAAACCATCTCGAAGTTTCATTTGCGGGTGAACGCAAACCAATTAAAGCTATTAGCTTCTTTTCAACACCAGAAAGTTTTGCAGTGGTGCCGGAAGTAGGGAAGAAGCTGGATATCGTGGTAAGTCTTGAGAAATCTACCTTCAGAAACTTCCCCGAGCTAAGACTCCGAATTGTTGATATTATTACATAATGAAAGCTGAAAATACTATTTTTACTGACGGGTCGTCTCGAGGGAACCCAGGTCCTGGTGGCTGGGGTGCGATTATCGTTTTTTCTGATGAAAAAACGATAATGAATAATGAATATCGAATGACGAATAATTCAGTCCAGGAAATCGGAGGGATGGTATCTCACACTACTAATAATAGAATGGAATTAACTGCAGTTATTGAAGCGCTAACCTTTGCATCAAAAATTGCCATTCCTCATTCGTTATTCATTATTCATTTGGATTCCAGCTATGTCATGAACGGTGCAACAAAGTGGATCTACGGTTGGCAGAAGAACAACTGGAAGACCAGTACAAAGGCAGATGTACTCAATGTAGATTTGTGGCAGAAGCTTGCCCGAGTGCTCCCACTCCTTACGATCGAATGGAAACTCGTAAAGGGTCACTCGGGAGTACCAGCAAACGAACGTTGCGACGCTATAGCAACAAGTTTTGCAGATGGCGACAAACCTCACCTGTACAGCGGAAATCTTGATTCCTATGAAATTGATTTACACATTCCAGTATCAAAAGCTCAGGGTTCTAAACTAAAACCTAAAAGCTCTCGAGCTCCTGCATATTCATATGTAAGTCAGGTAGATGGCGTTATACAAACTCATGGTACATGGGCAGAGTGTGAGCAGAGAGTAAAAGGAGTAAAGAAAACCAAATTTAAAAAATCTATCTCTTCAGCAGACGAGAAATTTATTATTGATTCATGGAAGACTTCTCACTAAAACACTATGGAATATTTGTGGGTGTGGCAGGATTTCTTGTTGGAGTAGCTTTCGCATCATTAGGATTATTATGGACCGCTTCTGCGGTTTTTTTGTTATTTCTCAGTGTAATCTTTGCTCTGTATATCCACTTTTTCACGTATGAGAATTCCACACCGAAAACATATACCCTCATAATCTTTTTCTGTGTGTTTTCTGCGTTAGGGATTATTCGATTTACGTTTTCAACCCTTCCTCTTGATCCAGATCTTGTACATAGACTTGGAAGCAAAACAGAAATTATGGGAGAGGTTGTAGAAGAGCCAAGAGTGGGGGAGACGTATCGACAATATATTCTGAAAACTCATTCGGGGATCAAGATACTTGTAAGAGCCAATCTCTACCCAGCATTTTCCTATGGCGACATTCTTTCTGGTTATGGAAAGCTTGAACAAGTAAAAGCTTTTGAAACTCCACAAGGAGTCACGTTTGATTATCCCGCATATCTCGATAAGGAGGGTATTTCGTATGTACTTTCATTTGCAACTACAAAGAAAGTCGGCGTAGAGTCTCATATAGTACAGACAGCTCTTTTTGGAATTAAAAACTATTTTGACTCTGCGTTTGAAAAAGTAATTCCGTATCCTCAGTCGGGACTTCTTGCAGGAATACTTCTGGGTGTGACTGACGGAATGGGAAAAGATATGCTCGCGACGTTTCGTATGGTCGGCATTATTCATATCGTTGTGCTATCAGGGTACAACATTACGATCGTCGCAGAGTCCATTCGCAAGTCTTTATCTTTTCTTTCTCTCCGCAAAGGGCTCATTGCAGGGACGATCGGAATCATCATATTTTCAACAATGGTAGGATGGACTCCGTCAGTGCTCAGGGCTTCTATTATGGCTATCCTTGCGATCGTCGCTCGCGCATCGCGGAGAAAATATGATGTAGGTCGGGCGCTCGCTCTCGCAGCATTTTTCATGGTTCTCTGGAATCCAAAACTCCTGCTCTATGATCTTGGATTTCAACTTTCGTTCCTTGCCACAATCGCGCTTATTTGGATTTCCCCTAAGGTGCTCAAAAAACTTAACAAAATTCCAGAGAAATTTGGACTGAGAGAACTGGTCGCGACCACGATCTCGGTGCAGCTGTTTGTATTACCTCTTCTCGTCTATACGAGCGGATTTATTTCGCTCGGAGGATTTATCGTCAATATCCTTGTGTTGCCGCTCGTCCCTACGATCATGATGCTCGGGTTTGTTACAGGGATTCTCGCACTCGGCAGTACTTCTCTCGGGTTTATCCCAGGGGTTATTACCTACGCACTTTTGTATTACATACTCTGGATTTCACAAATATTCTCTAAACTCCCTGGCAGTGTTATTTCTATCAATGGTGTATCTGTGTATTTCCCAGTGTTTTGTTATACGGCATTTGGATTTATCGCATTGTATATACAAAGAAAGAACTTACCTCAAAAGAAACAAGTCCCAGCTTAGTTTTTCTAACAAATTTTATTGAGCGTTCTTAAAATTCTCTTCGATGACTTCCCAGTTAAGGTTTGCGAGGAATGCTTCCACATATTTCTTCTTTTCTGAAGTAGGGTAGTCATAGACGAATGCATGTTCCCACATGTCGATACCCATGATCCATGTGAGACCGTTGAGCTGACCGAGATGCTGCTCGTCTACCCAGGCATAGACCAGTTGGTCAGTTTGTTTGTCGTAGTAGACTACTGCCCAGCCTATGCCGCGGGTTTGTGTAAGTAATTTGAAACCTTCAATCCAGTCCTTAAATGGAGCATCTTTTTCAATTACTTTCATGAGGGGAGAATTTTCTGGAAGAGGTTTTGGTCCACCGACGAGTGATGCAAAATAATGCTCGTGGTTGCGCATGCCATTAAACTCAAAACTAAATCGTCTGTGGAGTTCATTTGCAAGGTATAGATTTTTTTCTGGATCCTCGTGCATAAGCTCTGTAATCTTGTCCATAATCATATTGGTATTTTTTACGTACCCTGAGTACAGCTTCAGATGTTCCGCGATATTTTTCGCTGATATGCCTTGTAATTCTGGAATAGCAAATATGTGTTCTTCAAATTTTTTCATAGGGTGTAGTAAGGTTGTATCTTTATTATTGCTATTAATACGAGCTTTCAGTATACGGGCTAGACGTAAAAATTTCACCCCACCCTCTCAAAAGAGATGGTGGGGTGTGTTTACTTCTTTTTCTTACCTGCTCGGATCATGGTGGGTTTTTTCTTTTGGATTTCTTTCATCCCTTCAACTTGCAGAGCAAGTTTCCTGAGTCCTTCTTGGATTGTGACAATACGCTTGTAGATACTATCCACGCTTCCTCCTGTAAGGGGTCTTGTTCGAGTATAGAACACCTTGGCATATAATAAAAGGATGAAATCTTTCCATGATCGCTGGAGATTCTATATTGTCAGTTTTCTTATCGTCTCTGCAACTATTATTTGGATAGCAGCACTTCAGCATAAGCCTCGTGTAGTGGTGACCGTGTCATTCCTCGATGTGGGAGAAGGAGATGCGACTCTTATCGAAGGAATGCATGGCGAGCAGGTTCTGATTGATGGTGGTCCTGGAAGAAATACTCTTACTGCTCTTGCAAAAGCTCTTCCTTTTTTCGATCGCTCACTCGATATGGTTGTTGAAATGTTTCCAGACAAAGATAATAGTGGAGGATTACCCTATGTGCTTGATCAGTATAGTGTAGAAACTTTTATTTCTCCCAATAGACCACCACAGAATACTACTATTGATGAAGTAGATCGTATCAACATCGAGAAGCACACACGTGTTATTGAAGGAAAAGAAGGGAAGAGGTTTAATTTTCTCGATGGTTCGTATCTCAGTATTATCTCAGCTCAGCCAGGCCAGTCTCTTATTCTCCAGTACAATTATGGTGGTACGTGCATTTTATTTATGGGAGATACTCAAAACAGAGAAGAGAGAAATTTTATTGTGCAGCACAGCAATTTCCATTGCCAAATTCTTAAAGTGGGTCATCATGGTTCAAAGAGTGCAACAAGTGATGAGCTACTCGCGCTAGTGCATCCAGAGTATGCAATATTTTCAAACTCAAAAGATAATAGGTATGAATACCCAGACAGGGAAGTCATAGACAGGCTTTCAACGTGGAAAATAGTAAGATTGGATACTCTCGAAAAGGGAACAATCACGATTGAATTAGATGGAAAATTGGTGCAATACAAATAATATAAAAACAACCCTCACCCGTTCTAAATCGGGTGAGGGAGTAGAATCTCAAGGATCCTTTTGGTGATTGCGTCTCGATCGGCACATGGAAGCAAGGCTACACTAATCCTTCCTCCCGAAAATCTAACCGCTTCGATACCTGGGACACCAATAATCTCAGCAAGAAGAGGTGCTGCTGGCTTGCAACATCTCATCGAACAGAGCACGTCCTGGATGTATCCTTGGCTGTTGGCTTTCGGATCCAGTGTGAACATGCAACACAAGAAAAAGGGCGGATTGAAGGTAAGTCCTCGCTCCCATCGAGTTACGAGAGCTTCCTCTGCAGTTACTCGCATCATGCATCCTCCTAGAAAGAGCAGTTATGCTCGTATCATCTCTCTGTTTTAGTGCGAGGTCAAAAAAAAGAGAGGATAACTTATATTACACAACAAAAAACTCCCAAAGGAGTTTTTTTAGATAATTCCTGCTTTCTTGAGGGTTCGGAATGCTCCGTTTTTGTTGATGGTCTTGATGGCTTCAGTGGAGAGAGTGAGGACCATGGTCTTTTTGAGTTCAGGAATATACACCCGCTTCTTTTGGAGGTTTGGGTACTTCCTCACTTTTCCAGTGGGGTTGAATTGGGTAGCACGAGTACGGTTACTATAACCGCCCCCCATGATTGAACCCTTTTTTGTTACTGCGCAGACTTTTGCCATTTAATTTGAGAATTATGAATGAGGAACTGTGAATAAAGCGAACCTTTGATTCAGAATTCATGACCCCTTCTTCTAGACCGTCCATGCTACCACAGAGCACTAAATATGCAAGACTCTGAAACGCTTCAGTGTATGGTACTATTTCGCGATGGAATTATTCTTTGAGCTCGCGGTCCTTATTATGTCAGTTGTCATCCATGAGGTTTCTCATGGATACGCTGCATATTTTCAAGGCGACCACACAGCAGAATATCAAGGTAGACTTACCCTCAATCCGTTCAAGCATCTTGACCTTGTCGGCTCAGTTATCCTTCCACTTGTCCTCGTCATAACCCATTCTCCATTTTTAGTCGGATGGGCAAAGCCAGTACCATTTAATCCCTATAATCTTCGGTTTCGAAGGTGGGGAGAAGCACTCGTTGCCATAGCAGGTCCTGTATCCAATATCGTCATCGCGCTTATCTTCGGGCTTCTTATACGTTTTGCATCAGCGAGTCTAAGTCCTGCATTTATTCAAATATCTGTGGTTATTGTATTTACGAATCTTTTTCTGGCGATTTTTAACTTAGCTCCCGTTCCACCACTCGATGGCTCTAAGATCCTTTTTGCATTCCTTCCCAACCAAGGGGGAAGCGTAAGGATCTTCCTCGAAAAATATTCGCTTATCCTTGCATTCGCCTTTATTTTTTACCTTAGTTCGTACCTGTATCCGATCGTCCAAGCGCTTTTTACCTTTATTACAGGACTGAGTTAGAGCTCTGGTATCGATACTCCTATTGCAAAATTCTATCGTCTGTATTAGAGTATCCGCACTGCATCGCAGGACTACTTTTATGTCTACAATCAACCAGCTCGTAAAGCGAAAGCGCACAATCACCCGCCGAAAGTCAAAATCGGTGGCTTTGACTCGTAGTTTCAACTCAATCAACAACCGCCCTGTATACACAGAATCTCCATTCAAGCGAGGGGTGTGTACCAAGGTGACTACCAAGACCCCAAAGAAGCCAAACTCTGCTATCCGAAAGATCGCTCGTGTACGCCTTACCAATGGTATGGAAATCACTGCATACATTCCAGGAATGGGTCACAATCTCCAGGAGCACTCAGTGGTGGTAGTGAAAGGGGGACGAGTAAAAGACGTAGGACTCCGTTATTCTGTTGTTCGAGGAGTGCTCGATGCTACTGGGGTAGATACCCGCCGAAAAGGCCGAAGTCAGTACGGTACCAAGCGTCCAAAGGCTAAATAATCTAAGTTTTTAATACATTCAAGAAATTCATGCGAAGAAAAGTTAAAAATCGAAAAGAGGTAATGCCAGACTCACAATATGAGTCTGTAAAGGTTGCAAAGATCATCAACTATGTGATGGACTCTGGAAAGAAAAATACTGCTCGCAGTATTGTCTATGGCGCACTCGATATTATCGAGAAGGAAGCAGAAGGGAAGGCAATGGAAACTCTCGAGACTGCACTGAAGAACACTGGTCCAACTATGGAAGTACGATCACGCCGAGTGGGAGGTGCTAACTATCAGATTCCTCGAGAAGTTCGCCCAGAACGTCGTCTCGCACTTTCTATTAAGTGGATTGTTGACGGTGCTCGCGGAAAGAAAGGTAAGCCAATGGCAGAGAAGCTCGCCGAAGAGCTCGTACTTGCTTCAAAGAATGAAGGTGAGGCGGTGAAGAAGAGGGAAAATACTCATAAGATGGCGGAAGCGAACAAAGCCTTTGCTCACTTTGCCTGGTAGTACGCTCTGTCTTTTTCTCACATTTCTTCGTTGCACGCTCGTTTTCTCTCGCGCTGTACGAGTGTACAGCTTGATCGAAAGCCTCGCGTGCGTCTCGAACTGCAAGAAAAATCCTATCGCTAAAATACCCCTCCCAGTACACTAGTACAGCTCGGGGTATTTTTTTGTTCCGTCTCGAGCTTGCTTAATTTCTAGGGTTTTTGAATCATGTCTAAAAGAAAAGTGATATTTTTTACGTTGTAATTTTTGAGTTGCGAGGTAATATTTATATACTCCTGTTACTTAAAGCAATTTAATACAATTAATCATAATCAGGATCAAACAAACAAAGCTCCTCTATTGTTACGACTCGTTACAGCAGCTGCAATACCTCTTTCTGTGGTTCTAATCGCATGGGTTAGCCTTGCATTGGAGTGGAATAGTTATAGAGGTTACGGGTATGCTCCATTTAGTTTTACAGAGCAAATTCTTCGCTTGGGATTATTTGCTATGCCCTTTTTATTAATAGTAACCCTTTTGGGTTTAAGGAAAATGAAAAGATGGGCACTCTATATTTTAACTGGTATTTCCGTGCTCGTTGCTATCCCGTTTCTGCTCTCTTTCAATATTATCTTTATGACATTGGTTGTGATACAGATATTTTTCCTGAACTATGTTTGGTCACTGAGAGGAAGAATGAGCTAATATAAAGGTTTATGTGTAAAACCCTCTTACTTGAAAATGGCCAGCTCGGGCTCTTTTCTTTTGCGTCTCGACCTAGGCTAGCTTTGAAAGTCTTTGAAATTGCAAATCCCCTGAGCTTGAATTTCAATGTAATAAGCAAAAAAATTTCGCACATATTGCGATTTTTTTGTTGTATAATTTAAATCTTAATAGTAAGACGTAATACCATGAAAGCTTTACAGAATTATGCTGCCATCTTTTTCATTATTGCAGTTTCAGTATTGTCCTTAGTGTCTATTTTTGGAATTTGGGATATTTTTAGTGGAGACGTTGTATGGAAGTCTTTTGAAACGTTAGGCTTACTTGCGATTGTGGCATCAGTCATAATTAAAGCGGGAGCTGTTATGAAAAATGGAGATAGTGACAGTTTGCCAAATCCACTTTTTGTTAGCATTCGAAAAATATCTTTAACTACCCTTATTGTTTCTGCTTCTTTGCTGGCTCTTTTAGGAGTTTTATCTATTTGGGATGTTATCACAGACAAGGATGCACTCTATAAATCATTAGGAACCCTCGCGGTAATTGCCTTCGGAGCCGCGATAGTTAAGGTTGTTTGCGATGAAATGGATGATTCTAGCAAAAAGATACCTGTAAAAGTTAAAGGTTAACAGTCTTGTCATTTTTGTATAAAAAAGTGCTTTGGGCTCTTTTTTACGATTCGACCTTGTCTAACTTCTGGGATTGTTGAATTCAAGTAAACAAAAAACTGCTCGACGGACAGTTTTTGTAGTTTCGTCCTTTTGGACTCATCAGTAAGAATTACATTCTTAAACTACAGGGGAGATTACTCTCCCCAAAGAGGTTAATGAAAACAACGGAATACATAGAAGGTTTTATACACGACGCCTTCATTCTCGTCGTCAAAGTAGTAGTCGCCAACAGCTTCGGCGACAGAAACTTCGCATTCATCCCATCCGATCCGGAACCCAAGGGCAAATGATCGTGATGGGCTACGCTCTGCTTCACACGAGTCCATAGCGTACTCGCCATCTGCGTCGCAACCTCCGTAACTACCGAGGTTGTAGCCTTCCCACCATTTCGAGAGCTTGTGCCCTAGTACTGGACCAATCGGTCCAGTAAACGGACAACCATGATGGTGTCCACCATCAGGCTGTTCGTTCCTGCAGTAGTAGCATAGAAGCCTCCGGCGCGTCGCGACCATAATCCACCTCTCTGTATGTACAGAGAAGGTGAACTAGATCTAGTTCTAGTTACTTTCAACCACCTCTGTAAGTGAAAAGAACAACTTCAGTATTAAATCATTAATGTTTAAATCTGTCAAATAAGCTGTAGGGTAGTATTTCTATTGCTTCTCATGGGGTTTTGGGATATTCTTGAGGGCAATTGGCAGGAGACTGCTCATTTTTGTTCAACTTTTATTTATCAAAGCTAACCGCTAAAACCTAACCCCTATAAGCTAAATTTTATGGAACGAGATTATCCACTGGAAAGAGTAAGGAATTTTGGAATTGTAGCTCACGTTGATGCAGGGAAGACCACGACATCAGAGCGTGTTCTCTATTACACTGGTGCTCAGCACAGTATTGGAGAAGTGCACGATGGAGAGACCACCACTGACTGGATGGAACAAGAAAAAGAGCGCGGCATCACGATTACCGCGGCGGCTATTACCTGTTTCTGGTCTCCGACATATCTCGAAGCAGAATCTCGAAAGGATAAAGCAAACAAATATCGTTTCAATATCATCGACACCCCAGGTCACATCGACTTTACGGTAGAAGTGAAGCGCTCGCTTCGCGTGCTCGATGGAGCTGTCGTCGTGTTCGACGGAGTAGCAGGAGTAGAACCTCAGTCAGAAACCAACTGGCGCTACGCGGAAGAGGCAAGTGTTCCACGTATTTGCTTTATCAATAAGCTCGATCGAACAGGTGCATCATTTGAGCGTTCATATAAATCTATTCTTGATCGTCTTTCAAAAAAGGCAGTCCGTGTACAGATTCCAATCGGGGAAGAGGGAAATCACGAAGGAGTTATTGACCTTCTCCAGATGAAGGCGTATTACTTTGAAGGAAACATGGGAGACAAGATTATTCTCAAAGAAATCCCTGACGCATTTAAGGCAGATGCAGAAAAGTATCATGCAGAGCTCGTAGAGAAAATTGTAGAGCACGATGATGCTATGATGAACGATTTCCTTGAAGGAAAAATCCCAGCATATGCTGACCTCAAGAAAATTCTCCGAAAGGCGGTTATTGCAAATGAAATTTTCCCTGTGTATGCAGGATCCGCACTTAAGAACAAAGGAGTACAGATCATTCTCGACGGAGTGGTGGACTATCTCCCGTCTCCACTTGATATCAAAGATGTGGTTGGAGTAGATCCTCGTACAGGAGACGAGATTACTCGTGCACCATCTGATAGCGCACCATTTTCAGCGCTTGCATTCAAACTGCAAGCAGATCCATTCGTAGGACAGCTCACATTCTTCCGCGTATATTCAGGAACTATTGAATCAGGAAGTTATATTTACAACTCAACCACTGGCGAGAGAGAGCGTCTCGGACGCATCGTGCGCCTTCAGGCAAACGATCGTGAAGAAGTGAAGAAAGTATTTGCGGGAGAAATTGCAGCAGCGGTAGGACTCAAAAATGCAAAGACTTCTCATACCTTCTGCGACGAAAATAACCCTATCGTACTTGATCAAATCAAATTCCCTGAACCGGTTATTTCACTTCGTATTGAGCCGAAGACAAAAGCAGACCAGGAAAAGATGGGTATGGCACTCAAGCGTCTCTCAGATGAAGATCCAACATTTAGAATTAAATCCGACTCTGACACTGGTGAAACGGTGATTATGGGAATGGGAGAACTTCACCTTGAAATTCTCGTCGATCGTATGAAGCGTGAATTCGGCGTAGAAGCAAATGTCGGCAAACCTCAAGTATCGTACAAAGAAACGATCACTGGTGAGGCAGAGGTGGAAAACAAATACATCAAACAGACGGGAGGAAAGGGTCAGTATGGACACGTCCGTATCAGTATCAAACCGCTCCCACACTATGATCCAGAAGAAAAAGTTCCAAAGAATGCTCACCGAGAACCTGGATACGAATTTATCGATTCAATCAAAGGAGGGGTTATTCCACAAGAATTTATTCCAGCTGTTGAAAAGGGAGTTCGTGAATCTATGGATCGCGGAGTAGTGGCAGGATTCAAGATGACTGATATTTCATGTGAACTTACATTCGGAAGTTACCACGATGTGGACTCTTCAGAAATCGCTTACAAGATCGCAGCATCACAGGCATTCCAAGAAGCAGCAAAGAAGGCAAGACCTGTTATTCTCGAACCTATTATGAAGATCGAGGTAGTAGTTCCAGACAAGTTCATGGGAGACATTACGGGAAATATCTCAGGAAAGCGTGGACAGATCGATGGTATGGATGAACGTGGAGATCTGAAAGTTATTCGTGCACAAGTACCTCTCTCAGAAATGTTCGGATATGTGACCGCACTTCGCTCAATGACCGAGGGGAGAGGGTCATCAACGATGGAATTCGATCACTATGCGATCGTACCTCCAAACGTAGCTCAGGCTATTGTAGAAAGTAGAAAGTAATCAGTAAATAGTTTTTAGTAAAGATACAAAAAACCCTCAATTGAGGGTTTTTTGCTATTTGTAAAATCTCACAGTGGATCAATTAAAGGAAATTGAAACTCTCGTGAAATGACTAAAAAGTAAAAGTGCCACAAAAAATTTCCCAAACGGTTAAAAATATTGTTAGAGCATTAAAAATCTCTCGAATGCTTTGCCTTCGAGAGATTTTAGTTTACAGCGGCGGATTTCTGTGCGGAGGTCTCACCTCGGGAGACCAACCCCTTAATTGTTGCGAGTTATCTTTTTTCTTCTTGACTATTAGCTGCCCTTTGCTATGATGTTTTTTACTTGTTTGGCAGCTGTTTTTATATGTAACAAGTTTATTATCAAATTCGTGATTCTCGCATGTGAAGCTCTCGCGCCACACGCGAATATCGGGAATATTAATCAATCATTACAATGGCAGATACATTTGATCGTTCAAAGCCTCACGTAAACGTAGGAACTATTGGCCACGTTGACCACGGCAAGACTACTCTTACCGCTAGTATTCTTCACATCCTTGATATGAATAAGGATAAGGGATACGGTGCACGCGTAGAAGCTATCGACAAAATCGATGGTGCTCCTGAAGAAAAGGCTCGTGGAATCACGATTGCGCTTCACCACTCTGAGTATTGGACTCCAGAGCGTCACTACGCCCACATCGACGCTCCAGGGCACGCCGACTACATCAAAAACATGATCACTGGTGCCGCTCAAATGGACGGAGCTGTACTTGTAGTTGCTGCAACAGACGGAGTTATGCCACAGACTCGTGAGCACGTTCTCCTCGCATGGCAGGTTGGAGTTCGAAACCTTATCGTATTCCTCAACAAGTGCGACATGGTGCCAGATGTTGAACTCATCGATCTCGTTGAAGAAGAAGTACGCGAGCTTTTGACAAAGCAGGGATTTGACGGTGCAAATGCTCCTATTATCCGTGGTTCAGGACTCAAAGCTCTTGAAGCGAAGGATATGAACGACGAATGGGCTCAGAAGGTTATGCTTCTTGCAACAACTCTCGATTCTTACATTCCTACTCCAGTTCGTGAGATGGACAAACCTTTCCTTATGCCAGTAGAAGACATCTTCTCTATTGAAGGACGAGGAACTGTGGTTACCGGCCGTATCGAGCGCGGCTCGATTAAGGTTGGAGACGAAGTTGAAATTGTTGGTCTTAAAGATACTGCAAAAACTATCGTAACTGGAATTGAGATGTTCAATAAATCTCTTGATTCGGGAATGGCAGGAGATAACGCTGGAATCTTGGTTCGAGGTCTTAAGAAAGAAGACATCACTCGTGGACAGGTTCTCTCAAAGCCAGGATCAGTAACTCCACATACTGAATTCGAAGCGGAAGTGTACATCTTGAAGAAGGAAGAAGGAGGACGTCATACCCCATTCTTCACTGGTTACAAGCCTCAGTTTTATATTCGTACTACTGACGTAACAGGAGAAGTAACTCTTAAGGAAGGTGTTGAAATGGTTATGCCAGGAGATACTGTAACCTTCAAGGTTAAGCTCGTTGCACCAGTTGCGCTCGAAGATCAGACTCGTTTCGCAATCCGAGAAGGAGGAAAGACTGTAGGAGCAGGAGTGGTTACAAAGATCACTCTCTAAAAAGAATACCGAATAGTGAATAGGGAATAAAGCTCAATTCACATTCATTCACGATAATGGCAACCGCAAAAACAACAAAAGAAAAGAAGTCACCGAAAGCGAAAGCTGCGAACAAGGACGCAGGGGTTTCAAAGCTCCGCATCCGTGTGCGCGCATACGAATATAAAATTCTTGATATTTCAGTGAAGCAGATTATCGATACCGCAGTACGATATGATGCGGAAGTTCTTGGACCTATTCCACTTCCAACTGAAATCAAAAAATATACCGTAAACCGCGCTTCATTCGTATACAAAAATGCGCGAGAGCAGTTTGAAATGCGAATTCACAAGCGTCTCATCGATATCGTAAACCCTACTCCGAAGCTTATTGAGTCACTCTCAAGTCTCTCACTTCCTTCTGGAGTAAATATCGACGTTAAGATGATGTAGGGCAGGGAAACGCCCTCTTCCAAGGAAGAGGGCGTTTCGTATGTACAAAAGATAGACAAGGAAGAAAAAATCTGTAGTATAGGTGTCCACGCATAGCACAGCAATGAAATTCATTATCGCAAAAAAACATAGCATGACTCAGGTCTTCGATGAGAAAGGCGCTGTTACTCCAGTAACCGTCCTTTCTGCAGGCCCTGTTGTTGTTACTCAAGTCAAAGATCTTGCACGCGATGGCTATAAATCTGTTCAAGTTGGATTCGGTACGAAGAAAGAAAAGAACATTTCAAAGGCACTGCTCGGTCACTACAAAGGTAAAGCGTTTGCAAATACCAAGGAGTTCACTCCAAAAGCTGGAGAAGAAATGCCAGAGCTCGGAGCGTCTATCGATGTTTCAACATTTGCTCCTGGAGACAATGTTTCTGTCTCAGCTATTTCAAAAGGAAAAGGTTTCCAAGGAGTGGTAAAACGTCACGGATTCGCAGGAGGACCACGTAGTCACGGTCAGAAGCACTCAGAGCGTGAGCCTGGATCTATCGGAGGAGGACTTCGAAACAAAGTACCAAAAGGCATGCGTATGGCAGGAAGAATGGGAGGGGTGCGCATCACGACGAAGAATCTCAAGATTGTTCAAGTGAATGCCGCAGAGAACCTCATTCTCGTTTCTGGTGCAGTTCCAGGACGAAGAGGGACAATGGTAGAAATAAGATCAGAAAAGAATTAAGACTACCAAATCAAGAACAATCTAAAACATAATTCTTGATTTATCATTCAACAACATCATGGAAGCAACCGTATACAACCAAACAGGAACTGAAGCAAAGAAGATCACTCTTCCGGAACATATTTTCGGTTTGCGTTGGAATTCTGACCTTGTTCACCAGGTTGCTGTATCAATGGCATCAAGTGCTCGTCATTCTATCGCTCACGCAAAGACTCGTGGTGAAGTACGTGGGGGAGGAAAGAAGCCATGGCAACAGAAAGGGACTGGACGCGCTCGTCACGGATCTTCACGATCTCCTATCTGGGTTGGAGGAGGTACTACTCACGGTCCTCGCAATGACAAGAATTATGACCGTAAGGTTAATAAGAAGATGAAGATGAAGGCACTCTTTACGATTCTTTCTCGAAAGTTCCGTGAGGGCGAAGTATTTTTCATTGATTCTGTAGCATTGAAGTCTGCAAAGACGAAAGATGCAGTCGAGTCTCTTGGAACTCTCGCAAAAATCTCTGGATTCCCTACACTCAAAGGCAAGCGTGCAAACTCTATGTTCATTGCCCTTGGTACATCAGACCAGAGTATGTCTCGTGGACTTTCAAATGTGGGAAATATTTCTGTAGAGGATTGCCGAAACATTAGTGTTCCTGCGGTACTCAAATACAAGACGATTGTATTCATCGGACCAGATGAGGTTCTCAAGACTCTTGGATCAAAGATGGATGCCCCACTCGCTGGAAAAGTAGCAAAACCAAAAGCTTTAAAGAAAGTAAAAGCTGCTCCAAAAACGAAAGCTTCTAAAAAGGTAACTGCGTAACAATAATCATATGGCTAAAGCTACTAAGAAAACTGAAAAGAAAGAACATCCAAAGGCAGGAAAGTCATCAAAGACAATGCCTGGAGTACTTTTGCGTCCTCGTATTACAGAAAAGGCAAGTGGCATGGCAATGGATAAAAATATTTATGCATTCGAGGTTGCACTCCGCGCTACTAAGAGAGAAATCAAAAAAGCTGTAGCAGATTTTTATAAAGTTACCGCAGTAAAAATCGCAATCGTAGCTATTCCATCAAAGGATGTGACTGTTCGTGGAAAGAAGGGTCACACTTCAAAAGGAAAGAAAGCATACGTATACTTGAAGAAGGGAGATACTATTGAATTCGTGTAATATCAACAACGATCATGATTAAGAAATTCAAACCAACTACAAAGTCTCGCCGTAACATGACATCGATTGACTATGCCAAGGTAATCACTAGTCAGAACCCGGAGAAGGCCCTTACATGGGGTTTTAAGCGCCCAGTTGGACGTAACCACCATGGCCGCATTACTACCGCTCACAAAGGAGGCGGACACAAGCGTCTTTTCCGTGATGTAGATTTTCAATACAACAAAATAAATATTCCATACACCATTACTACGGTAGAGTATGATCCAAATCGCTCTGGATTTATCGGCTTAGCGGTCTATAACGATGGTGAAAAGCGTTACGCTCTCCTTCCAAAAGGAGTTGCTGTAGGTTCAAAGCTCATTGTCTCAGAGGCAGCTCCTCAAACTGCTGGAAACCGTCTCCTTTTAAAGAACGTAACCGTAGGTACATTTGTTTATAATGTAGAAGTAAAACCAAAAGGTGGCGCAAAGCTTGGACGTTCAGCAGGTAACTATATTGAAGTTATTGCAAAAGATGCTGGATCAGTAGACCTCAAGATGCCATCATCTGAAGTTCGAAAGGTTTCCGAAAATTGCTGGGCTACGATCGGAGAAGTATCAAATGACGAAAATCGCTTGGTAAACCTCGGAAAAGCAGGCCGCTCACGTTGGCTCGGTATCCGCCCAACAGTTCGAGGTACTGCCATGAACCCAGTAGACCACCCACATGGAGGAGGAGAAGGACGCTCAGGACGCGGAAGTCGCCGCCAGAAGACCAGAACTGGTCGCCCTACTGGAAAGGGACAGAAGTCGCGAAGTCCAAAGAAGTATTCGAACGTATTCATCGTTCGCCGCCGAAAGGTTGGGAAGAAGTAGACGAGCTTATTTTTTCACAAAAAAGCCCTCTGTGAGGGTTTTTTGTTTGACAAAAGAGAGGTCGAATAAGATTCTTCTTTGTGGAACGCACAAACTCAACACATAGAGAAAGATCATGTCAGCCGAAAGCGATGCCCTTAGAGAATATTTCGAATCCCAGCTCAGACAGCTTCGTGAACAAAACCGAGCAAATCGGAACGATAACTTTTTACTACACCTTGTTTCTTTGGAAGCTACAGTAAAGCAAGGAGTTGATGAAGCTATTGCCCGCCATGAAGAGAATATGAAGAGGACAAAAAACATGGTTGCATCAACCGCCACTCGTTTGGAGAAAGCGTCACTCGCCATACTTAGGGAAGCGGAGAAAACTGCAGCTATGTTAGTCTCGAATTTTATTCGAGACTGCGCCCCTCCTGGATTTACGTTTGTACCAGAAGAATAGTAATTGTAGAGACCTCCCCGCACCTATTCTGGTGCGGGGTTTCTGTTTTAGGGCCAAAACATTTGACATTCCTTCGCATTTTGCTAGTATTTCTGCCAAGCTCTCAGTCGAGCCTATTTTTAACTGCAATGACACGATCATCCAAAAAAGGTCCATACGTAGACGACCGACTCCTCAAGAAAATTGAAGGGAAGAAGCCCACTGAAACTGGTGCTATTAAGACATGGTCACGTGCGAGTCAGATCTCTCCTGAAATGATCGGATTCATTTTCGGTGTTCATAATGGGAAGGATCATATTGAGGTTCTCATTACCGAGGACATGATCGGTCACCGTCTTGGAGAATTTTCACCAACTCGAAAGTTCACCAAACACGGAGGAAAGATGCAGAAAGAACTTGAACAGGCAAAGAAAACTGCTGAGATCGCTGCTGCACAGTCTGCAAAGACCGCAACAACCTCTCCTAAAAAATAATTCACTATCATGGCATCAGTAACAGCAAAACTTAGCGACTACAGACAATCACCACGAAAGGTGAGACTTGTTGCAAAGAGTTTGCAAGGAAAGAGAGTTAGTGACGCTCTCACTTCACTTGAATTTCTTGCTAAGCGTTCTGCCGATCCTCTCGCAAAGCTTATTCGTTCTGCGGTTGCCAATGCAAAAAACGCATCTGTTGAAACAGAAAACCTTATTATCAAGGAGATTCGTGTTGATGGCGGAGCGATCCTTTACAGACGCCGAAGCGCATCTCGAGGGCGTGCACCTTCTATCCGAAAGCGAACCAGCCATATATTGCTAACTCTTGAAGAAAAGGAACCTAAGGTAAAGAGAATCAAGAAAGAGAAGACTTCATAATTATATTCATGTCACACACCGTACACCCATATTCCCATAGACTAGGTATCATCAGAGATTGGAAATCTCGATGGTTTGGTGCAAAGGAAAAATATACCGAATACCTCCGTGGTGATATTACGGTTCGTGAATATCTTGAAAAGAAGCTTCGTGGTATGTATGTCAGTGGTGTTGAGATCGAGCGCAACGAAAAGATGATGCGTATCATTGTAGATACTTCACGTCCTGGTGTTATTATCGGCCGAAGTGGAGAGGGTGCAGTAAAACTCAAAAATGATGTACTCCGCTTTATGACACGCCGCGGTGTCTATTCTGGAAAAACTGAACTCAAACTCGATATCAGAGAGGTAAAGTCTCCTGAAGCAAATGCTTCCATTGTTTCCCAGATGGTTGCTGAAGGGATCGAGAAGCGTATGCCTTACAGACGTGTGCTTAAGCAGACTGTAGAAAAGGTCATGGCTAATCGCGAAGTGAAAGGAGTAAAGATCACGATCGGTGGACGTCTTGCGGGTTCATCTATTGCTCGGAGCGAAACAAAGAAGCTTGGACAGATTCCACTTCAGACATTTCGTGCAGATGTAGACTACGCTCACTTCGAGGCTCAGATGCCGTACGGAAAGCTTGGTATTAAAGTATGGATCTATCGTGGAGAAGTGTTTGCTAAGAAGGCTGAATAATATACACGATCATGTTACTCCCAAAGAAAGTAAAATTCAGAAAGTGGCACACAATGCGTAAGAACCCAAAGAAACTTGGGAACGCAAGTCGTGGCACTACAATTGCATTCGGCTCTTTTGCACTCAAAGCAACTGCACCTGCGCGCGTTCGTTCAAACCAAATTGAGTCTGCTCGAAAAGCAGCATCTCGAGCAATCGGAAAGACCGGAAAGATTTGGATTCGCATTTTCCCAGATATGCCGTATACTGCAAAGCCTGCAGAAGTAAAGCTTGGAAAGGGTAAGGGAGATCTCCAGGGTTATTGCGCACCAGTGCTTCCAGGAAGAGTAATCTTCGAAGTAGACGGTGTACCAGAGGCTGTTGCACGAGAAGCTCTCCGAAAGGCGGGTACCAAGCTTCCAGTGAAAACCAAGATTGTAGCTCGCGTATAAACAACCACAATGTCTGAATTCAAAGATAAAAACGAAAAAGATTTGATAAAACTTCTTACAGAAAAAGAAGAAGGCTTGAAGAATTTTCGCTTCGGTATTGCTGGGAGTAAAGTTCGCAATGTACGAGAAGGGCGAGACCTCCGCAAGGACGTCGCACGCATCAAGACTGAGCTTACTCGCCTTATGAAAAAGGCTTCTGTCTAATTTTGAATATTGTTATGAAAAAAACACCAGTTACAGCAGAAGTTTCATCATCACAGCCAAAAACTTTTAAAGGAGTTGTGGTTTCTACAAAGATGAAAGATACCATTGTAGTATCAGTCAATCGTCTTGTGAAGCATCCCCGCTACAAAAAGTATATTGAGCGAAGAAAGAGGTACCAGGCTCACGATGCGGGGAATACAAAGGTGATGGGAGAGACAGTTATGATTGTCGAAACAAAGCCTATTTCAAAAATGAAGAAGTATAAGCTTGTTGCTTAAAACACCATGATACAACCTCAATCAATCGTAAAAATTGCAGACAACTCCGGAGCTAAGATTGGACGAGTGTTCAAAGTGCTTGGAGGATCAAAAAAGCGTTATGCTCAGATAGGAGACATTGTTGTTCTTTCTGTACAGACAGCGCAACCTCGCAAATCTATTAAAAAGAAAGACGTGCTCTATGCAGTGGTAGCTCGTCAGAAAGTTCCATTTCGTCGTGTTGACGGATCGTATGTTCGTTTCGATGAAAACGCAGTGATTATCGTTGATAAAGTAAAACATGAGCCTATCGCAGGACGTGTGTTCGGACCAATCCCTCGTGAACTTTCGGAAAAGGGTTTCCAGTCTATTATTTCTCTTGCTCCTGAAGTGGTATAACGATACGAACTATGAAAATCAAGAAAGATGACAACGTTATAGTAATCGCAGGAAAAGACAAAGGTAAGACCGGTAAGGTTCTTCGCGCTTTTCCACGTGAAGATAAAGTTATTGTTGCAGGAACAAATGTTCGCAAGGTTCATAAGCGAGGAGGGAAGACAAACCAGAAAGGTCAGGTAGTAGAAAAAGCATTCCCAATGCATGTTTCTAATGTTTCTCTCGTTGATCCAAAAAGTGGTAAAGCAACTCGCATCGCTTTCGATATGAAAGGGGACAAAAAAGTTCGTGTTGCAAAAAAGAGTGGAACCACCATTAAATAATCATGAAAACTCCTAAACTCAAAGATCTTGTAAAAGATTCGTATAAGACACTCAAAGATACCCAAGGATATAAGAATCCTATGCAGGCTCCTCGTATTACTAAGGTTGTTGTTTCAGCAGGAACAGGTTCTTTTAAGGATAAAAAGAAACAGGCGCTCGCACTCGATAGACTTACTCGCATCACTGGTCAGCGCCCAGCTATCAAGGGAGCAAAGCAGTCAGTTGCAGCGTTTAAGGTTCGTGAGGGAGAGCCTGTAGGACTTCAGATCACACTTCGAGGAAACCGTATGTACGACTTCCTCGACAAACTCGTCAACGTTGCACTTCCACGTACCAAGGACTTCCGTGGTATTCCAGCGCGGTCAGTCGATGATATGGGGAATTACACCCTTGGTATCAAGGAACATATTATTTTCCCTGAATCACCGGATGAAGAAATCAAGGATATCTTTGGGCTCGCGGTTACTATTGTAACTACAACTAAAAACAAGAGTGAGCTCAAGGCGTTTCTTGATTATTTGAAATTTCCATTCCGAAAGGATGAGGTCATTTCAAAGAAGTAAGGGCTGTATATATAGGTAAAATTGACATTTCCCCTATAGGTTGATAGCATTGGAAGCCAAGGCTTTTCACAGAGCTTTTTTAATTTACGCAAGAACAATGGCAAAGAAATCAGTAATAGCACGATCAAAGAAGACACCGAAATTTCCATCTCGGGCTGTTAATCGATGCTTCAGATGTGGCCGTAAACATGGCTATATGAGAGATTTTGATCTTTGCCGCATTTGTTTCCGTGAATATGCCAACGAAGGTATGGTTCCTGGAGTAAAGAAATCTTCTTGGTAATTCTTTTTTTATATTTATGACCGATCCAATCTCAGACATGATTATCCGAATACAGAATGCGAGCATTGCCCGTAAGGACACGGTGCTTGTTCCATTTTCAAAACTCAAGTGGGAAATCTCATCAGTACTTGAGAAGGAAGGGTACATTAGTTCTGTAGCAAAAAAAGGCAAAAAAATCGCAAAGTTTATCGAACTCGGTCTATTGTATGAAGGTCATACTCCACGAGTCCAGGGAGTAAAGCGAGTATCAAAACCTTCTCGTCGCATATATCAGAAGTCTACTGAAATTCGTCCAGTAAAGAACGGATTTGGATCAAGTATTGTTTCAACTCCAAAAGGTATTCTTACAGGAAAGCATGCTCGGAAGGAAAAAGTAGGAGGAGAAGTGTTGTTCCAGATTTGGTAAAAAGAGTACGAATATCATATAACAAACATCATGAGTCGAATCGGAAAAAAAGGAATAGCTATCCCAGAGAAAACAGAAGTTACTGTTATGGGTAATGTTGTTACCGTAAAAGGACCTCTTGGAACTTTGACTCGTTCTATAAGGGATGATGTTTCAGTAACAGTAGAAGGTTCACAGGTAACCCTTGTCCCTAATAATGATTCGATTGAATCTCTCGCTCTCTGGGGAACATTTGCTTCACACATCAATAGTATGGTGCTTGGGGTCAATACTCCTTTTGTTGTAAAGCTTGAACTTCAGGGTATTGGATACAAGGTAGAAGTGAAGGGGACAAGTGTACATCTCGCTCTCGGCTTTTCACATCCTGTCGAAGTGCCGATTCCACAAGGGATTACCGTTGTTACTGAGAAAAATGCTATAACTGTATCTGGTATTGAAAAAGATAAAGTAGGAGAGTTTGCAGCCAAGCTCCGTTCACTGAAGAAGCCGGAACCCTACAAAGGGAAGGGTATTCGATACGCAGGTGAGCAAATCAAGATTAAGCAAGGAAAGAAATCTGCTTAATACGTAAAACCATGAAAGCAAGCAACACAAAAAAACAAAAAAGAGACCGCAGACACACTCGAATTCGTTCGAAGATTTCTGGAACTGCAGAGCGACCTCGTCTCTCAGTGTTTAAGTCAAACACAGCACTCTATGTTCAGCTCATTGATGACGAAGCTGCAAAAACTCTTGCTGCATCTTCAACTACTGTTACGGCAGGGAAAAATGGTCTTGAAAAGTCAAAGGCACTTGGTCTTGAGATTGCAAAGAAGGCAGTAGCTCTCGGAGTGAAGAAGGCAGTGTTTGATCGAGGAGGATATATTTATACAGGGAAAGTACGTGAACTTGCGGAAGGTGCACGTCAGGGCGGACTCGAGTTTTAATCATCTCTATGGATACCAACGAAACACAAACAAACACAGAAGAAGCGGTAGTTGTAACTGAAAACGCAGTTGTTGCTGATGGTGCAACAGTAGCTCCATCTGCTGCACCATTAGGAGCTCCTCGCAGATTCTCTCGCGACGCAGGTCGTGATCAAAAGAAGAATCCACGTCGTGGACCAAAGAAAGATGCTCGTGCGAAGTCAGAATTTGATCAGAAGACCGTTTCTATTCGTCGCGTAACCCGTGTTACTTCTGGAGGTCGTCGATTTACCTTTTCTGCGACTATTGTTGCAGGAAATCGTAAGGGTATGGTCGGAGTTGGACAAGGAAAGGCAGGAGATACTCCACTTGCTATCGACAAAGCACTTCGCGATGCTAAGAAAAATATGATCCAAGTGAAAACTACCAAGGACATGTCTATACCTTACGAGGTTGAAGCTAAGTACGGTGGATCTCGCGTAAAGATTATGCCAGCTCCTGGACGAGGTATTCTCGCAGGAAGTTCAGTGCGAACCGTTATTGAACTTGCAGGACTCACTTCTATTAATGCGAAGATTCTATCTGGAACAAAGAACCGAGCAAACAATGCGAAGGTTGCAGTCGAGGCTCTCAGAAAACTTTCACAACTCACATCACGAAAATAATTTTTACTACCATGCAAAGTCACACCATCTCACGAAAAACTCCACACTATAAGTCAATGCAAGTTGGCCGAGGGGGAACACGTGGAAAAACTTCTGGACGAGGAACTAAGGGGCAGAATGCTCGTGCAGGTCGCAAGAAGCGTCCAGAAATTCGCGACACTATTAAGCGTCTTCCAAAACTTCGAGGACGAGGAAAAAATAGTAATAAAACTATCGAACTTGAAGTTCGAGCAGTAAATCTCTCAAAACTCTCAGTATTTTCTGCAGGTCAAACTATATCTCCTCAATCACTCGTAGCTCAAAAGATTGTAAGCCGTGTACATGGACTTGATCCGAAAATCAAAATCCTTGGGTCTGGAGATGTTACTATTGCTCTCACTTTTGTATCGTGTTCAGTATCAGAAAGTGCACGTAAGAAAATTGAAGCTGCTGGTGGTAAAATTGAATAAACTACTATATGACCTTTCTCGATAAAGTTAGATTGGTATGGGGGGATACAACACTAAGAAAGAGAATTCTTTTCGCTCTCGGTGCTCTCGTTGTCTTTAGATTGCTTGCGACGGTTCCTGTTCCTGGAATCGATACTACTCGTCTTGCAAGTTTCTTTTCTGGAAACCAACTTCTTGGGCTCCTCAATCTTTTTTCAGGTGGAGGATTTTCTAGTCTTTCAATCATTATGCTTGGAGTGAGTCCGTACATCACTTCATCTATTATTATGCAGCTTCTGACGGTGATCTTCCCAAGTCTGAAGGCGATGAACCAAGAAGAGGGAGATGCTGGACGCAGAAAGTTTACTCAGTACTCTCGTATGATTACGGTGCCTCTCGCACTGATCCAAGGTTTTGCATTTCTCACACTTCTCGTTCGTCAGGGAGTTATCAATCCACTCACTCCGATGCAGATGGGCACCAATCTCCTTATCATTACTGCGGGCGCACTCCTCGTTATGTGGCTCGGTGAACTCATTACTGAGTTTGGTGTTGGAAATGGAACTTCACTTATTATTTTTGCGGGTATCATAACCCGTCTCCCTCAGTCTATTTCTCAGCTGTATTATTCATTTGACGCTTCTCAAATCCCGCTTTACGGCGCGTTTACTGTTGCAGCTATCGCTATTATTTTTGCGGTCGTTATTATTACGGAGGCTGAACGACCAATCCCTATTACCTACGCAAAGCAGGTACGAGGTTCTAAGGTGTACGGAGGTGTTTCTACCTACCTTCCACTACGAGTAAACCAAGCTGGAGTAGTGCCAATTATCTTTGCACTTTCTATTCTTTTGTTCCCACAGATGATTTTTAGTTTTCTTGCAAGTGTTAATAACGTTATGGTTAAGAAGGTTTCTGCATTTGTACTAGCCACTCTTGCAAATCAGTGGTTTTACGCTGGTGCATACTTTGTACTCGTATTTCTCTTTACGTACTTCTACACCGCAGTAACATTCGATCCGGATCAAATTTCTGAGAATCTTCAGAAAAGTGGAGCCTTTATTCCAGGGGTACGACCAGGTCAACCAACATCGGAATATATTGCAAAGATTCTCACTCGTCTTACCTTAGTTGGAGCTCTCTTCCTTGGAGTTATTGCAGTTCTCCCTCTTGTGGTAAAGGGTATTACCGGTATTGCATCACTTTCAATCGGAGGTACCGCCCTCCTTATCGTAGTGTCAGTAGTTATCGACCTCATTAAGAAGATCGAAGCTCAAATCTCAGCAAGAGAATACTAAACAAGTGTTTAGTTCGTAGGGGATTAGCTTTTAGCTTCAAAAAACATCACAGGCATGTGATGTTTTTTGAAATGTTTTTACTAGCAATTTAACTCTAAACGCTATAAGCTATCACCTATACGCTAATCTCAATTTATGAAACCTCATGCTTTTATTTTTATAGGTCGATCAGGATGTGGAAAAGGTACCCAGGTACAACTTCTCCGCCCCGTCATCGAAAAAGAGAGCATTCCTGTTCTCTATATTGAAACGGGAGATATGTTTCGCAACTTCATCAAAGGAGAAGGCTATAGCGCTACACTTTCTCATAATGTATACGAGACCGATACTCGTCAGCCAGACTTTCTTGCGTGCTATATGTGGTCAACCTTTCTCGTCAATGATTTTAAGGGAGATTCTCATGTATTTTTTGATGGCACACCGCGCTCAATCACTGAAGCAAGACTCCTCGATACTGCCCTGAGATTTTATCAGTTTGAAAAGATTCATGTAATATACCTTAACGTTAGTCGTGCTTGGTCGGAAAAGCATCTACTTTCAAGGGGTCGTTCTGACGATGCAAATCTTTCGAAAATTGATACAAGACTTAACTGGTTTGATACCGACGTTGTCCCGGCAATTGACTATTTCAAACAATCTGACAAACATTTTATCGAAGTCGATGGTGAGCAAAGTGTTGAAGCAGTGCACTCAGATATTGTAAAAGCACTTTCGATTGTTTCTGCATAATATTGTAATTTTCTATGATTTTAAAAAAAACTCCCCACGAAATTGAGCTTCTCCGTGAAGGCGGCAAGCGGCACGCTTACATTCTTGCTGAAGTTGCAAAGGCAGCGCTCCCAGGAGTGAGTACATTTGAGTTGGAACAAATAGCCCTGCGGTTGATTGCCGAAGGTGGTGACGTTCCGGCATTCCTTCACTACAAACCAGAAGGAGCAAAGCGTAAATATCCGGCAGCACTCTGTGTTTCGATTAATGACGAGATTGTCCATGGGATTCCTAACGAGGATCCAAAGATTTTAAAACAAGGAGATGTGGTAGCTCTCGATCTCGGTCTTATCCATGAAGGAATGATCACCGACTCAGCGATCACAGTCGGAATCGGCGCTATTTTGGATATTGAAAAAAATCTTATCAGTGCAACCAAGGAATCTCTTTATGCAGGGATTTCCGCAGCGCAAGGTGGGGGCCACATAGGGGACATTGGTGCTGCGATTGAAGCAGTTGCAAAGAAGGCAGGATTTGCTATCGCTGAAGGTCTCTCAGGTCATGGTGTAGGGTACGAGGTACATGAGGATCCGTATGTACCAAATACAGGGAAAGTTGGCCGCGGAGAGCTACTAGTGGCAGGAATGGTTGTTGCGATAGAACCGATGCTCATGCTCGGCACTGGAGAAATCGTACTATCAAAAGATGGATATACATTTAAAAGTGCTGATGGTAAGAAGAGCGCCCATTTTGAACATACCGTAGCAATAACTGATGGCGAACCAATTATTCTTACAGAAGGGGAATAGTGATATACTTTTAACATGAAATTTTCTGAATCGTACGATCCATCAAAAGAAGAGGCTCAGGGTGGAGTTTTGGTAAACGAAGGAGAAATAAGTGGAGAATATCCACCAATTAATATTGAAGATGAGTCAGAGGAAGATCTGCCGAATGAGCAAATCGACTCGAAGCGTTCTATTTACGGAGGTGAAGCGGAAGAGGGTTTTGAATCTTCGACTGAGCTTGCTCCTTCAAGTAAAAAGATTCAATCAGAGATTCAGGCTGGCATCGATACCTTAAGAGAAAAAATCGAAAAGCATACGGTTGAAAACAAAAGTGCACAAGAAGGAGAGAGGGTCAACATAAAAGAAAGAGTTTCCAAAGTGGCTCACGGAGAAGAGCAGATTGAAAGCCGAGAAGTTTCTGAGATGAATAAGCGGGTGCTGTATGAAGATGAACGAGCATCAGTATTCAATAGAATTACACCACTTGAAAAAGCTGTAGAAAATCTGAATCACACCATCACACTTGAGTCCGATGAGTTGGCATACTTGAGGAGTAAGCTAAGTGCTCTACAAGGGACGGGGAATGCATCAGAGATTGGAACTATCCAAGCAGAAGTTCAAGAGTTAGAGGAAAGGGTCCATGAAAACACAATCTTGCTTCAAAAAAGAAAGCAGTCATTGAAGTCTGTGAGTACATTTGAAGAAAAGTTATGGGGCGATGTACCAGATGACTTGTCGAATAACACCAAGGCTCTCTTTTCAAGTATTAAACAAGTAAAAAGCGCAGAAGACCTGCTCGCAGTATTTGATACATGGGGAGCGCTCCCTGGAGTTGATAGTTTAAGTAAGCCTCTTACTGATCGGGAAACAGTAGAACACTTCCTAGAAAGTATGAATTCAGAAAGTGAAGATGAGGTAACACTAAAAGCATCTAAAATTTTTGAAAATCCCGTTCTTAGGGATTTAGCGCTGGGTCTTCCAAGGAAACAAAAACATGAAGAGGTTGAAACGCTCTCAACAGAGCCAGAAATAAGACCATTTTCGCAGCAACCTTCTCAAGAAGAGCTAGAAATACAGCAGCAAAAAGAACTGAGAAGTTTGTATCAAGAGGAAAAAGATCTAACGAAATCAAAAGAAATTCTTTCTTCAAATATATTTCGTTTGGCTCCATTTCTTATGAAAGTGACGAAGGGGGGAAGAGAGAAGCTCTCAGTATTAAAACGGGTGGGATTGAGTCCTAATGGTGTACGAACTGGCGGGTCTGGTCTTGAATTTGCTCGAATGTTTAAGCTCAAAGCTGTTAAGGAAAAAAAGGCCCTCATCCGTGGTCACTCTGACAAAAATTTTTCTCATGATGTTGATAAACGATTTTGGTCAGAGGATCAAATACGCCAAAATAATTTTCTTACTACGAATGATGTACGTATGGAAAGAATGAGAGACAAAGAACAGCTTGAACATAAAGATACAAGACAAAAAAACCGGATCGCCATTGGTGAATCACTAAAGAAACAAGCTGGGAAATCCTCAATATTTGTAAAGTTATTTAGTAGATTGTTTAAGTCGCAAGAGCAAGATTCATCAATAACTCTAGATGGTATTATTATGCCAAAGAGACACGAAGTATTTGAGGATAAGGTAGCTGAAGATACTGCAGCAAAAACTTCCTTCGACACAGATAGTGCTGAAAGATCTGGTGCAGAAGAGGATCCAATTGTAGAGATATCCGAAAATCAAGAAAAAAGAAAGATACAAAAACAGCAAATTAAAAAAGTAAAAACTGACGGAAAACCTAAGGCAAGAACTAGAAAAAAGAGCAAACTATAACATTATATTTACCCATGAAACCACAAAAAGAACGCAGTTTTGTCATTATTAAGCCGGATGGAGTACAAAGGACACTTATTGGAGAGATTATCAGTCGCATTGAGCGCACTGGGCTAAAAGTCGTTGCGATCAAGATGTTTGTACCAGACAGGGCTCGTGCTACCCAACATTATGGGAAAGATGATGCATGGTGCGAAAAGGTAGGAGCTCGAACTATTGAAAACATTGAGAAAGGGGGCGGAAGGCCAGAAAAAGCTGCTATCGAATATGGCCGAGATATCATCAATGCACTGCTGAATTATATGACTTGTGGACCAGTCGTGGCGATGGTAATTGAGGGAAACCATGCTGTTGGTATTGTTAAAAAGCTCGTAGGAGGTACTGAGCCCCTTACGTCAGACGTAGGAACGATTCGAGGTGATTTCACTGTGGATTCGTATTCTACAGCAAATGTGGGTGGTAGGGCTGTACGAAATCTTATTCACTGCACAGATGTACCTGAAGAAGCGCAGAGAGAGATCGATATTTGGTTCAAGCCAGAAGATATTATTGATTATCGATTAGTCCAAGAACAGATTCTCTACGACGTAAATATTGATGGAATTCTTGAATAATGAAAAACAAAAAACCTCGTAAGAGATTTTTTGTTTTTAGCATAAGGCCAAGAATCTGTCGGTTTTTCCATCGGAGCTTTTCTTTTTATACCCTTTGTTTTCTAATGTCTTATCCACCTACTATTCATCTTTTTATAAGACTATAATCCTTTGTAGGGTTATACAGCAAATTTTCTAGGACAAATAACTATTCAGGGAATCTCATATTGTATTGCCTCTTGGGGCAATTCTGCGGATACCCACCTATGTACACGTACTAGGGAATTATGCATATAACCCTACATGAGATCCCCATTCGAATTTCGAATGGGGTTTTCGTATGGTTTAACCTTGATAGTACGTCTATTGAGGAATGTAGCGGGGATTGATAGTTTTCAATCAAAATAGTATATACGTATCTGAAGATAACAAGATATAATCAGTATATGAATTTTCGTAATACGCTTCTTCCAACGTGTATATTGGCTCTCTTTGTATATTATCTCCATATTACAGCGCTGAGAGAGCATCTCTATTTCCATCATTGGTGGTTTCACATGATCATTCACGTTCTTACTGGTGCGGTGCTCGCTCTGGCTACCTTGTACATCTATGCTGGCATCTCTTCTCGAAAGGGGGAAAGTTTTACAAAACTTGCTGCAGTTGCATTACCGTTTGTACTTCTGTGTGCGGTAGGGTGGGAAATATTCGAACTTATGACGGGACTTATTTATATTACTGGCACTGACTATACTATCGATACAACAAAGGGAATTTTTACGGGACTTGCTGGAGGATTATTTGGTATTTCGTATGCACATTTTATTCATAAAAGAACGAGTTAATTATCATGAGTACTACCGTTACATTTTGGGGAGGAGTAGGGAGTGTGACAGGAGCAAACTTCTGCTTAGAAGGAGAAGACTTCAAAGTTCTTATTGATTGCGGAATCCTACAAGGTTCACCTGATGCAGCAAAGGTTAATGCTTTGGAATTTCCTTACGATCTTACTACTGTCGGTTCGCTATTTATTACCCATGCTCACATGGATCATATTGGGAGAATACCTAAGCTTGTAAAAGACGGATTTACAGGGACAATATTTTCAACACCAGCAACAAAGGAACTTGCGCAACTAATGCTGGGTGACGCAGTTCGCATTCTAGACAGTGATGCACGAAAGCACGGCCTACTTCCGCCATATACCCCAGCAGATGTTGCGAAATCTTTTTCTCAATGGAAAACGATCCCTTACCACACAGAAACACAGATAACACCGCATCTTTCTGTGGTACTCAGAGACGCAGGGCATATTCTTGGGTCTTCTATGTATTTATTTACCTGTAAAGACGCATCAGGTTCCTCAAAGACCATTTTGTTTTCTGGAGACCTCGGTAATTCTCCATCTCTCTTGTTGCCTGATACAGAATACGTAGATGATGCAGATTATGTCGTTATGGATAGTGTGTATGGTGACAGAAACCATCCACCAAAAGGGGAGCGAGAGGAACGTTTTAAGTACGTGGTAACAAAAACTATTCACGAAGGTGGAGCTCTCGTTATTCCGGCATTTTCTCTCGAAAGAACTCAGATTATTCTCTACGAACTGAATGAACTCATCGAATCAAAACAAATCCCGAGTGTGCCCGTGTTCCTAGATTCTCCACTTGCTATCTCTGTTACATCAATTTATGAACGTGTTCATGATCTCTATAACACTGCGATTAAAAAGGATATTGCAAGTGGCGATGATATCTTCGAATTTCCAAGACTCAAAGAAACCGCACGAGTTGCCGAATCTCACCAGATCGACAGTACACCGAATCCAAAAATTATTATTGCAGGATCCGGGATGTCGAACGGCGGAAGGGTGCTCCATCATGAGTCGGTCCATCTTCCTGATTCTCGAAGCACACTGCTTCTTATGGGATATCAAGCTATTAATACCCTCGGAAGGCAGCTTGAAGAGGGGATGAAAGAAGTAGTAATTAATGATGAAAGAGTTGAAGTTCGTGCCCACGTAGAGAATATTACCGGATATTCTGCTCACAAAGACTCAGATGGACTTGTTGATTTTGCTGGGCACGCACTTCCGCGATGTAAGACATTTTTTATTGTTATGGGTGAACCAAAGGCATCACTGTTTCTTTCACAAAAAATGCGAGATACGATTGGTGCACAGACTGTCATTCCAGAAAGAGGAAAAGTGTACGAGCTCTAAGTGTAACTTTTCAAAAGACCTACTTCACGCTAGAATGGGTCTCATGAAATCAAACACATCAATGAATATTCGGTTTTTCAGTGCGTGCGCGGTATTGTGCGTTGCGACTTTTTTGCCACACGGAGTTTTTGGGCAAGAGGTAGTGGTACCAAGTATCACGGCAATTACACCATCTGGAAATACGATTGGAAGTCTAGTTTCAATTGTAGGAAAAAACTTCGATATTAACTCACTTGTTTCGTTTGATGGAATCTACGGCACGTTGATCGTACCTAACCTTATATCGTCAACAGCCCTTACGTTCATGATCCCTTCTGTATATCCCGGAGTTCATTCAGTGCAGGTAACTCAGAAAGGGAATGTAACCACACTGAGCAATCTCTATTCTGTCGATGTTGTTGCATCATCACGTACTCCTAAACCAGTATTTTCTGTAACTCCCCATATTTTGAATCCTGAAAGTAAAACGGGAGAGACAGATCTCGTGTATTCATTGGTTGATCCGATGAATGCTGACCAATATCTTCTTACAGTCAATTGTCCACAAGGCATCACAGCTCGCATGAAAGACGATGTTGTGTGCGGAAATACCGTTCTGTGGAAAGGTCTCCAAACGTTTCCAATTACATTCAATAATACAAGTGGTGAGTACACATATATCTCTGTTGCAATGAGAGGTTTTGATAAAGGGGGTAACCTTGTTGGAAAGGATTCAGGGATTGTTGGCATCGCTCCTTTCATTGGAAGCCTATCGGTGCCGACCTCAGTAGGCGTACTTCAAATTCCAATCTCTGTTCTTACTCCTGATCAAAAAAGTGATTTAATAAAAAAAATACAAGCAGCAATTGCACTCCTAACACAACAATTACAGAGTTTAAAACCCTAGTATTTTTATGTATTGATCAGCATATATGTAATTATTTTTGAGTAAGGTGCAAAATTATGTATTGGTCTAGTTGTCAATAAACAAAATGGTATACTATCCCTGTATCTAACCCCCCCATGCCCCGCATCTCTCTCCTCGCAATCCTCACACTCTCTCTTCTCCTCGCATTTTTTGTCAGTCCGACCACATCCAGTCTCTTCTTACCAAAAGAAAGTCGTACTGCAATTGTTTTTGATACCAGCATTCCTTCTACACCAGACTCTCTCACTGCAAACATCACCGGAGTAAACCAAATCACTCTGTCATGGAAACCTTCC
>JBBQUO010000003.1:0-45036 GCA_038212375.1 Minisyncoccia bacterium
GAAAAAGGAGTTAGAGTTCTCACTGACCCTGGTAGTTTTACGACTGCCCAAAATGATCTAGAGGACATTGATGCAATACTTATCACTCATGAGCATGGAGATCATTTTCATATTGAATCTGTCATGAAAATTCTCGAAAAAAACCCTTCTGTACGCATCATTTCAAATACCGCTGTTTCAAAGCTTCTAAAGAATGAAAATATTGCTCATGAAATTGTCGCTCACAAAGATGAAACTGAAGTCGGTGGCGTCCATATCGAAGGATACGGTGACGTCCACGCAGAAATATACAACACCATTACTCCTGTAGAAAATACAGGCTACATGATTGGGGGTAGATTCTTTTATCCTGGAGACGCGTTTTATGACCCAGGAATTCCAGTAGATATTTTAGCCCTCCCTGTGGCAGGTCCATGGATGAAGATTAGTGATGCAGTAGATTACTGCAAAGAAATACATCCGAAAGTTGCATTCCCTGTCCACGATGGTATGTACAAAAACCCAGTGATATTTCAAAGTATGATTTCGAGAGTTCTCAGTACGATCGGACTCGAGATGATAACAATGTTTGACGGAGAAACAAAAGAGTTTTAATTTGACAAATTTAAAAAAATATGTATAGTTGATTTTGGATCAACTACCCTTTCCTGCCGGGAGGCAATGTGGACGACGTTTTGGTGAAATCGAAAGCGGAAAAGATACAAAAAGAACTTGATCGTTGGATACGGAAGCAACCTTCCTATCTTCCAGGAGAGAGGCTTATTTTTTCCCTGAGAGTAGAGAGGGTTCTCGTGACGCGGGAGCCTACTTCTGGATTACTGGACATGGATGTGAGGTTGTTCTTTACAAAAGACCGTTTGGTGTCGTGTGGGGCTACATCTAAAGTAGGCATCACAAAAACTGTCCACTGTATACTGAACTCAACTGAAAAAGGTTCTACGATGCGAGACTTTATCGCGAAATACCCAAGAAATGAAGATCTTTTGTCAATCAACGGAATAGGAACGGGACTTGTTCCATTTATTGTTGAGGCATTAAAAGCTGTGCGTTAATAAAGAGGGTTCCGATTTTATCGGAACCCTCTTGTACTTTATATATCAAGATTCGCGAGCTTTGCGTTTGATTGGATAAATGACTTTCGAGACGGAACATCAGAACCCATCAGAATTTCAAATACCTTATCAGCGTCTTGCGCGTCATCAACATTCACCTGCTTCAATATTCTACGAGCAGGATCCATCGTAGTTTCCCAGAGCTCTTCAGCATTCATTTCTCCGAGACCTTTGTAACGCTGGATGGAGATTTTCGAGGTTCTTGCTTTTAGCTTAGAGTTGTCAGCTTCATCGGATTCATCTGCTGACTCTTCGGTTTCTTCCACCACAATAGACTCTGAAGTTTCTTCGACTTCGTCTGGATTTACTTTTCCAACAATCTTATTTTTCTCTTCATCAGAATATGCATAGAAAATTTCTTTTCCTTTTTTGATCTTGTAGAGTGGCGGCTGCGCGATATAGATATGTCCTGCATCAATGAGCGGTCTGAAATATCGATAAATGAGAGTGAGGAGCAGAGTACGAATGTGAGCACCGTCGACATCCGCATCGGTTGCGATGATAACTTTGTGATATCGAAGTTTACTAATATCAAACGTATCTCCGATCGCAGTACCGAGAGCGATGACGAAGTTTTTGATCTGCTCACTACCAAGCATTCTGTCGAGGCGAGCTCTTTCGATATTGAGAATCTTTCCTCGCAGCGGCAGGATAGCCTGTGTACGACGATCTCTTCCCATTTTTGCGGTACCACCTGCAGAATCTCCCTCCACAATGAATACTTCAGACTCCTCTGCAGACTTACTCTGACAGTCAGCAAGCTTTCCAGGAAGGGTCATCCCCTCGAGCGCTCCTTTTCGAAGCACTGAATCCTTTGCGGCCTTTGCAGCTTTGCGGGCCTTGAGGGCCAAAACTACCTTATTAATGATAGCTCTCGCATCATCAGGATTCTCTTCTAGAAAGGCTCCGAATGAGTCATTAAAGACCGATTCCACCATACTGCGAGCTTCTACAGTACCGAGCTTTGCTTTGGTCTGTCCTTCGAATTGTATCTCTTGGATCTTTACCGAAATAACCGCAGTAAGACCTTCAAGCACGTCGTCTCCAGTGAAATTGTCTTCACTTTCTCTGATCAGGTTATTTTTTCTTGCATACGCATTGAGCGAACGGGTGAGTGCAGTCTTAAATCCAGTAACATGAGTTCCTCCTTCTGAGTTATAAATATTGTTTGCAAATGGAACGATGCGAGAAGTAATATCATCAACATACTGAAGAGAAATTTCTACGGATTCGTACTCAGTAGTCTTCTTTTCTATATAGAAAATATTTTTGTGGATCGGCTTCTGAGTTTGATTATAAAACTTTACAAGAGAAAGCAAACCTCCTTCGAAATAGAAGGACATCGATGGCACATCAAGGCCAAGATCACGAATGTAATACTCTGGATCGATCTTACCTTTATACTCACGAGCATCTATCACTCCGATACGAAGACCCTTGACCAGATACGCTTGCTGACGAAGGTGATTTACCACTCGGTTAAAATCAAAGTTTGTATCAGGGAAAATAGTCCCGTCTGGCTGGAAGGTAATGATGGTTCCGTTACGCTTCGATGCTGCTACCTTTTTTACGGGAGCTTTTTTCTTTCCAATTGCATATTCCTGCATGTAGTGCCCACCATCGCGGTGCACCTCTGCTTTTGTGTAGAGAGAAAGTGCATTTACTACTGAAGCTCCCACTCCGTGCAAACCTCCAGAAACTTTGTACCCTTCTCCACCAAACTTTCCTCCAGCATGGAGAGTGGTCATGATTGTTTCAAGAGCAGATACCTTGGTCTGTTTATGAACATCCACAGGGATACCGCGTCCGTTGTCTACAACACGAATCTGATTACCCGGAAGAAGCGCTACCTCAATGTCATTTGCATAACCGCCCATCGCTTCATCACGGGAGTTATCGAAGACTTCCCAAATGAGGTGATGGAGACCATCGGGACCCGTAGTACCGATATACATTCCCGGGCGTTTTCGTACAGGATCAAGACCTTCGAGGACTTGGATTTGTTCAGCTCCGTAATTAGACTTCTTTTTTGGTTCTTCTTTTGCCATTGAGGATCTTCTGAATATGAAATAATTAGACCTTAATGGTACCAAAACTAGCGCCTAAAAGATAGGGCTTTGGGGAGAGATTTAACCTATACATATAGCCATTTTTCGCCAATATTTGATGAATTCTTCCAAAGAGATGAAAAGGTCATTACGAGCTTCTCCTGGTGCATCTGAATCGTGATAATAAAAGCCCGTGAGGGTGGCGTTGTTATCTTCAAAACCAACGAGCAGTATCGTGTGAAATGACTTCCCTTCTGAGAGACCTGGTAGTACCGATACGATTGGAAGCCCTCCAGTTTCAAGGATTGCAACAATTTTCTTGAGACCATGCTGCAGCATTTCACCCGCAAACTGACTAGGGCCAATAGAACCATCGAGATTAGCACTCATAGATTTGAATTCTTCTCGATAGGCTGTCACTCCGTAGTTATGTGCCATCATAACGATGACATCATGCGGTGAACCATGTCGAAGGGATTCTTCTGAAATGAGACCTCGCCCGAGCATCGAGTTACTATGAATCACTGCTTCATGCAGAAGATTGTCTATCGAAGGTGCACGACCTGGTACTAGATAGTCGAGTGCCATTTTGAGACAAACAACGGTACAAGCTTTACTTTGCCATTCTTTTTTCGTGACATCGTGAAATTGTGAATAATAGGGAACGTGTAATTTCATATGTTTTTTATCTAACCTGCCAGCCGTCTTTTTCATTGAGTATCTGAGTAGCTCTTTCTATGATTGGATGTATTTCCTCATCTGAAAGAGTTTTGTTCATTGATTGAAATACGAGTCGATACGCATATGAAGTTTTCTTTCCTTCAGGAAAACTTTTTGTGAACGTATCGAACAACATGTAGTTTGCAAGAAGCCCTTTAGCCTCAGCTTTTACTACCTGTATAATACCCTGTTTGTCTTGACCTTCTGGAATAAACACCGCGATATCACGAAGCACCACTGGGTATGGTGAATACGCTTGGAATTTAGTATCTACAAGTTCTTCATGAGAAACATAATCATGCACTTCAGGAAGAGTAGCGAGGCTATCTGAGAGGTTTGCCTCGAACACACCTTCATGTTCTTTGAAATGAGGTTCGACCCCAAGGTTTTTCAGCTTTTGTATTACCTCATCACTCTTTCCACCCGCAAAAGCGACTGCCGTATATTCGCCGCCCTTAGTAAACACATTTCCAATTTCAAATATATGCACGTTTGAAAGTCCGAGAAGGTCTACATTGTGAGTATTAAGAGTGAGCGCTTCAGAAATTCCAAAAGTTAGGTTTGAGCGAAGAAATGCTTTGTCCGATGCAATAGGGTTTGCAAGCTCAACTTCCCCACTACAGCGAAATGCGTACGTTATTACTTCAGAATATCCCGCACCTACAAAAAAACTTCGAAGCATGTCTGTGTAGTATTGATTCTTTTCAATAAGAACGGGATAACTCCAGGGAGTAATCGGTTTTGCATGCACATTTTCGTAGCCATATATTCTTCCGATTTCTTCTATCAGATCTTCTTTTATACGCAAATCCAAGCGCTCTACAGGGACGGTGACAACAAATCGTGGCTCAGCAGACAATACCCTTCTATACCCGACAACTTTTTTGAAAGACTCACTCTTTGAAATTTTTTCTTCGACTACAACGCCAGTTTTTCTTGTCGCGTGAATGACAAGACCGTCACCCATATAGAGGCCCACATGATCTACCCCTTCTTCTACGATTGTACCCTTTTGCCACTCAATACTTTCATAAAATATTTTTCCATTATCAGAATTTGAAAATACTAGATCTCCTGGAAGTAAATCTTTCTCTTCGATTGCATCACCAAATACCATTTGATCGACAGACATTCGAGGGATTGATACTCCAACTTGAGCACAAAGAAATGCTGTAAATGAAGAACAATCAAAGTAGTTTGGTGCATCAAAAAGCACACTTGCTCCGTGTTTATAGGGAACGCCAATATACTGTGGAGCACTCTTCACAATAAGCTCTTGTGGATATATATATGCAAAAGTAAATCCTCTATCGAGCAAAATCTTTTCCACATCTTTCTGAGAAATGGTTATACCAAGCACCTCACTAATCTGGGAAAGTGATACTCCGGCCTTGAATAGGTTTGCCTTTCGAGGATAGATATCGACAATACCTTCGATCCGAGTCTCACCTGTACCTGCAATATCTCGGATCAAATCGGCCACCATTTTGAGCGACCATGTTGTAAGCTCTGGCGTTATTTCATTTTCAAATCGTACCGATGCATCAGTTCGAATCCCGAGTCTTTTTGCAGTTTTACGAATATTTACTGATTCGAAATTCGCTGATTCTAAAATAATGTGTTTTGTATCCTTGGTGATTTCGCTCGCCTTACCACCTTTGATTCCTGCAATACCAAGAACTGATCCGCTTACCCCGTCTGCAACAACGAGAGTATCGGGAGTAAGTTTGTATTCCTTATTACCGAGCGCAGTAAAGTGCTCCACCTCCTTTGCCTTGCGAACGACAATCTGCCAACCTTCACCTGATTCACTGAGTAAATTTCTGTCATAGGCATGGAGAGGTTGGCCGAGCGCAAACATGACGTAGTTGGTTGCATCTACAATGTTATTAATAGATCGTTGACCAATGGTACTGAGTCTTTCTTTGAGCCACGCAGGACTTTCTTTGACCTCAATGTTTTCAATCACAAGACTACTAAATCTTTTGCAGAGTCCTTGCTCTAATACTTCTACCTTGAGAACATTTGATTCTGGAGCATCAATACTTTTATTACGATCTTTTTCCTCCTTTATTCTGAGATTGGCATGGATGGAAACCTCCAGAGCAATACCGCGATGAGAAAGACAGTCATGACTACGATCTGGAAGCACTTTGATATCGAGGAGCGTGTCAGTGCCCTTGTCTTCAATAGACTCAACCTCAAATGAGTGCATCGTCAAAAGTTCTCCAATCTTTTCTGGAGTTGGAAGTGTTTCTTCAAAATAATCTTGGAGCCAGTTATACGATATTTTCATATACTAAAATTGATTGATGAGTCTCAAATCACCTTCATACAGCATACGAACATCAGGGATGCCGTACTTGAGCATCGCAAGCCTATCGATTCCACACCCGAATGCAAAACCTCGATACATTTTGGGATCGATCTTCATAGCCATAAGTACTTTCGGATGCACCATTCCAGCTCCCATTATCTCGATCCACCCAGTCCCTTTGCAGGTACTACAATCCTTACCTGTGCCTCCACACTTAAAGCATGACATATCGATTTCTATTCCTGGCTCAACAAACGGAAAAAAGCTTGGGCGAAATCGTGTCGCTACCTTTGTGCCAAATAATTTTTCAAAATATTCTTCGAGTACAAACTTGAGATTTGCAAGTGATGCATCCTTTTCGATAAGTAGTCCTTCGAGCTGAAAGAATTGCGCCTCATGAGTAGCATCAGTTGCTTCATGACGAAATGTTTTTCCTGGCACAATAATGCGAATTGGTGGGGTATGACTTTCTGCATATCGTACCTGTACAGGAGACGTGTGTGTTCTGAGAAGTGCTGAGTACCTTGGGACAGACTGCGCATGGCGCTCGTGTATGTTGCTAGTTGTTTGTTGTTGATTACTCACCCCTTTAAGCCAAAACGTATCCCACATATCTCTTGCTGGGTGGTGCGCAGGAATATTGAGAGCGTCGAAGTTGTAGTATTCTGACTCGATTTCGGGACCACTTGCCACCGCAAAGCCCATTTCACGGAAAATATCTGTCGTTCTTCCAATAACGATATTGAGAGGGTGCATATGGCCTTTTTGTGAGGTGTCTTCCATGATCAGATTATATACGAGGAGTGTAGTATTTGCACAGAACAGCTTTAGATCGAAACCGAATAGAGATTTTGGCCTTTTTTAATATAAATTAATCCGTTACTTCCAACTCTAAATTCTAGATTTTTATCTTCTGCGATTGTTTGAATATTTTGCTCTGATCTGTTGTCGATTTCTATCGCAAAAATACCCGAATCAAGTGAAACAACCAGCAAGTCGTCTCTCCCGGGAAAGAAATCAAAGTTTTTCACTCTTGATTTAGTGACTATATCGACAGAATCCTTACACGTATCATTTTGACAAAAATAGTAAGGCTCTTCATCTGCATTTCCTATCCACGAAACCTTAAGTGAATCCTTACTCTCTACGACAACCAGTTTTCTGAGAGTTTTAGTTGTACTTGTTGCGGTAACGAGAAGCGTACTTCCATTACTACTCGTTGTGGTTGCGAAAAGATTTTTTACATCAGTGTAGTCGCTACTTATGATGCCATGCTTGGTGGTGGTACCCACAAGATCAGTACTTGAAGCATAGTCCCCTTCTACAAAATACGGGAATACTTGCGTGAGAACTGGATTTTGCTTAATCGCAAATGGATGCGCCTCGGTAACACGCTCTGGAAATACTAAGAGTTTTTTATTCCATGATTGGTATCCGTCTTTTGTTACCGAAATATCATAGGTAGCTGGTTTTAGGTTTTGAACAAGTGCACTTCTCTGAAAAAGATTGGTCTTTGTAATAAACTTTCCTGCGACAGAAATATTTGATCCTGAAGAAACGGAGGTAACATAGAATCCTCCAGTATGCGATACCCCGAGGGTATTACTCAATCGATAACCCGTTGCGTAGGATACAAGAAAAAGTGTCGCAATGACAAAAATAACCGAAAAAAGAGAGAAGTAAAATATTCTTTTTTTACGTGAGAGCGGTTGCATTATTTGTCGTTTCTATGTTTTGGAGTAACCCAAAAACCCATATACTTCCCAAACATAAGTCTCGTTTGTGCATCAAGCCCCGGGATTGCACCGAAAATAGTAATGGTGAATGGAATCAATACCCACTGCAACACCATTGGGAAGTTCGCAAAAATCTTTTTGTTTTTCGGATGATCAGGAAGAAACGAAATAAAAATAGCTGCAGAAAGCACAAGACCAAGCATTGCCACAATCATAATATTTCTGGTAAACATTGGAAGATTGTACGAAAGAATTGTTTTATTAAACCTACTTCCACCAAGAACGACAGGAAGCCATCCAAGAAGGAAAATCATGATCGGATTTGTAGCGAGTGACCAGAAACCTTCGATCTGCACAATCGATGTGCGAATTTTCGTCCATAGTGGAATAGACTTGTTCTTAATAAATCCAAACAGAAAATACGGAAGATTTTCAACCCCCCAAGCCCATCGACGATGCTGCTTGTAGATATTCACCGCAGTTTGGCGGAGTGTAGGAGCAAGGTTTGCATCCATTGATACAGGGTACGAAATGGGAACCACTGCGTAGTCGCCGTTGTGAGCCAAAAAGAGATTCCAAAATATTCGTGAATCTTCTGAGACCATATTTTTCTGCCAGTATCCAATTTCATATAATGCTTGGAAACTCACAGAATGAGAAGAAAATGTAGCGAGTTTCTCTGGACGTTCTTGTTGCATCATCTGCCAAAACGTACTCGATCCTGCGGCAACACGAGAAATTGCTGGCGCATTCCAGATATTATTATTGTAAAACGGCACAGGTTGAAACGATACTTTCATTGGATCTTTCGCGGTGAGAAAATACCAGGTCAAACAAAGAAAATATTGTGTATAGGCAACTGTATCGACATCAAATGCAGATACGATTACCGTGTGGTAATCGAGATGCTGTGGATCAAGAATACGAAGCCGAGCCTGTTCTGCAGCATATGCAATGTTTGATCCCTTACCAGGCATCTCGCCTTCCAGGTGCGCAGGATGAGTGGTATGGATGATGGTTCCAAAGTCGTTACCATATTTTTTCAAGATATAGTTTGCCACTTCTTCATTGTGTTTACCTACCGCACCTTCACCAGCTAGCACGAGTATCATCTTTCGCTTATCATACTGAGATGCACGGAGCGACTCCACACTTTGATCCACAATTTCAATACTTTCTTTATAAAAGGGCAAAATGATCATATGAGTTAGGTGGTCATATTTCATCCCAGATAACTTTTCAGCCCAATCTTCTGACAAATTATACTTGATACGTTTCCAGTTGTGGCGAAGATGGATTGAAAGGTAAATTGTTTTGAGGAGCCAAAACACATCAAATGCAATGATGAAGTATGCCGCAGCAACTGGTGCAAAAATAGATAACAAAATTGTTCCAAGAATAGTAACCCAAGACAAAAGCCCTGGCATGATTTCAAGTAGCCTATAGAGTACGCGGTCGTTTCCGCTCAGGTCGCTTGCACGACCTACCTTAAAGTAAGATGTATCCTGGTATCTCATTGGTTTGTAGCCCTTTTTGAACCACCACTCTATCAAAATAAGGGCAATAAATCCATCAGGTATTCAAGAGTGTTATCTATTGAGAAAAGAGCCTTTTAGCTTCATCCCAATATTCGGAATGGTTCTGTTTTTTCATAAAGTACCACCACTCAACCCCCCAAAGATACTGAACATCAAATCCAGTCGTTTTTGCAAACGAAATTGTCTCTTTGAACTTGTGTATATCCATACGTTCAAGCTGAGTTTGGAGTGGCGCTTTCACAATAGGCTCAAGAAGCCAAGGCTCGAGTGAAAGCTCTATCAGTATATTCTTTTTTTGTCCTGCTATAAGTCCGAGGAAGTTGCTCTTGGCACGGTATACAGCTGGAGAATACACTGTCTTCACTTGGCCGATTGTGGGGTTCCACAAGTAGAGATAGATACTCGTGCCGAACACATCTCCTGTTCTCCACGCTCCGTACCATGTACCAAGATTTCCACTGTCTGTCACCAAAATCTTTCTGTCTGGATCAAGGTTTTTTACGAGCGCAACTTCTTGCTTCAGGAATGAAGGATCGAGGTCCCCACACTGTTCATGAGCAAAGACAGAAAGATACGGCTCATTTTCAACCTGCCAATAGGTAATATTTGGATAGTCACGATATCTTTTTACAACAGCCTCAATATAGGAGAGCACTTCAGCATTTCTATCGGCGACACTCCTTCCTTTGATCCAATCTGGATCATGACATTCCGGCCAACCTGGAAGCCTTCGGCCTACAGCCAGCACAACATGAGCATCACGCTTTTTTGCTTCTTGCATTTGAAAATCGAGTTCATCGAAATGGTACTCCCCCTGCTTTGGTTCGATCATTGGCCAATGAGCAGAAAGACGGAAGTTTCGAACCTTTAGATCATCGAGTGTTGAGATAAACACGTCTTTCCACGAAAGTCCAAGCTCATCTGAATGAAATTTACTAAATGATACCCCGTAGGTAATATGCTCCGGAATTGTCTTTCTTGATAACAAAAAGAACGCCACAACAAAAAGAAGGAGGATGCTGAGAAACACCTTTAAAATCTTTTTGAAATGAATCATAGGAAAAGTACAAAGAGTCCAGAGATAATAAACATCACTGCCAGAATCTTATGCGCAACATGTCCTGGTCGGAACTCATGTTCAAACTGAGCAACCATCTTGTGTCTCAGCAAATAAATAAAGAGGAAAATAAAGAGGAATTGTAGCGAGGCAAGAGAGTTAACGAGAGAGACGTTACCGAGATGAATTGCATACAGAGTACTGAGAAAAGCGACTCCGCCCAGTATACGATTAAGCACAATAAGAAAGCTTGTTTTGTGCCCGATGGATTTTGAACTATGGAATACTACATCTCTGCATGGCTTCCATAGTAGGAGTGCGAGTGCTGAAATAACGTTTCCTATACGTGACCAGAAAAATCCATCAACAAACGTTGTATGTTCGAACAACACTTTGAGAAGAATTGTCGATGCACCAAAAAGTATTCCTGAAAACACAATTGCAATAAATGATTTAGCATTAAATCTAAAATGCCCAACAAGAAGCATGCCTACAATAAGTAAAACAAGAGCAATTGGGAAAGTTCGTGGTAACTGCTCGTGGAGTACGAGTGAGCTAAGAACAAACACCGAGATAGTTGAGATTGCGGAAAGCCACGGCACCACGTCGGTTGCGCTTGCAATTTTGAGTGAGCTATATAAAAGAATGATGGACACAATGAAGGTCGCCCCTACTGCAAGTGACATCAGTGCAACAAAAAGTGTAGGCATGTGGATCACACCAAATGGAACGAGGATGATGACGATGCCCGAAACAAGCCCAACATAGAATGCATACGCACTTGGTCTGGTAATCACAGTAGAGGTAACAATATACTTGTCGATAAGCACAATCGCAGCGTTAAGTATCTGTGCAAAAACAACAAAAAGAACCGAGAGGGTTAGAAATGTCATAAAGTATTGTTACATCATACCTCGTTTTTCAAAATAATCTCTGTGTATCTGTGGGCAGATGGTCGTATCGTTCTTTCGAGTGTGTTGTAGTCAATCGCAACGAGTCCGAATCTTTTTTCAAATCCGAGTGCCCATTCAAAATTATCAAAAAGAGACCAGTAAAAATATCCTCGTATGTTCACTCCACTTTCTATTGCTCGTAGGAGACTCTGAAGATAGGTAGCAATGTATTCTCCCCTTTTATCATCAGTAGAGTCTGCAATACCATTTTCTGTTACGTAGACAGGGAGGTTATATCGTTTGAGTTCAAAAAGAACGGAATAAAAAGCTTCCGGGAATATATCCCATCCCATCTCAGTTTGCACATAAGAAGTGCCGGTGCCAAATCTTTTGTGAATATAAAAGTTGAGTCCAATAAAATCTTGGTGTCCTGAAATTTTCTTCAAGAACCGATGATTCCAAAACCATCGCATAATCCTTGCAGAAATAATATTCCAAGGGAATGCATCGGCATCAAAGTACATATTGTGTTTTGCGATCCCAATCTGAATTTCTGGGTGACTACGCTTCATACATGTGTAGGCAAGATTGTGTGCATTTGCAAGTTTAGAAATTACGCCAATGAATTTCAAAAGATTCTTGTGAAACGGAGGCCAGACACCGCGAAGATGACCTCCTGATGCCCAAATCAGTGGCTCGTTCATAGTCATCCAATACGTAGCCTCACTGCCGAGCTCAATGATTACAAACTCACAGTAGCGTGCAAATACCTTTTCTCCATCGGGATGCGAAAATCCACCTTTTTCAGAAAACCAAAGAGGTAGTGTGAAATGCCACAAAGTAACAAATGGCACCAACCCACGATCCTTCAGTGCACGAATTACATTTCGATAGTGTTCGATTGCCATCTGATCAAATTTTCCCTCTTCTGGCTCGATTCTAGCCCATTCAAGCGAGAATCTATGTGCTGAATGAGATAAACTCTGAGCAATATCAAAGTCACCTTCAAATCGATTATAGTGGTCGATAGCTTTTCCTGCTTGTGGGACTCTCCCTTGCCCACCAGCCTGTGCCCAATCGCAATTATCTATTCCACCTTCTACTTGATAGGAAGCAGTTGCAGCACCCCATAGAAAACCTTCAGGAAATTTCATACAAATAGTATAGCAGGAAGAGACTTGTTTACTTACAGGTACTTTTCAGTCGTTCAACTTTGCTGAGTCTCAATATAAAAACCCTCTTTTTTGAAAAGAGGGTTTTTATGTTTTGAGCCACCTGTCAGATTCGAACTGACGACCCATACTTTACAAAAGTATTGCTCTACCAACTGAGCTAAGGTGGCACGCGCAGGAATCTACTATCTAAAATTCCAATCAATACAACTTACAACAGTCGGGACAATAATGCAAAAATTAATTCTTCTTACCTCCTACCAATTCACCTTCGTAGAGCGTTATGTTGTCTTCGATCCAGCCTTTTCCGTCCTTTACTCTTTCCGCGCTAATCGTTTGGAGGAATTCAGATGCGTCTCGGTCTGTTCTCAGCATTCTTACTCCTCGTACGTTTGGAAAGACTGAGTGATACTTTTTCCATACTGCTTCAACAAAAATATCAATGGCTTGCTTTGAGTGATGAGGCAAGTCTTCTCGTGCAAATCTCGTAGCTCTATGACGCTTTTTTTGGTATACCTCGTGTATCACCTCGATCTTTCGTTCGACATGATCATCGAACCTTGATAGGAGTTTGAGAGCTAGAACTCTTTCATCTCTCCCAATCTCATACATTTTTACTCCAAGAAGTATACCTAGCATACACAAGGAAACAATAAATGTAATGGTGAGCATTGAAAAAAAATTAAGAGTTTGTCGAGAACCGCACAAATCTACGAATCTCTGTTCTTTCACCGAACTTTTGAATCGCACCACTTATGAGATCTTTAATTTTCTTCTCAGGATCTTTGATGAACTGTTGTTCCATAAGGGTTTGCTCACCGAAGTATGATGCGAGCTTTCCTTCAAGGATTTTTGCTTTCAGTTCTTCCGGCTTCCCCGCTGTTTCTTCTACGAACACCTCTTCTGCAGCGCGTTTTGCATCTGAAGTAATGTCTTCCATCTTCAAAAACTGAGGGTTACTTGCAGCAACATGCATCGCAATGTCATACGCGAGCGCTTTGAATTCATCATTTTTTGCTACGAAATCAGTCTCACAAGAAAGTTCTACAATGGCACCTACCGATCCTGCTCCATGGATATAAGAAGCTACTACACCTGCTCCGAGAGTGCGGTCAGACTTTTTTGTAGCAACGTTCTTACTCTCTTTTTGCAAGATAACAATTGCCTTTTCAATATCACCACCAGCTTCTTCAAGTGCTTTTTTGCACTGCATAATAGAAAGACCAGTTTGGTCGCGGAGCTGTTTGATAAGTTCTGTAGAAATAGGTGAAGACATTGTGAGTATCAATTAACAATAAATAAAACCACACTTTCCTCTACTAAAAACTATCCTTGTGCAGGAGCTGGTACGACTGCAGCAAGTGCTGCCTTCTTTCCATCTTCAACAGCTGACACAATTTCGTTTACAAAAAGCTCAATACTTTTTAGTGACGCATCATTTCCTGGAATCGGGTGCTCTACCTCAAGGAGGTTACAATCTGAGCTTGCAAGTGCTACAACAGGAATATTGAGGTTATGAGCTTCTGCTACTGCAATTGCTTCTTTGCGAGGGTCAATAACGAAAAGTACCTTTGGAAGTATACGCATTGGAGAAAGTCCTGAGAAATCACGATTGAGTTTTTCAATTTCACGATCAATAAGAAGGCGCTCTTTCTTTGTGTACTTACCAAGCTCACCTTTTTCACGAGCATTTGTAAGATCTTCTAGCTTTGCGATGCGTTTCTTAATTTCTGGGAAGTTTGTAAGAGTGCCTCCGAGCCATCGTCCTGCAACATATGGCTGACCGACTTTCTGAGCACCTGAGAGAATAGATGATCGAGCTTCATTTTTACCACCAACAAAGAGAACCATTCCCCCTGTTGAAACAATAGATTTAATGAAAGTTTTTGCCTCTTCAAGTTTCTCATTGGTCTTTTCAAGGTCGAAAATTTCTACCTTATTTTTTACTCCGAAAATGTATGGCTTGGTAGAAGGGTGTCTACGAGATTTGATCAAACCATAATGAGCCCCTGCTTTAAAAAGGGCTTCAATCGCGGTATTCATGTCAGTTGTTTTTTCTTTTGTTGGCATTAAATTGTATATAGTTGTCTTCAAAAACACGTGTGGGAATCTTATCAGAAGAATACCGAGAAGGCAACCCTTACTCCAGCTCTACCTCTCCTGCTCCTTCATGAGATTTGCTCTTTAGAGCGTCGATAATGTCATCGAGTTTTCCCGCAAAAATAGTTGGGATATTGTGCCAAGACTCCTTAATACGGTGATCAGTGATCCGATCCTGAAGGATATTATAGGTGCGAATCTTCTCAGAACGGTCTGCGGTACCGATCTGATCATTGCGGTTATCAGAAAACTTCTTATGCTCCTCTTCTTCTTTCAACATTTGAAGCTTTGCGGTAAGAATCTCCATAGCTTTTTCTTTATTCGCTCCTTGGCTCCGCTGATTTGTTGAGCGCACATCAAGGCCTGTCGGTATGTGCACTACTCTTACCGCTGTTTCAACTTTATTTACGTTTTGACCTCCCTTACCCCCCGAGCGTGACGTTTCGATAAGAATGTCACTTGGATTGATTTCAAACTTTACCTTTTTACGGATTGGTAAAATTGCAACTGAAGCAGTAGAAGTGTGAACGCGACCAGATTTCTCAGTTGCAGGAATACGCTGAATGCGGTGTACACCCGTCTCATATTTGAGAGCTTCGTATACACCTTTACCACGTATTTCGTAGGAAACATCCTTATATCCTCCGAGAGAACTTTGAGATTCATCAACGAGTGATACTGCCCAATTGCGAGTTTCAGCATACCGCTGATACATCTCAGAAAGCTTCTCTGCGAAGAGTGCGGCTTCTTCTCCTCCAACACCAGCTCTGATTTCAAGGACGACTTCATTGACCTCTGTCTGGAGAGAATCTTTTTCTTCTGCTGCAATAATCTCTTCCATTTGAGCAAGTAGGGCATCTTTTTGAATAGTGATATTTTTCAAATCTTCTTCTGCCATTTCTTTCATACTAGCGTCACTTTCTGAAAGCGCATGAAGACTCGCCTCTTCTTTTTCGAGACGTTGGAATGATTCTGCAAGATATGCAGTTTTATGATTTTCTTTGTATCGAGTTAAATCCATAATAGATACTGCCTAACAACCTATAACCTACAACGAGAAAGGTACAAATTCAACGAATAACAAACGACCTACATCAGAACATCTGTTGTAGGTCGTGTATTGCAGGTAGTAAGTTATTTCTTTGCTTTCGTCGCGTTCGCTCTCTTTGATTTGAACTTTTCTACGCGTCCTGCGGTATCGAGAACCTTGTCATTACCAGTATAAAACGGGTGACATGCTGAACAGATTTCTACTTCGATTTTCTCTTTCGTAGATCCTACGGTAAATGTATTACCACACGCACAGGTAAGGGTTGCGTTTGAAAAATATGTTGGGTGAATTTCTGCTTTCATAGTGGCAATACTATACCAAAGAGTGTAATTTTTGCAAGATAGGCAACAAAAAAGCCCAACCAAAGGTTGAGCTGAACTCCAGAGGAGCAAGTAGCCGAAGCTACTGAAAGAACTACTCCCCTCCCGCCGCCGGACTCGGGCCGACGACGAGAGGGGCACAACCGTGTACCAGCACTTCATCTCTAACAGCGAACAACACCTACTCCGGTGACCTGATGGTCCCGGACCCGCCGCCACTTTCGTGAGAAAACTTTAACGATAGCGGAGCGAGTAAGTCGCGATACATAGACCGCGTGATCTCCCACCTTTACCAACACAGTTGGCGATCGATGAGAGTACTGCAAGAAAATGACAACTCCCTGTTTATACTACTTCAGGACCGGGAAACGTCCGTTTTCATGATCTCCAAGCCACCGAAGTAGCCGGACCAACCTCTCCCAATGGAGTAGATAGGTATCTATACTATACACCTAATGAAATATTTGTCAAGTAAATTCCTTATTTTCTTATCTTACATCCAAAAAACAGCTCGGTTGAGCTGTTTTTTGGAGTTTGAATTCTAAGTTAAAAGCTATCAACTAACACCTCTAACCTGCCTCTATATCCCCTTCAAGAAATCGATATTTGTCTGAATAGAATCTGCAGTCTGCATTACCTGATCTCCATAAAATACGTTTGCAGGTTTTCGGCCAGGTTTACAATTTGCTCCAGAATAATACTTACATGCGGCATTGCGCTCTGAAGTGTAGCTTGAGCCACTTGCCCCAAGGTCAGACATGTATATCGCTGTGGCAATGATGGCATGCTGAGGATTCCATGGATCTGCTTGATCTGCACTAATACCCATATCTGCTCCAATGCGATCCTTGAACAATTCCCATGTAGATGGAATAAACTGTGAAGGTCCCATCCCTCCGCCGTATCCGCGATTTGCAGTATAGGTGTATCCTGGCGGACACGATACCGCCTGTGATCTCCAATCGAGACCAAGACGAGATGTAATAGCTTGAAATGGCGATGTATCTCTTGGCGCTTTCATTACTTTTTGGAATGCTGTTCCACTATTTTTTCCTACCCCATCCCCACTACTTATGTCGGTCACGAGGCAAGAGCCCTGATTTTTACCGAGATCTGACTCTTGAGTAAGAATCGCCAATATAAGTGCTGGCCTTACACCAGTTTTTGTTGAAGCGACATTTGCGTACGCAAGCGCTTGCTCGAAAGAAATACCCTGTGCGTCACGCAGCCTAAAAAGTGCTGCTCGGATCGCTTCTGCCTTTGCTTGTTTCTGCGCAACCACTTGCTGATATGCATTTGCCTGACTCTGAGTAACAGCAAGGAGCTGCTTCTTCTCTGTTTGAGTTTGAGTAATAGTTTTTTTTGTAACTTCTACCGCATGCTGAGCATCAGCAGTAGCATTCTTTTTTTGATCGAGCTCTTCTTTGGCTTTTTCTGTATCACTTTTTGTTTGATCGATGATATTTAAGTGATCGTGCATCGCCCCTTGAATAGATGCAAAAGTATCTAAGTCACTAAAAAAATCTGAAAGATTTTTCTTGTGGAGTAACACTTGGGGAAGTGAGTACGCATCGATTTCATTTGTTTTTCTAACAAGTTGCCCGAGAGATTGCTTACTCTTATTGATTTTTCCATTGAGTACATCAATGGCAGCATTTTTGTCACTGATTTGTTTTGAAAGCTGAAGTATAGCAACCTGCTTTTGTTTGATCTCTGCCTGAGCTGCAGAGATTTTGGCATTGAGATATGTCACATCACCTTTGAGACTTGTAGCTTTTGCCTTGGTATCAGTGAGCACACCTTGCCACTGTACGATCTCTTTTTGTAGTTCATCATACTGGGATTGCAGCTCTGCTTGTTGAGCTGCGGTGTTTGGGGTATCAGCAAATGCAGATGCAGGCGTAAGAAGCCCGCAAATGATGAGAATGGTAAAAAATGAGCGCAATAAAAAAGACCTGAGAAGTTGCTGTATAATCATATGCGATATCTACTCTATTCTACCCTAGATTTGAAAATAATTTCGTTCGTTAAGCACACAAACCTGTGATATAAACTGATCATTGTCACAAAAGAAAAGACGCTCTTGAGCGTCTTTTCTTACGAATTTTTCTTCTTACTTAGAATGAGTGGTTTGTTGATTGTTATTCTTTCGTTTCAGCAACCTCTTCTTCCTTCGGATTCGCATCCTTTCCTTTCTTTTCTACTTCAATAGCAGAGAGATCTACAGGAAGTGCTTCTTCATCAGTTTCTTCTTTCTGAGCAGATACGAGAGCTACTACTTCTTCTGCGTTTTCTACGAGAGTTACTCCAGCTGGAAGTTTGAGATCTTGAGCCAAAATCTGTGATCCAATTGCGGTAAGAATTGCAAGATCAACCTCGATATGTGCAGGGAGATTTGATGGAAGAGCCTCGATCTTGATTGCATGGAGCACCTTCACAAGTTGTCCGCCAAAATCCTTTACACCAGATGCAACTCCAACATACTCAAGAGGTACATCAATTTCGAGCTTATGAGTTTTGTCGAACACATAGAAGTCTGCATGACGTGGCATATCAGTTACTGGATCGAAATCTACATCATGAATGAGTACATCTACTGATCCAGCGTCGTGAGTAAGAGTAACCACTGAAGATTCTCCAGCTTTTCGATATACCTTCATAAATTCCACTTGTGATAGTGAGATAGAAGTAGCTGGTTCCTTTTTCCCATAGAAAACAGCAGGCATCAGGCCTTGTGCGCGGATGTCTGAGAGATCTACCTTTGAATCCCTCTTTTGTACAGTTAAATTAAGCATGAACCACCATTATAGGGATTTCAATGGAAAAGGCAAGAGACTTGCCATCCAGAACCCTTCGAACTTTGTATTGAATTCATATTCGAGTTGTAAGCTAGAAACTACTACTAATAACTAAAAGCTTTTGTTACTCTCTCGCAATATGACTCTTAAGGTATTCAAGGCTTCCATTCACCTTCTTACCAGGGTTAAAGATATTGTGAGGGTCGAAAACTCGCTTCACCTCTGAGAACAGCTCAAGCATTCGTGGTGTGTACATTTTTCCAAGGTATGGAGTACGAATGATTCCATCATTATGTTCTGCAGTGATCGAACCATGAAACTTTGCTACGAGATCGTATACCTTGTCGCCTACCTCCATAATGACATCAACATTGTGAGCGTCCTTCATATCCATGAGTGGAATGATGTGGAAGTTTCCGTTCCCTGCATGCCCTGCGATAGTGTAATTCATCTTGTAGCTATCGAGGATTTCTCGCATTTTCGGGAGAAACTCTGGCATGTATTTTGGATCAACGATCACATCGTCAATAAATGGTGCAGTTCTACTTCCATGTACATGCTTACGAAGGAGGTTAAAGCTTTCTCTGCGGATCGCCCAATATTTTTCGGCTTCATCTTTTGATTCTACGATATGAGTTTTGAGATCGAACTGCTTCATCTGGACATCGAGCGCAGCGATCTTTTTATCTACTTCTTCAATCGAACTTTCCGTAAATTCAACAAGAAGGATAAGTTTTGGAATACCACCAGTCAATATCATTTCAGCTTCTGGGAGAAACTCCCACATAAGCTTGAGGAATCCTGCTTTCATAGTTTTCACCATTTCAGGGAAAAATCTTACCGCAAGCTTCATGGTTGCGTCGTCGTAACTTTCGATACTTTCTGGATCCAGTGGCAATACAATATTTACAATTTCACTAACCTTCGTAAGATCAGGAAGAAATACCACATAGAGTTTTGTTTCGTTTTTTACGGGAACAAGCTTTAGTGTTGCTTTTGTAGTAATGCCGAGCGTTCCCTGTGCACCTACAATAAGCTTGCTCAAATCAAAAGTGGTACCGTTCCACACATTCCAGAGATAGTATCCTGCTGAATTTTTGGAAACAGTTGGTTTATTTTTTATAATTTCTTCTGTATTTTTCTCTATAAGATCCCAAATACCTTTGTAGATATTTCCTTCATAATCACCTTGAGCGATTTTATGATCGAGCTCAATTTTTGTAAGAGGTTTTACTTCATATTCATTACCATCTGCAAACACCACCTTTTGTGACATAACAAAATTTTCCATCTTGCCGTATCGAAGTGTTTTTTCTCCTGCAGAGTTATTACCAATCATTCCTCCAATTGCATTGAGGTTCTTAGACGCAGTGAAACAAGGAAGTAAAAGATTTTTCGCAAGTGTTTCCTTTTCAAAATCTCGATAAAATGTTCCCGGAAGAACGGTCACACTTTCTCCATCAAACCCAAGCACTCCATGCATATGAGACATGAAATCTAAAATGATAGACTCTCCAATTGCTCCTCCTGCCATACAAGTCCCAGCTGCACGAGCTGTAATAGAAAGACTTGGGTCAATTGCTTTATGTTCTATCACATATTTCACTACAGCCTTTACGTCACTCGCATCTTTAGGAAAGAGTACTGCAGCAGGCTTAACTGTGAGCAGACTTGCGTCGTGACTATATGCAGTAAGCGTTTCTTCGTCTATATGTATTTCACCGGCAAAGGTAGATTTTAATGCTTCTTCCATAATACTTTGAATTTACACTATATGATTAAATAACTTCAGTCTTGCTTCGACTACCTTTTCGATTGCTTCTACACCAGGCTTGAGGAATTTGTACGGAGCAACTTCATCAGGATTATCTAAGAGTGCGGTTTTAATTGCATCTCTGTACGCAACTCGTATTTCAGTATTAATATGGACAATATCAATTCCTTGTTTTATACACTCGATGAAATCTTCATTTGCAGTACCAGACCCACCATGGAGAACGAGTGGTACACCTGTCGCCTCACGTATGGCCTTAACCCTTTCTGGGTGAAGTCGTGGGTTTCCACCCTTTACCATACCGTGAATATTGCCAATGGAAGGAGCGAGCATATCAACTCCCGTTGCATCCACAAACGCTTTTGCATCTTCTGGGGTGGTCATAGTAGCTTCACTCACCCCTTCAGGAATAGCATCCAAAATTTTTGATGATTTACCGATAAAACCGATTTCAGCTTCTACGAGAATATCTCTTCCCCTTGCTTTTGAAACTTCACGTGCATATTCAACACATTTCTTCGTAAGTGCTATATTTTCTTCAAGTGGCAGAGTTACTGCATCGATAATCACTGCATCGAATCCTCCATCGATTGCTTTTTTCACTCGTTCAAAAGAATAGTGATGATCGGCATTTAAAAATATTGGATAATTGTAAGTATCCCGGAAACTTTTGACGAGCGCGACTGCCTGCTCGGTACCCACAAAGTCTTCTTCTCCTTCTGATACACCGATAATGACCGGGAGATCCAGTTTTTTGGCCGCATTGTAAATGCCCCACAAAGCTTCGAGGTTTGAAATATTAAAATGCCCCACCGCCACCCCTCGATTGTCTGCATCTTGTATATATTCTCGTAAAGTTTTCATAGATAATATTCTATCACAGCCAAATAGAGCACTGAGCCGAAACCTTGGGATACTGAATTCCGAGATTTCGCCTCTGAGTCCATTCGTTATTCCTTATTTGTGTTTTTAATCCCTGATATACTAAACGTATGAAAAATTTTGATTTTGTCGCTATCGGCGATACCGTGACTGACGCTTTTATTCGATTACAAGATGCTTCTGTACACTGCAATGTAAACCATGAAGAATGCACACTCAGTATGCGTTTTGGAGACAAAGTTCCCTATCAATCTGTCGATGTTATCCGTGCGGTAGGCAACGCAGCAAATGCTGCCGTCTCTGCCTCACGACTTGGGCTTTCTACTGCCCTCGTAACAAATCTTGGAGACGACCAAAACGGAGCAGAATGTCTTGCTACCCTAAAGCAAAACGGTATCGCCACGGACTTTGTAACGACGAATGCAGGAAAAGAGACCAACTACCATTATGTTCTGTGGTACGAAGACGACCGAACCATTCTCGTCAAACACCAAGAATATGATTACAAACTTCCAGATGTAGGTCCTCAAAAATGGATCTACCTTTCTTCTCTTGCTCAAAACACGCTGCCGTATCACAAAGAAATTGCAACATACCTTAAAGCTAACCCTGATACCAAACTCGCATTTCAACCTGGAACATTCCAAATGAAATTTGGTACGGGTGAGCTCAGTGACATCTATACACACACCGAAGTCTTTTTCTGCAATGTCGAAGAAGCTCGCAGAATCCTCGGCATCACCGAAGACCTCACTGCGATGGATCTCGCACCGAAGATCGCAAAGCTCGGACCGAAGGTTGTGGTGATTACTGATGGGCCAAAAGGTGCCCATGTGTTTGATGGCACTGATACCTGGTTTATGCCTACCTATCCTGACACAAAGCCCCCTCTTGAACGTACTGGAGCTGGAGATGCATTTGCTTCTACCTTCACCGTCGCCCTTGCTCTCGGCATGAGTATTCCACAGGCGCTTTGTTGGGGACCAATCAACTCAATGTCAGTCGTACAACAAGTTGGCGCACAACGTGGTCTCCTTACCAAAGCTGAACTCGAAGAATTTCTGAAAACTGCTCCGGAGAGTTACAAACCACAACTACTGAGCTAGCTTTTAAGTGGTAGCTATTAGGTTTTAGCTTTTAAAACCAAACTTGCAATTAAGGGTATTTTCCTTAGTATTGAGCTGGGTTATTTTTTCGCACCTTCACACACGGAGATAGTCGTGCAAACTGAAACTAAGGCAGATCTCTATCATAGAGAGAAGACTAGAAACATGCTCCACCAACTACTGACTGGCTCAGCACTTGGCGAAGCAGCAGAGATGCTAAAGGGTTACAAGCTCCTTATCTTAGCGCGAACAGCGTTTCATAACGCGAGATCTCAGGTCATTGAATTTGAACATGCATATGCGGCTAAACGTAAAGCATTAGTAGTTGCAGCATGGGAGAAACGCGGAGTTGCATTTTGCACTCAAGGACACCACATGGCACCAAAAGACGAGATGCGAATTGTTGCTCTGAAAACATATACCCGTAGGAGTACTGATGAAGGATTTGATTTTAGTCATCGTAAGCACTCAAATATACAACGAATCTGTGGTGCATGCGAAGCAGAACTTCAAACATCTTTTGTCGCAGTAAAAGGAAAAAGCGACGGTCTTTATTTACCACTCAAAGCAGTGATGGTGAAAGCAGTACGTGTGGAGGAAGCTGGGGTAAGCATCGAGAGTGATTTTGAAGGAGATTGGTCAAAACCAGACCCTACAATCGAAATTCCTGATGCGATTCCTGATAGTCATTATGAAAGCTTTCTTGTTGCTGAAGACAACATTCCTCCCACAATGGATCTATGGAGAGCGCTGCATCATAAGGACGAATCGCTGAGAGTTGGCAACTATATCCTTTCGGACGAAGAATTGTTCGATTCACAAAACGAGTAGTGGTTACCAAAAGAACCCAAATCCTAACGGAAATGGGTTCTTTTTTTGTATAAAACACTGAGCATCGATGCGTTAATTACATTCTCGCGATTACTTTTTTGACTGCGTCGATAATTCCTTGCTCTCCCATATTGAAATGTTCCCACAATTCTTCCATAGTTCCTGTCTGTCCAAATTGATCTTTTACTCCGACGAACTCTTGATGAGCTGGATGCCTTTGCGCAAGAAGCTCTGCGATCGCAGAACCAAGTCCTCCAGCGACCTGGTGCTCTTCTACGGTCACCACTTTTCCAGTTTTTAAAACAGCATCGAGGATGGTTTTCTCGTCGAGAGGCTTTATTGTCGCGAGGTTTATGACGATGGACCCAACACCTTCTCCATCGAGCTTCTTGGCAGCAGTGAGAGCCTTGTAAACCAGAGCCCCTGTAGCAATGATCGTCACCCGTGGCTTTTCTGATTCAAAGAATACTTGTGCTTTCCCAATTTCAAATGGAGTATCAATGGTTGTAATAACAGGAGTTTTTTCTCGTGCGAGGCGAATGTATACCGGAGTATTATTTTTGGCTGCTGCGATAGTTGCTTTCTTTGCTTCGATACTATCACATGGAGAAATGACCACCATACGAGGGATAACACGCATAATAGCAATGTCTTCGATCGCTTGGTGGGTACCTCCATCAGGACCTACAGAAACTCCTGCGTGGCTTCCCACAATCTTTACCGGCTGATTGTTGTAACAAATAGTCGTACGGATCTGTTCCCAGTTTCTCCCTGGAGAAAACATCGCATACGAGCTCACAAACGGAATCTTTCCCATTGCCGCCATACCAGACGCTACTCCTGCAAGGTTTTGTTCTGCAACACCGATTTCGATGAATCGTTCTGGAAACTTTTCTTTAAAAAATATCATCTGCGTAGACTCTGTGAGATCAGCGCACAGTCCGACTATATTTTGGTCTGCTTCGCCCACTGCAAGAAGCCCCTCACCGAATCCCTTACGGATCGGCACCTGCTCGACATCAGCGTCAAATAGTTTGGTATTCAGTTTTGCGTTTGAATTAATCATTGCGTAAATAGAACTCTAACCTCGTTCCACTTGGATCATCAAACCAAACGAATTTTCTGCCTCCGACCTTATCGATCTCTATTCCGCTATTTTTGATATTCGCCTTACCGAGACGACCGAGCACATCTTTGAGTTCCCCTTCAGTTTCTACTGCAAAAGCAAAGTGGTTCATACCACCTTCATTTCTGTTGTACTCTGCAAATGCATGTTCAGGGAGCACGAACATGAGTTTTGTTTTGCCGATCTCATACGCAATAGATCCTTCAGCTGTCTCTATCGGACTTCCAAGAAACGATGAATAAAATAATTCTGTTTCAAAAAGATCTTTGACTACTATGACGATGTGATCAAGATTTGAAATCATATTATTGGTGTTCGCTCATAATTTTTCCTCCGAGAGTCCGCAGCTCGTCGAGAGCCATCTTTGCTTCCTCCTTATTTGGCGGTTTGCCATGCCATTCATACTTTCGCTCAAACTCTTTCACTCCTTTCCCAGGAATAGTGTGCGCAATGATCATAGAAGGCTTTTCAAATACTGCTTTCGCTTGGTGGATCGCATCGCTAATATCACGAACGTTGTGTCCATCGATCTCAATGACATGCCAGTTCCATGCGCGCCACTTATCTACAAACGGTTCGAGCGGCATGACATCCTCGGTAAATCCATCAATCTGGATATTATTTCGATCGATGATACCAATGAGATTGTGGAGCCTGTTTTTCCCAGCCAGCATTCCTGCTTCCCAGATTGCACCCGATTCTTGTTCTCCGTCTGACATGAGACAATAGATATATTTTTGTGATGTTCTTCCTGCATCGATATTTTCTGCGAGAGCCATACCGACAGCTTGTGCGAGTCCTGATGCGAGCGGTCCGGAGCTCGTTTCAAGAGACGGAAGCCATTCACGATGAGGATGACCTTGAAGTCGTGAACCGAACTTTCGAAGTGTCTTCAATTCTTCTACGGGAAAATATCCTGCATGAGCCATCGCTGCATACAGCACAGGACATATGTGACCATTTGATAGAACTACTCGATCGCGATCTTTCCAATCCGGATGTTTTGGATCATGCCTGAGTGCGTGAAAGTAAAGTGTTGCAAAAATATCTGCCATACCGAGTGGCCCAGCAGTGTGCCCACTTTTAGCCTCGAGAAGCATGTCGATAATTGATTCACGAATATCGTTTGCTTTCAGTTCAAGTGCTTTGATTTTATCTTCAGTAAGAGTGTCCATACGATATGTAGATATTGTATCACGCAGATAGAATAACGAATGATGAATAGTGAATAATGAAAAAGCCTAGGCGAAGCTTCAGAATTCCGAGACGGGTCCTTAGGAATTTACTAAATTCTCTGTACTGAAAAAAACTTACTACCCTATCGATTCAAACTCTTCTATTGCTGTTCGCATATCGTCACTTTCAAAAATAGCGGAGCCAATGATGAGACGGTCTGCACCTGCCTCAACGAGAGCTTGTGCATTTTCGAGCGTAATACCACCATCAACACTTACTGGTATTTCTGGATATTCTTCCTTGAAACTCTCAATCCTTTCAAAAACTCTTTCGTCAAGAGGCATCCCTTGGGAACCAATGCGTTCAATACCCATAAACTGTACGTACTGAACGTACTCAAGTAGCGGCTCTAGAATACTCACGTCAGTATCGAGATTTATTGCAATACCAAGATCAACAGTCAGAAGTGAACCTGTTTGACCAAAGTGATCTTGAAAATCTTTTACAAACGTAAGAGCCTTGTCTTCATTTTCAAATGATTCGAATTGTACTACGATTCTTTTTGCACCTGCAGAAATCCATGATTGCAAATACTCTACCGGATCTTTGACCATTAAATGAAATTCGTATTCAAGTTCCTCCCAATATGGCATCCCTTCTTCTTCGTGCATAATTTTTTCAAAATCCTCGTCGTGATCGTAGAGATATGGCCAAGAACCCTTTGGGGTGAGCTTGCCATCAAGAATATCTACTTGAACGAGAGGAACAACTCCCACAATTTTCGAAAGGTGGTCTTCGAGATCACTAAAACTTTGTGGGATGATTGCGGGGATTATTTCGGACATACTTTTTGTATAGTGGGTTTTTTATAAATGCTAATATTTTTCTTTATAAGAAAAAAAACTAAAATAACAACTGGAATACCAAGAGTAAAAAGACTGAACGTAATAAACAAAAGAAGAATATTCTGAATGAACGCACCTACTACATACACAAAAATTAAAAGCAAAAGAAAACCAGCAATTCTTGCGTATATATCTTTAGTGGTAAAATACGCATATACAAAATTTGTTTGAATGAGAAGCAAAAGAACAACTATCGCAAATAATGTTGGCCACGTTAAATCAGACAACCAAATATCATAATGATATGGTGGCTGGTGACCTCCAAGACCTTCGTAAAGAAAACCCATACCTTGCAGAATATAAGTAACCACAACAATCGAAGAATATGGCCAAGCAATTTTTTGTATTATTTCCTTAGTCATAAACTATATTACTTATCAGCATGATCAAGTTTTACAATTCTTCGCTTGTGACGTTCACTATTTGAAAATGGAGTATCGAGCCACTGACGTACTGCTTCTACTGCTTGATCGTCCGAAATAAAGCGAGCACCGAGTGAAAGAATATTGGAATCGTTGTCTCCACGAGCATGCTCAAGAATAGAGACGTTGTGACTGACTGAAAAGGCATTGCCGTAGTAAACTGCGGCACGAACGTGAGGGAAACGATTTGCAGCAATAGCCTCACCTTGTCCGGAACCTCCAAGAATGATGCCTTTTACGGTGTTTGGATTTTGAGATACCGCTTTTGCTACTGGAATAATAAAATCTGGATAATCGTCATTTTCATCATATTCATGAGCACCACAATCCACCACTTCATAGGAAGCGTTTTTGAGGAATTCAACAATTCTTTCCTTTTGGGCGAGCCCTGCGTGGTCTGTACCTATATAGATTTTCATATATTATGGGTAAATTATACCACATCATTAATTACCTAATTACCTCACAATATAGAAGTTGCAACCCAAAATATTAAATTCAAAAAAAATAGAAAAAATAACAGTAGCTAAAGCTTTCTTTACAATAGAGTAGTTTCTATTCCCTATATATATGATACTCAGTACAGTAATTGGGTACAAAATCACCGTTGAAAAATTAGAGAAAGAATTATTTTTATGTAAAACATACTCGAACGCAGGATTAAACAAAACAGTAACCCCAATAGAAACAACCAATAAACCTATGACAGTGAGAGTTGTACCAATTATATTATTTTTTTGAGTCTCGGTAGTTGTGTTTTGATTTCGTCCAAAGGACGGCTTTACAGCTTTGATTATTAATAAAATCCCAACTGTAAATAACACAGATGCAACTCCAGCATACATTAAAGATTTTGTTGCATCTAAAGCAAAAAGACCTAAAAATACAATGAACGGAGCTAACAATATCAAAATAATACCCAAAAAAGCTATTGCAATACGTACAAATGACCAAACAACTTTAGACACTGTTATATTTTGGTCTATATTTTCTTCCATATCATTTTTCTCCCTTTAGGATAATTCTCTTAATAAATCCACCTCGCTCCTCTTTCTTTTTTATTCTTATTTCCTCTACATCTTGATATTCAGGGAGAGTTTTCAAAGCCTCAATAACCTCTAATATGTCTGCCAACTCTTCGGGACTACCTACTTCAGAAAATTCACGAATCTCTTCTCCAAGCTTTTTGATAAGCTCTACTTTGTATTCTTCTGGAGATGCAATTCTTTGTTCATACGAAACCCCTTTTTCATCAAGAATTTCTGGAATTTTATCTCTAATGAGTTTATTGTAACTTTCCATAATACTTTTCTATTAAATGACTACTTGAACTATTTACTTCTTCCCTGTCTTTACCACATGATCTACAAGAGTGTAGGTGTACCCCATTTCGTTGTCGTACCATGCAAGAACTTTTACTAAGTTGCCGCCAATAACTCGAGTGAGCGAAAGGTCTGCAATAGAACCAAAACGTGAACCGAGAATATCTGTTGAGACAAGTTCTTCTTCTGTAACTGAGAATACTCCTGCCCAACGAGGATCAGCTGCTGCTTTTTTTAGTGCCATGTTCACTTCTTCAACTGTGGTATTTCTCTTTGAAATAAACGTTACATCCACAATAGATCCAGCAATAACCGGTACGCGCATCGAAATACCATCAAACAGTCCTGTGAGTTGTGTGAAAGCTTTTGTCACCGCGATAGCAGCACCTGTTGAAGATGGGACAATGTTTGCCGCTGCAGCTCGTCCTTCTCGATATCCTTTTTTAGACGGACCGTCCACAAGCGCTTGAGTACCTGTATATCCATGAGTCGTGTTGAGTGCCGCTTTTTCAATACCTACCGCCTCATCGAGAATCGCAATGAGTGGAGAACTTGCGTTCGTAGTGCACGATGCATTTGAAGTAATCTGACATGTCGCGAGCTTTTCTTCGTTTACCCCCATGAGCACTGTCGCTCCCTCTATTCCAGGAATTGGTTCGTCTTTCATTGGCGCAGTCACTACTACTTTTTTTGCACCCGCATCAAGGTGAGTACGGGCTGTCGCATATGACGTAAAGAATCCTGTAGATTCTACTACCACATCAATATCCATTGCTCCCCACGGCAAATTCGCGGGTTCCTTTTCAGAGACAAACTTTACCTCTTTTCCGTCGATAATAAGCGCGGACTTATCTTCCTTTACTTTGATATCAAAGCCTGACTTTCCGTATACAGAATCGTACTGGAGAAGATATGCAATATTTTCAATATCTCCAAGATCGTTGATAGCGACCACTTCGAGCTCTGGTCTCTCTTTTGCGATTTTATAAAACGCTCTTCCGATTCTTCCTCCACCATTGATTGCAACTCTGATTTTACTCATGAGAAATAAAATAATTTGTAAGTCATTCTATTATAACAAAAAGACGGGCATGTGCTCGTCTTTTTGTATATTTTGTACTACCTCCTATTCCACGAGATACTTACCCTTCTATCCCTACTGGCATTGCTGGGGTACTTTCTACTGCTAATTCTTTCTTGGTAACTGCTGCTGAGTGACCGTCAACTTCGTAACTCGTATTCTGAGATTCAAAGAAGTTTACAAGCTCATAAACATCAGTTGCGGTACTCATCCACTTTGCAGGATTTGTAGCGTTGTAATGCTTTTCCATACCAAGCTCTTCGAGTCGACGATCAGCAACATATTGCACGTATTGATTTACGTAGTCAGCATTGAGACCTAGGATTCCGTTCGGGAACAAATCCTTATTGTATGCAGTTTCGAGATCTACACCATCAATAACAATTTGACGTATTTCGTTTGCAAACTCTTCAGTTAGAAGCTCTGGGTTTTCTTCGAGAATTGAGTGCACGAGATTCATACCGAACTTAAGATGGAGAGACTCGTCACGAATAACCCAGTTTACCATCGAGCCAAAATTGCGGAGTTGATTTCGCTGACGGAATGAAAGCGCCACCATAAACCCTGAGTAGAACCAAATACCTTCCATGACGATATTGGTTGCTACCAAGTTTCGGAGGAAATCTTTTTTACCATCAACCGTAGTAATATCGAGCGTTTTTTCAGTCATTCTATCCATATATTTGTTGATGTAGTCCTCTTTTGCCTTCATTGACGGAACACTCAGGTGGAGCGAGAAGATATTGTCACGGTCAAAAGGAAATGTCTGGAGTACATACTCGAATGCTACACAATGGTTCGCCTCTTCCCACATTTGTTTTGCAAGATAGAGATGCGCTTCGGGAGCTTTGAGATATGGGTATACTCCAAGTGCAATAGAACGGTTCACAATGAGCTCTGCGGGATTGAAGAATGCCATAAGAAACTTCACCGCATGACGCTCGTCTTCTGTCATTTTTGCCCAATCTTCGAGATCTTCTTTGAGTGCAATTTCGTGAGGAAACCATGTATTACGAACAGCTTGATTATACAAATCATAGGCCCACTGATACTTAATTGGGTGAAGATTCATATCGTTTGCATTTACTTTTCCTATGAGTGGCATATGGTTATGTGTTGTTATGTATAAATAGTATTCCTGTTAGGCTTTTACTTTTTCGAACACCTACTTTTTGTATACGAGATTATTTATTGGCAGGAATCGCACTGAGATCTTTCTGCTGGATCTATCGGGCACACCTGTATGTTCGACTGAGCACGTATTTTTACTGGTTCTAATAATTCTACACTCATTTCAGAAAGTACGGGGAGTTGAACACTCGAGAGTATCGGTTCTGGAAGGGGGACACTACTGAGACTACTTACTGCCACATCAGAGAGAATTGGCTGACTTGTTGCACTCGATACTGCACCAAAACCTTTCCGTCCCATTTTCTGAGCCTTATTTACTGCAACTGTTGACTGTTCGGCAGTATGTCTTGGTTTCATATGAAGATAGTACGTTGTCTTCACTCCCTTATCCCACGCAGTTTGATAAATTCTCATAGTCTCATCAATGTCGCGGGTTTCGAGATACATGTTTCGAGAGAGCGCTTGGTCTACCCACTTTTGAGCACGTGCTGCAACTTCGACATACGCATACGGAGAAGTTGTAAACGATGTTTTATAAATATCTTTAATGTGCTGAGGAATTTCTGCAATACCTGATATATCTCCTTGAAATTCGATGATGAGACCTTTCACCGCATCCCATAGACCCATGTTCTTAAGATCATTTACAAGGTTTGGATTTACGTCGAGATATTTTCCAGAAATTTTATTACGAGAGAATACCTGTGCAAACCTTGGATCAATCCCGGGGGTTGTCCCTGCTACGAGTCCAATGTTTGCATTCGGTGCGACTGCCATAAGAGTAGAGTTACGCATTCCTTTCTTTACTTTCTCCCGGAGGATATCCCAATCAAGTCCTTTGTGGTGACTACTTTTATCGAGGTGAAGTTTTCGTCCACGATCTTCCTCGAGAACTGCAATGGTATCAAACGGTACCATACCTTGAGCCCAACGTGATCCTGGGAAATGTTTGTAGCTACCGCGCTCCTGAGCAAGACTAGCTGACGTATCAATCGCAACATAACTAATAAACTCAAACACTCTATCGGCAAAGTTGTATGCATGCTCACTATCATATGAGAGACCTAGTTTCTCGAGTACATCTGAGAAACCCATCACACCGAGCCCCATTGCACGATTCTCTTGATCTGATCTCTGAGCCTCAATCAGTGGAAGTTCGTTAATATCGATAAGGTTATCGAGCTGACGAACCGCGAGACGTACAGATTCTTCGAGTTTCTGCCAATTCACCTGCTTGTCTGACACATGAGCTGCAAGGTTCAATGATGCTAAGTTACATACTGCAATATTGTCTCTATCTTGTGGAAGGCAAATTTCTGTGCAGAGATTCGACATATGAATCGTACCCGTATTGTTGTTGAGCGCTCTCAAATTGATCGGATCCTTCCAGGTAATCCAAGGATGTGATGTTGTCTGGAGTGCGACAAGCATCTTACGGAAGAGCTCACTTGCAGGGATTTTTTTGAAGGTTCGCATTTCTCCCTTGTCTGCCTTGTCGATATATTCCATATACCGAGTACTGAAGGCTTTTCCATAGAGTTCATTGAGATCTGGCGTTTCCTTTGGATCAAACATATACCAGTCAGCATTTGTCTCTACTCGTTTCATAAATTCATCAGAAATAAATGATGCAGTATTTGCGGTACGCATACGAACATAGTCATCTCCTGCGTTGTGTCTCCAATCAAGAAAATCGGGGAAATCAAGATGCCAGTTTTCCATATAAAAGCACAAAGCTCCCTTTTTCTTTCCACCACGCTGAATAGCACGGATCGCAGTATCGATAATTTTTGCAAATGGAGTAGGACCAGTTGATGTACCATTCGATGCTATAAGTGGAGACCCAGATGAGCGGAGCTTCGTCACTGATGCTCCAATACCGCCAGATGCTTTTGAGAGGAGCATCACGTCTGCAACAGACTTTGCGATGTGGCCCATATCATCATGGATCTCAAGAAGAAAACAGTTCGAAAGTGCGGGACGATTTGTACCTGCTCCGATATTACATGAACCACCTGCAATATATTCCATTCGAGACATTTTCTCGTAAAACTTCTTGGCCCATAGAGTTGGATCTTTTTCATTATACGAAAGTCCCATCGCAATGCGCATAAAGAAGTACTGTGGCGTCTCTACAATTTTCTGAGCAATATTTTTTGATGCATATCGATCAATAAGACTCGATAGCCCTGCGTACACAAAGAGCTCATCACGGGCAATGTCGAGGGTGCTTGCAAGCTCTTTGAGATCAAATTTCTCCCCCATTTTTTTATCGAGCTTACCTTCTGCAATTCCTTCATGTATTCGTACAATAAAGGCATCACGGTGCTTTTGTTCAAGATCCTTGTCGTCATCATATTCACCAACAATTTTCTTGTAAACAGTCTTGAGGAGAAGGCGGGTAGCTATCTTGTCATACTCAGGATCCTCTTTGATATTTTGGACAGCTGCATTGATCGTAGCTTCATCCATTTCGGCAGTGGTAATGCCATCATACAAAGTGAGGCGAGTATCAGTCGCTACTTGGGTAACCTTAGAGATTGGATCAGTCAATCCTACTGACGCCCTTTCGATAGATTTGTTAATTCTATCTGCATTGAATGGCTCTTTGGTACCGTCTCGCTTTGTGATGTGAAGAGTCATACGCTCAGTAAAAAATTAGAAGTAAAGATAACTTTTTCATACTTTTTTCTCATTTTTCATCATTTTTTTCAAAAATACTGTGATTTTTTGCAAAAAAGTAATGAAAAAGTTCAAAAAGTATCAATTCGTTGTGTCTATTGTAAGAAAAAATGGAGGCTATCGGTATGGGGATAACCATTTCACGAGGTCTCACAAAACAAAAAAATCTTACTGTAAAGATAGGTCTCCAAATGTGGCTTCACCACGAAATCTTAGGGCTTTTTTTCTGGAAAAATGAGGGTGTCACCGAGACTTATTTGGTGAGCTTGAGCAAAGCCTGCCGGTACTTCAAGAATAGTGCGGATTAGAAGCTCTGGAGTTACAACTTCAGGGAAAGAACTCGGCTGAAAATTCGTTTTTATATATACCACCCTCCCTGCTTCATTGAACCAGAGGACATCGATAGGAAAGTTCATATCCTTCATCCATATGCCCCAGTGATCTGAGTGGTCGAAAACAAAATACAATCCGTGATCGGGAGATAGGGTTACTTGCCCCGAAAGACCTCTCTCTTGAGAAGCTTTAGTACGTGCAACACCAAGAGTAATTGAAGTATTGTGAAGGAGAGCAGGTATCGTGAAGGCAATCTGTCCTGTATTTTTATGGGAACTAACAGATATAAGAGCATATCCTCCAAAACTACATAGACAGAGGAAGAATATAACAACGATAAATGTGATCATAGATCGAACTCGCATATTATAAGCATAGCAAAAATCGCATCAAGTTACCTTGATGCGATTTTTGAGTACACAGAACGAGTAACTTCGTTACCAGTTGTTGTTACTACCCCCTTCTCGAGGAGCACGAGGCTGCATTGGGCGAGCTTCGTTGACGGTAAGCTTTCGTCCTTGAAAGTCCTTTCCGTTCCACATATCGATTGCCTTCATTGCGTCTTCATCATTTGTCATTTCGACAAATCCGAATCCTTTTGATCGGCCACTCATACGATCCATAATGATGGTCGCAGAAGTAACTTCACCACACTGAGCAAACGCATCGCGGAGATCAGCGTCAGTACTTGAGTAAGGAACGCCTCCAACATATAACTTCTTTGCCATTCTTTTGTATCTTCCTCGTCTCTAAAACTATTAAACGTATCGGCGACGAGCACTCTCTTCCTTTTTCTTTTGAAACTCGATGTTTCTTTGGAAATCTTCTGAGAACCTATACTGAAAATCAGTATACATCGAACATAGAATTTATCAATCCACCGAACGTTTTTAAGTGCGCTTTTCGTCTTGCCAATTCCACCACAATAACTGTTCTTTTTTTGGATGTTTTGTTTCTGCGAAATATACAGCACAGCGAAATACATACAAGAGACAGCGATCTTGCGTTACCTAAGTAAACTTATTTGATGCATCATAGATGCTTTTTAGGGTCTTTCCATGCAAATCAGAGACCTTCGTAATGCCGATGTTCTTTAGATCTTGAGAAATACTTTTTCCAACCCCAGGAATACTTTGAAGAATCTCGCTCTTTATATTCATTACAGTTTCGGTGCTTCTTTTGCAGGTTCTTTCATTGTGAGGAATTTATCCATTACAGTCTTCTCCACCTCTGCTCGGTCTCTCCCATAGGTCATGTAGGAAAGATCTTTGAGCGTCTCGATGATTTCTTTATTACCAACTGGAGGCGGCATCGCCGTAATATTAAATGGCTTGACCGGACTACCATGTGAGAGCATTTTGATATAGGCATTTCTATTGTCGATGGTAGCAAGATCCTTTGCGGTAAATGTAGGGAGAAATTGCTTTTCGAGAAATGTAGCATCTTCTGCTCCTACACGATAGACAGCCATAGATCCTACGTTCCCAAACACTGCATCACGGATTTTTTCTTCAATCTGTCCGATGAACTGATGAGCGATAGTGAGAGATAGCTTATACTTTCGAGCTTCAGAAAGAATGGTTGAAATAGAATCCGTAGTGACATTTTGGAACTCGTCAATATAGAGATAAAACGGAGGAAAATCTTTATCAATGGAATCCACGCGCGATAGTGCGGCCATCAGAATTTTCCCCACCACAATGAGACCAATAAGGTTTGCATTGATGTCACCGAGACGTCCCTTTGAAAGATTGAGGAGGAGAATCTTTTTGTTGTCCATAATCTCACGGAAATTAATGACTGATTTTTCTTGGCCGATAATAGGACGCATGATGTCGTTTGAAAGGAAGATATCAAATTTACTCGTAATATACGGAACGATATTTGCAAGAGAAGCCTCACCTTGAGCCTTGTCTGCAACCTCTTTCCAGAATTGGACTACGATTGGATTCTTACACTTTGCCAGCTTCAATTCTCGAAACGCTTTATTTGAAAGAACCCGAGATACTTCCACAAGAGTATTTCCAGATTCCGGATCATCGATCACGAGCATCGTCGCATTACGGAAGTACTGTTCAAACATAGGACCTCCTGCAGTCTTCATATCAAAAAGCTTGTTAAATATCGAAAGCATTTCGTTTACGACGAAAGTCTTTTGCTCAGGGAATCGTACATCGTACTCGAGCATGTTGAGAGCCATTGGACGCGCGGTATATCCGGGATCAAAATAGATCACATCCTTATAACGCTCTGGTGGAATATTGGCCAAGATATCTTGGATGTCAGATCCGTGCGGATCGATAAAACAAACCCCTTCACCGTTCTTGATATCCTGCACAATCATATTTTTTAGCAGCGTCGTTTTACCAGTACCCGTTTGTCCGATTACATACAAATGCCTCAAACGATCCTCTGGAGACATATGAATCTCGGTATCAGTATTTCGATCGGTGTTTATTCCGAGCAAAACACCTTCTTTCGGAAGCCCTGTTGGTGCGGGCGCACTACCAGATTTTGCGACTTTCAAATGCGGTGCAGAGCGAATGACATTTGCTGGGAAATGGATCACGGTCGAAAGCTCATGAATATTAAGAACTACTGGGTTATCTGAAGAAAACAGCCTAAACGTAAAATTATACAAAAAAGACTTTAAGTTCTTTCCAGTTGGTCTAGTGAATGTAAAGCTGTTGCCTTTGGTATTCGTAAACTGATTGAGGGTTGCCTCAATATCAGAAAGTATTTGTTCAGATTTCACTTCATTTTCAGCAGAAACAACAATACGAATATTGGTTGCAACACTCGGTGACAGAGCCTTTTGTTTGAGCGTATCGAGAAGAGCTTGATCAAGTTTTTCTGCTCGTTCTTTCTTACTAGCTTCTGCTCGATCTTTGCTTTCTTGCGAAGAGATGAGAGCATCCACTCCCTTAAAGAGTGAGCTTACGTATTTTGCGACACCCTCTGCATGATTATGTACCGCGGTTCCAACACTCTCCCCTTTTACAACATCAGCGATAATCTTTTCAAATCGCTTGGTCTGCTTGGTACCTTGAGGTTTACACACAAGCTGTATAGAAGCTCCCTCTCCAATTGTTTTAATATTAGAGAAACCGTTGAGAATTAAGTTGAGAGGATCAAGGTCGAACTGCTCATAGGTTTTGATGGGGTACACATCTTCTTTTTCGAGCCTTACCTCTGATGCGAGCGTCACACCCTCTTTGTTAAAAATATTATAATCGTCTTTCTTTTCAGTAATTTTTGCATTATGAAATACCGAAAGAAGCATCTTTTCGAATAGCTGTTTTTTAGAATCTTGAACTGCAAGATAAAATACAAAATCGTCTCCAGCATTTGAAACTGAAAGCTCAATCGTAAAATACCCCGCCCCATCCTTTTCATCAACCGAAAGCATTCCGGAGTAAAACTGTTCCATGGAAGCGAGCACTTCTTTTAATGGTCTTTCTTGGCCGTTCTCGATTTTCTCAGGGAGCGTTACTTCAAATAGTGTCATGTTGAGAGCGCGGAATTCTGCAGTCTTTTCAAATGTATCACCAAGCGGATATCCTGCCTTGAGGTACTGTACAAGGAAACGATCGAAGTCATCAAGTAAATGAGGGTCATCCATTTCCCCTACGACACTGAGTGCATTTTTTACTCCGTGTTCATGCACAATGGCGATGAGTTTTGATATCTGTTCATCATGCTCCTCTGGAGCAAGATCGAGCTTTAAGGATTGTATTTCTGTTTCAGGAAGCTGGTATGTACTCGCGAGCACTCGCTCAGGCGCAACCTGTTTGTATGCTAAAAGAGGATCTTGCATCATTGCATCAGGATTTCTTGCTTGTTTCAATCCTGCAATTTCTTGTTCTTTACTTGCAAGAAGCTCACGTAAGTAATCGCGCTCTTCTTCAGGAGTACGGAGTTGCTTTTGTTCAATTGGAGTAGGAACGTATTCCATGGCTACTTACAGGATACCACAGCAGAACTTATGAAAGAGATTCCGTAGTGAATAAGGAACGCACACATTTACTGTGCAGGAAGATTGCTTCTTCCAATATCATCCACGAGAGATTCAATGTGCGAAATAAGTTCGCTGTCATGTTCTTGATATGCAGCAATTCGAGAGTTTTCAAGCTCCTCCAACGCTTCCTCTTTAAAACCAGCTTCAAAGTATATACGGGCGAGCTCTACAGAACATTCAATATTTGCAAGACTATTATTTGCTTCATTAGCCTTCCCTTCTTGCTCATCTACAAACTTTAAAAATGTTTCTTTTGCCTCAATATCTCCACCTCGAAAAGCTCTAAAAGCCTCAACAGCTTCTTGTCTTGATACCTCTCCCTCAGGAGATGGTGATCCTTCAAATGATGGGACATCGAAATTCATAGCCCTATCATACCTTATATCGATACAAAGTGTGGCAAAAGAGGAGTAATCAGATCTTTAAAGAGGTATACAATAAAAATACAGAACAAAAGGATAACAAGACTTTGTGGTGAGTCATATATTCCCCAATGAGCGTCTTCTTCAGAAAACAGCCACTTCTCTGTTCCAAAGAGCGGAAGCTCATCGACAAAGAGTCCGACCCCGACAGCGAAAACCGTAAGACTTGAAAAAAGAAAAGAAAGCCCTATCAAAATAAGACCGTATATATAGTGATGCACGTGTGCACCTCGAACCTTAGGGCTTACGATTCGCTTTCGTGGGAGAAGACACAAACGAGTGATAATGATCGTGATCAAAAATACTGCAAAAAAGTAGCTGCTATTATGCAGACTGTTGAGATAATCGAGATATGGTTGAACTTGTCCTTCTGACATAAACTTACTGTATCACAATACGATAACAGATTATTCTCCATCAAGTATTCCCCAGAGGTGAAGTGAAAGTTCTGTGTGACTTCCGTCGTGAGGCTTGGCCAGTCTGCGCATCGTCCGTTCAGACGGCATACTCCTCAGATTAAAAGCTTTTTGAAAACCTTTGCGAATAGCGAGATCTCCGACTGGCAAAATGTTTGGTCGGTTCAGCGCAAACATGAGAAACATATCTGCAGTCCAGCTCCCAATACCTTTTACTTGGATAAGGTGCTCCTTGATATCTGTATCGCTCATATTAGGGAACTTCCGAGGACTGAGCGTCTTATCTTCAAATTTCAGCGCAAGATCGCGGAGATACGATATCTTTTGTGGAGAGACTCCTGCGTTTTTAAAATTGGCATCAGAAAATGTTAGGAGCTTTTTAGGACTTGGTTTTGCTTTTCCAAAAAGCTTAGAAAATTTTTCGTAAATCGAATTCCCCGCTTTCGTAGAAATCTGTTGGTAGATAATAGACCTTGCGAGTGAAAGGAAGGGATTTGTAGTTGGAGAAAGTTTCCGAAGTTTTTTGCGATTGATTTTGAGTTTCATAGTTAAACCTTTACTCTTTTTGAAGGGCGTTAATTTTATCTCTTAGTATCAAAATTATATCTTCTACAATATCTGCTGTGTCAGCATCTTCGTTTGGTACTTCCCAATATTCATAATCATAACTCATGAGCCATGGTAGGATAGATTCTTTTTCTGCCATGACTATTATTTTGGATACACCTTCTAAGTTTTTCAAATGAAGCTGCTTGCAAAATTCCCCGGATATATCCATACCATGCTTTTTCATAGTTTCCATTAAAACAGATAATTGTGAAAAATCACTGAGTTTTTTCCCCTCATAACCTAACTTAGCTACGGAAACTCCGTAGCTCTCTGCTATAAAGCTATCTTTTGCCAAAGTATTATATATAGCTTTTGCAATTTGACTGCGAAACATATTTCCATTACAGATAAAATAACTTTCTTATGCATTATTTTCTTGATTAAAATTTTTCTGTCATTGAAAATAATCTTCACTATATGATGGGAAACCTCTTTGCTTTAAACCCGCATTTAAGTTTTTTAAAACTCTTGCATTTTTTGATTGGTCTACTTTTTCAATAAGTTCTTCTGGTATCTGCTCTCCTTGTATATACAGAAGAGTCCCTTGTATATAAGCCTCCCAAGCTTCTTGACCTTGAGAATTCTCTAATGCCTTTTTGAAGTGCTCTATGGCTTTTTTTGGATTTTCTGTTGCTTCCCGTTGAGCCACGTGAAATTCAGTAAAACTCAGAAATGACTGATATCTGTCTTTATGTTCAGGATGATCATCAATATATGCAACGATTTCTTTATCATATAAAAATACTAAATTTCCTTCAGAACCTTCGCGCGAAAGATCTGCTTGATCTATTTCAAGGAGCCTGTCTCGAATTTCTTCTAATGAAATTGATCCGTCCAATAAACTGCGCTTTAGATCATTATAAGAACTTCCTCCATTTTCAATAGAAATTTTTTCCATAATGATAACTATATTAAGATGTAAGACATTTTATTCCCATTCATGGCGGAGGAGACAGGATTCGAACCTGCGGTACCTTGCGGTACACCCGCTTTCCAAGCGAGCGCATTCGACCGCTCTGCCACTCCTCCGCCATACATAGGAGAATTTAGATATTACAATTCTAAATCTTAATTGGAAAGCTCTGAATATCTCAGCACCTTATTTCTTCCATTCCCTTTTGCTTCATAGAGTGCCTTGTCAGCCCTCGCAAGTGTCTGCTCACCAGTTTCTCCTTCTTCAATATTCGCAACTCCAATACTGACAGTGATTGTACGGTCGCCAAGCTCAGCAAAAGAAAGACTTTCAATATGCTCCCTGATTTCCTCCGCTTTTGCTTCCGCTTCTATTTCATTTGCACCATAGAGAAGCGCTGCCATTTCTTCGCCGCCCCAGCGTGCCACTACATCATTACCTCTTACTTTATCTGTAATGGCTTTTGCTACTGCGGAAAGTACGATGTCCCCTGCTTCGTGACCAAAGGTATCGTTTACAGATTTGAAGTGATCGATATCGATAAACAACACACTTGAGTGACGATACCCTTCTTTTCTTTGCTCGCTTGCATGGCTCTCTTGAGATGCAGTATACGTTTCGAGTTCTGTTTGTAAAAATGCTCTTGTTTTAAGTCCCGTCAAACTATCATGAATAAGATCGCGTTCAAGAGTCTTTGTTTTTTCGAGCAGAGCCTTTGTAAAATCGAGAAGTTCCTCGTGAGTCATAGCCTCAAGATCAATCTCTGCTTCACGAGATTGCCCCTCTTTACTGGTCACATCGGTTTTATCAAATTTAGGTATTTCTTCTTTCATACAATTCTATCTAATTAATCGTAATCTCTTATTCACTTTTTTCTCCCGTTCCCAAAAGCGCCTTGATTCTGTCCGCAGTCGGAGGATGTGTCATAAACAGATTGGTAATAAAATTCTTTGCTTTTCCTTCAGGACCAAATGGGTTAGCAATGAAGAGGTGTGAAGTCGTCGAGTTTGCAGTTGCCATTGGTGCACTTACCGCACTTATTTTCCGAAGTGCACTCGCAAGACCTTCAGGATATCGAGTGAGGAGCACTCCATCAGCATCTGCAAGAAATTCTCGCTTTCGAGAAATTGCGAGTTGGATGAGTGTCGCAGATATTGGTGCAAGAATAGCAAAAATAATTCCTAGTACCATAATAAAAATCCCACCATCACCATCTCGTCTTCGTCCACCACCCCACATCATAGAACGTAAAAACATGTGAGACAAAATTGAAATGAATCCAGCGAGTACCACTACAGTTGTCGAAAGCAGAATATCTCTATTTCCAATATGCGAAATCTCGTGAGCGATGACACCCTCAAGCTCCTGACGATTCAAAAGAGGTAAAAGCCCTGTGGTAACACACACAACAGCATGATCTTTATCTCTCCCTGTTGCGAATGCGTTGGGAGCAGGATCATCCACAACATAGAGCTTCGGCATTGGAAGTCCTGCTGCGATGCTCATATTTTCAGTCACTGTATACAAATCAAAATTTTGCTCACGGTTTGCAGGGCGAGCGTTGTGCATCTTCAAAACAATAGTGTCTGAATACCAATAGCTCGCGATGTTGAGCCCAACAGAAAAGATAATGGCACATATCAAGATGGCAGTGTTCTGGTAAAGATATGCAAAGAAATATCCGATCAGAATAATCATGATAAAAAACACGGTCATCAGGAACCATGTTTTTCGAATATTTTTTCCTTGTTCGGTATAAATATTTTGACCCATACTTATTTCATTATCACGAGAGTTTTTGCTACCAGATCATGTAAACCTTGTTTCTTTTCAGTGAAGCCAACCATTAAAAATCCAATTCCAAATGTAATACACGAAAGAATTTTTGCAAAGTGCCTTCCTGTTGCATGAGCAAAAGAAATCCTACTCCCTGCATAATCGGTAACTCATACCAAGAATTTGTTTGCCCAGCGTTGCTTGAGCAACAGAACTTTCCATATACGCGAAGTAGAGCCATGATACAAAAGCCTGTACGAGTCCTTGTTGATGTGTGTAACTAGATGAACCAAATATAAATGCGATGAAACCAGCTACAGTACCCACAACCAAACCATCGATAATAGCAGCGAGTACTCGCTTCCAAAAACCCGAGTATTGAATCTGCGCATTACCCTGTTCTAAAGTTGACTGAGGTGTAACGACAGTTATTGGTTGTGTTTGTTCCATTGCAATTAATATTAAAGGTTAAAACTTTACTTCTACTGCATTTCTTTCAACTGCAGAATCGCCGAGTTCAAAGAATTCCATTTTAGAGAAGTGAAACATCGAAGCGATCATAGACCCTGGGAAGGACTCAAGTCCGATATTGAGATCACGAACATTACCATTGTAGAAACGGCGTGCAGATTGGATCTTGTCTTCTGTATCTGAGAGTTCTTGCTGAAGAGAGAGGAAATTTTGATTTGCCTTTAAATCTGGATATGCTTCTGCAATAGCAAATACAGATTTGAGCGCTCCAGTGAGCATATTTTCTGCCTTACCCTTTTCGTCTACTGTTTGAGCACCCATCGCCATACTTCGAGCTTTGGTTACATTTTCGAAAGCAGTAGATTCATGAGTTGCGTATCCTTTTACGGTATTAACGAGATTTGGAATGAGATCATATCTCCGCTTGAGCTGTATATCAATATCTGCAAGAGCTTCTTTTGTTCGGTTCACGAGACGAACAAAACTATTGTATGCAACAATAATCCAAACGACGAACAGAACAATAATGGCAAGTAAGATGGTCATAAATGACATGAAATTGATGGGAGTTAAAAAGTAAAAATACACTACTGTCAGTATTATACCACAAAACCCCCGCCGATATATCGGCGGGGGCTTTGTGGTATTCGTCATTCATCACTAGTACCCTCCTGCCAAGTCCTGAGGAGTTTTTTCCTCTTTTGGTTCGTCCGCAATAGCCACTTCTGTTGTAAGAAGAATTGCTGCAGCAGATACTGCGTGCTGGAGCGCTGAGCGCGTAACCTTCACAGGGTCAATAATCCCCGCCTTAAACATATCATCGACATACTCATCACTGAGGGCATCGTATCCAAAATGTGCTGCACCTTCTGAAACCTTATCAATAATAACTGATCCATCATCACGCCCCGCATTTACAGCAATTTGCCTGAGAGGCTCTTTGAGCGCTCGCACTACTACGTGATATCCCACCGCGAATTCTCCTGCTACAAGGCCTTTCCCTTCTTCGGTATATTTACTTGCGAGCTTCTTTGCGACTTTGACGAGCGCGGTACCACCACCAACCACGATCCCTTCTTCAATGGCAGCTTTGGTTGCATTGACCGCATCTTCGATTTTCAGTTTGAGATATTTCATCTCAGTTTCTGTCGCTGCTCCAACCTTGATCACCGCAACACCCCCAGTAAGCTTTGCGATTCGCTCTTCCACCTTTTCGACATCAAATTTTGAATCAGTCTGGGCCTTCTGCTTCTTGAGCTGAGCTACGCGAGTATCTACTTCAGACTTTTTTCCTTTACCACCGACAATCGTGGTGTTTTCTTTTGTTGAAATAATTTTTGTTGCGCGACCGAGTACGTCGAGCTCTACCGTATCGAGCTTGAGCCCAAGATCATCAGAAACAACCTGCGCTCCCACCACAATCGCAATATCAGTAAGGAGTTCCTTTTTTCGTTCACCATATCCGGGAGCTTTCACTGCGAGAATATTGAACCCTCCGCGAAGCTTGTTGAGTACAAATGTTGTAAGTGCTTCCCCATCGACATCATCTGCAATGATAACCAAATCTTTTTTGCCTGTTGCTGCGAGCTTTTCAAGAAGTGGAAGAATTTCTTTAATACTTGAAATCCTTTTGTCCGTAATGAGTACCGGTACATCGCGATACTCGGCTTCCATCCGTGATGTATCAGTGATCATATATGCAGACACATATCCCTTATCAAATTGCATACCACCCACCACTTCAGACTCCACTCCAAACGAAGGTGACTCTTCTACGGTCACAACACCATCCTTTCCTACTTTTTTAATAGTGTCTGCGATGATAGTACCGATCTCAGCACTTTCAGCAGAGATGGTCGCGATCTGCCTAATCTCGCTATCTGTTTTGATTTGCTTTGATAATCCGCGAAGCTCTTCGACAGCATCTGCAAGCGCCTTTTCCATCCCGAGACGAACTCCCATCGCATTTGCACCGAGTGTTGTTTTCTTAAAACCTTCATTTACCAAAGCTCCGGCAAGCACAACAGATGTTGTCGTTCCATCTCCCGCAACATCATTGGTCTTTGTGGCAACTTCTTTTACAATCTCGGCACCCATATTTTCAAACTTATCTTTTAGCGTAATTTCTTTTGCAATAGAAACACCATCGTTTGTTATAGTCGGACTTCCATACCCTTTGTCGAGTACGACGTTTCGTCCGCGAGGACCAATGGTGATTTTTACTGCATCAACTACAACATCCACTCCCCGCTTGAGTGCTTTGCGCGCATCTTCATGAAAGAGAATAACTTTACTCATAATTGTGTATTTGTATGTTGTTAGGTATTAATAATTGCCATTATTTCTCCTTCTCGTACCAATAGATATTCTTCTCCTTCGTAGGTGAGATGTTCGCCCCAGCTAAACAATATAGTATCTCCAGCCTTGACCAGACTTCCGATATACTTTCCATCCTCATACCGACCAGCTCCGACTGCAACAACAGTACCGCGTTTTGCTCCTTTATCGTCTTTGACTGAGTCGGGAATATAGATGCCTGACTCTGTTTTTTTATTATCGAGACCTTGTAACTCTTTTATGAGAATCCTATCGGCAAGTGGCGTAATACCAATGGATTCATTTCTTGCAACTTTATCAAGACTGAGTTGCTTTTTTGGGCTAGATTTTTTTGTCGTCATCTTTTTCTTTTTCATGTATCTATGTATTAAATCTAGTAATAGGCCTTCATTATATACAAAATTCAAAAAAGAAAAGGGGTTCCGTATCGATACGGAACCC
>JBBQUO010000004.1:0-42086 GCA_038212375.1 Minisyncoccia bacterium
TGGTGGTAATGGCGGAGGAGGTTCAGGAGGAGGTGGCGGTGGTGGATCAGGAGGACCAACTACAACACCACCAATCCTTGGGGGAGCATGTAGCGGAGCAGACTTCAACAAAGACAGCAAAGTAAATTCGGTAGACTTCTCCATTTTGCTTGCATTCTGGAAAACAAAAGCGCCATTTAAAAACCCCTGTGTGGACATAAACAGTGATTCAAAAGTAGATTCAATCGACTTCTCTATCCTCTTGTCACAGTGGGGAGTTAGACCATAACAATCTATGAATACTTATTCATCCAAAAAATATCTTCTTAGCTTTGCATTCACATGTTTTGTCTTGGCAACACCAACACTCTCTTATGCCGCCATTGTCACAGCAGGAACTCCAGTGCGGTCAGTAGAAGTTGGTGACACGATCAAAATTCCTATCATCCTTGATACCGAAGGAAAGGAAATAAACGCAGTCGATGGTAGCCTCACTCTTTCTGGTGATTATACTCTTCTATCTCTTCCGACTGATGGATCGGTCTTTACCTTATGGCCACTAAAGCCTTCTTTTAGTAGCAGTACGATCACATTTACTGGCGGAACTCCTTCTGGAGTCTTTGGGTCAAACATCCACATGTTTTCGATCATCCTAAAAGCAACAAAGAAGGGTGTTCTGCGAGTTACTCCAAATACAGTTCATGTATATCTCAATGATGGAAAAGGCACTCCTTTTATTGCAACACGTAAAAATCTTGAAGTACCAGTGTCCAAAAGTAATAGAGAACCAGTAAACGAGCTTGCGATAAGTATTCTCAGTGACAAAACAGCACCGGAACCTTTTGCAATTGATATTGGCAATGACCCAACACTCTTCAATGGTCAGTATTTTGCAAGCTTTTATACTTCTGATGCTCAGTCTGGAATTAATCGCTATGAAGTTACTGAGAACAGCTTAGACCCTATCAGATCTGGTTCACCGTATATCCTCAGGGATCAAAGCAGAACAGGGACACTTACCGTTCATGCGATCGATAATGCTGGAAATATCCGTACTGAGTCGATCAATCTCAGCACCAAAAAACCAATCACTCCTTCGAATCACTCAATGTTAATTATCATTGCACTTATTGTGTGTAGCGCTATCGGAATTCGAACTGTTGTGCGATATTATAGAATCAAACATGAAGCTCATTAAAACCCTTGTTGTTAGTATATTCACAATCCTCTTTCTATTTTCAAGCAGTGTCTTTGCTGCTGATATATATCTCCAAAGTGCATCACTTTCGGTCAGTGAGCAGGATCTCGCAACAGTTAATGTGTCCATTAACACTTCCGGAACTGTTATTAACAATGTTGACGCGACGATTGTATTCCCGACTGACCTTCTGAGTGTGCAGTCTATTAGTACGTCAGGCTCGATACTAAACCTCTGGGTTGAGCAGCCTTCTTTTTCTAATAACGCTGGCACCATATCATTTGATGGTGGGGTGCCGAATCCTGGATATTCAGGTCAGGGCGGGAAAGTTATTACAATATATTTTAAAGCTAAGAAAAGCGGTGTTGCAACGCTTTCATTTCAAAACGGTACTATACGGGCCAACGACGGCCTCGGTACTGACGTCACTCAAAACAGAAACGGTATTTCTCTAACCATTTCCAGCGCAGCAAGTGCACCAGTGGCGCCAGTTGCTCCTGTGGTAGACAATCTCCCACCAGCTCCTATTATTACTTCAATCCAAACTCCAAATAGTAAGGATTGGTACGCAATAAAAAATGCAACCTATCAGTGGAACATCCCGACAGGAGTGACAGCAGTCCAAACACTCTTTGGTAAAAATGCAGATTCAGTCCCTCTTGTTGCGTACGATCCCCCTATTGGCAACAAAGGGGTCACTAATATTCCTGACGGAAAATGGTTTCTCCACGTAAGATTTAAGAATGCGAATGGATGGGGACCTATCACTCATCGCTCAGTAAACATTGATACCGAAAAACCTGACCAGCTTCAAGTACTAGACTCACTCGATAACGAAAATCATGTGGTACTCGATATTTCTGCGCATGACAAAACATCTGATATTAGTAAGTTTGCTATTTTCGTTGACAGTGTACTTATCTCTGAACAAAAAACAACCGATGATTCAGGGCACATTCAATATACACTCCCCGCACTGAACCCAGGAACAAAAGCAGTTGTAGTGCGTGCGTATGATGAAGCTCAAAACTATACTGAGAAAAATCTTACGATTAATGCCCCATCCTCCCTTGCAACTACCATCTCAAACTTCCCAAAGCAGATTGATATTGGGCAATCTTTTACCATAACTGGTACAACCCCATACGAAAATAGCTCTGTTATTATTCATATTAAGGATGGTGATAGTGAAAAAACATTTACCGTTACATCGCAGAGTGACAAATCGTTTAGCTTCACAAGTGGCACCATCGATCACGAGACAGTTCTCACGGTATCCGCTGAGGCAAAACGAGGTGACGGAGGAAGTGTTATGTCTGAAAATGCTTCTATTATAGTAGGTAAATCTACCTTTGCTCGTGTTGGTGCATTTGTGATAGCTGCACTCTCGATCCTTATCCCTATCTTAGGCCTCATGCTTCTGCTCGGAGCGATGTTCTATCTCGGTATTTACCGCACCCGCAAGATAAAGAAACTCATGGAAGAAGGCTTCATTGATACCGAAAATGAGATCCACCGGGTACTCAGACTCCTTCGTGATGACGTAAAGGTGCACATAAAGGAACTCGAAAAAGCGAGTGGCACCCGGCCTCTAACCAAAGAAGAAGAAAGGATTCTTGCGAGCCTCACCCGCAATATTGAAACTTCGGAAAGCTATCTGACGAAGAAAGTAAGGAAGATTAGTAAGCGTAAAACTAAGTAGCATAATAATACTTTTTGAAATAAATTTAACAATTAGATAAAAGAAAACATTAAGTCAGATACGACTTAATGTTTTCTTTTTATAAATTATTATTCTGGCTTTGCGTCGAGGTTAAGGCAGACAGAATTGAGACAGTATCTCTTCCCTGTCTCCGTCGGACCATCCTCGAACATATGCCCAAGGTGAGATCCGCAATTACTACAGAGCACTTCTGTGCGATCCATGCCATGAGCGTCATCGTGCTCGTACTTCACCGCATTTGGAAGTGCTTGGTCAAATGATGGCCAACCTGTTCCAGAATCAAACTTTGCATCTGATGGAAAGAGTGGGTTACCACACGCAACGCAAGTATATGTCCCGTCAGTTTTTTCGTGGAGATATTCTCCGGTTCCTGGCATTTCTGTACCCTTCTCTCTCAGGACATGATACTGCTCAGGGGTAAGTATTTTCTTCCACTCTTCTTCAGTCTTTGGCATTGTATTGTCGTGTTCGTTCATAGTGTCTATTGTTATCTGCTAATTATGAATATTATACGTTTTGTTTCTTTAGTAAGTCCGCAAACTGCTTCTGAACCTTTTCGAGCTTTGGGTTTATGACGAGCTCACAGTACATATTACTGTCCTTATTATTTTCGTAATAATTTTTATGATAGTTTTCCGCTTCATAAAACTTTATAAGAGGTTTTATCTCTGTCACAATTGACGCACCCATTTCATTTGATTCGTTCAGGTTTTCAATAAACTTTCGAGCATCAACATCTTGCTGTAGTGTAGTAGTGAGAATTATTGAACGATACTGAGTCCCTACATCATGACCTTGTCTATTTAGTGTAGTAGGATCATGACTTGCAAAAAATATAGTGAGCAAATCTGCATAGTGAACTTGGGCTGGATCAAACACGATTTCAATAGCTTCAGCATGGCCAGTATTTCCTGCTGAGACAGATTCATAGGTTGGGTTTTCTGTTTCTCCACCTGCGTAGCCTGGCTTTACACTTTCAACTCCCCTGAGCATCTTAAACACAGCCTCAGTGCACCAGAAGCATCCTCCTCCGATTACTGCTGTTTCAAATTTTGTTTCCATAGTGATAGGTGTTATCCGAATGTAAAAGTAAACGCTTTAAGCCCTGGGTTCGTCACATGAATACGAAGCGTGTGCTCTTCATAATCAGCATTCTGTATTAGATGGTAGAGACGTTCTTCTTTAATGACAGCTTTTCCTGTCTTTGAATCAACATCAACCGCTGCACTTGCGCTAACAAGTTTTCCATCTTGATAGATGTCTACAGTAGTTCCACTTCCGCCACTTCCTACAAAATAGACATTTTTTGCTTTGTAGTGATACTCGATATCTCCACTTGTCTGAGCATCAGCATTTTCTGCTGTAATATTCCAAGTTCCAACAAGATACAAACTATTAGGATTTAGAGTCGTAGGAAGTGTAAAAGTTTGTACACCACTTACTCCCTTGTTTCCATTTGATAGAAATTCGTTTCTTGATGATCCAAAATATGTCTCAGGACTTCCTAACTTACTATTATCCAGAGAAACGACTCCACTTGGATTAGAAATAGAGCTTGGTACCTGGGTCTTCATGTTGAGCTTACTATCGAGCTCACTAAGAGCCTTTTGTATTTCACGCTCAGTTATGTCGTAATCTCCTTCACCGATCTTATCGTACACAACGAACCCATCAATATCCACAAGATATTTGCGTGGCCAAAACTGATTCCCGAATGCATTCCATGTCGCATAATCATTATCGAGAACCACAGGATATTTGATACCCTCTCGCACGGTTGCATCTTCAACATTCTTTTGTACTTTTTCGAAGCTGAATTCAGGAGTGTGTACTCCAATAATCACCAGCCCTTTATCTTCATATTTTGAATACCATGTATTGAGATATGGAGTTGTACGCTGGCAGTTGATACAACTGTATGTCCAGAAATCAACGAGCACTACCTTCTTCCCACGATACTGTGCGATGTTTATTGGTTGACCTCCGGTATTTACATATCCAGAGGGATTCGTAATTTCTGCTACCATTTTATATTTTACTTTCTTTTGGTCTATAGTCAGGTACTTTGAACCACCACTAACACTAGCATTTGTAGTGCTCTTTACTCCGTCAGAAGATGGAGAAGTTTCAACGTTTCCACTTGTATTAGATGACTGAACATTTTCTGGGATTTGGTCAGAAGTTACAGGGCTGTCACTTTTGGATGAATGAATAAGAAGTGACTGCTCTATCTTTGTGACGTCAAATATTCCTGCATCGAGAAGTTTTTGTTCGAATACTTTGTCAGCTCCAAACATAATCGCAATACCGACAATAAGGAACAAAATCCCAAGCGTCCTCTTAAACCATCCTTTTGGATCAGATGCACTGCCGAGCTTTGATACCAGTCTCTGTCCTACCACTGCAATAATAAACAGCGAAAGACCGAGACCGACTACATACGCGAGAAGGTCCAAGAACCCTGCAGAAAAACTCTTTGGGAGAACACTCGCCAGTACCAAGAAATACACGGGGCTACAGGTACTAAAGACTGGACCGAGCGACGCTCCAATAATAATGTCACCCAAGATGCTTTTCTTCTGGAACCCAGAAGACATTGTTTTGTTTGATTCGCGATTGAGTTTGTTTATGAGAGGAATTTTTTCCCAAAGTTCAGGAAAAAGTGTAATAACACCGAGGAGCGTCACGATACCCCCTGAAACATACTGCCAGAAGTCTGGCGGAATCGAAATAAATAGCGTACTAACTTTCAAAACAAATGTGAATAAAATAATAGAAACACCAAGGGCAGTAATAACCGTAAGAGCTTTCTTCTTATCTGGCTTTCCGTCAGAAATCGAACCTCCAACAATGACTGGCAAGAGTGGCAATATACATGGGGCAAGAACAGTGAGAACTCCACCTAGAAATGAAATGAAAAAGAGTATCATGTGTTATTGGTTAAATTGCTTTTGAAATAATATCCGCAAGTGTTGGACTTCCACTCCATTTTTTGACTACAGATCCGTTTTGATCTACCTGAATTAAAGTGTGCTGGTAAGTAACTCCATACTTTTTCTTAAGATCTGTGTATGTATCGTAATCAACATCCAAAATAGTAAAATGTTCCGGAATAGCATTCTCGTGATCATGTATATCTGCGTCGAGTGCTCGGCATGTCGGACACCACTTAGCTCTAAAAAATAGAACAACTTTCCCATTTTTTGCATTCTGGATCTTTTCTGGAGAATAAACCTCGTATGTGCCGACGCTCATTTTCTTGTTTTCTATCACTGCCTTATCCTTCTCTTGTTCCATAGCCGAACCTTCTTTCTGCATTACAGTGTCGCTCTTTGCCATTTCTGTGCGAGAACTTTTCGAGAAATAGACTCCAACTCCTACAAGGATGATAATAGCGGCAATTCCAATAATTATATTTTTATTCATATGTTTTGTTAAATGTATTATGTTTGTATTATATACAAGACAGCTTTAATGTAAAACTAACTTTACATTAAAGCTGTGGAGAACACCGAAAAAAGAGTTTTATTCTAAAAATTACGATCACTCCAAAATCTCGTACCTATCTTGACCACCACCATACTAGAAAGTACGAAAACGAGCCAAGGATCTACACTATGGGAGATAGCTTGTACTATAATGCCCAAAATTGTTACTCCGGACCCTACAAGAAATGCTGCTCTACCAGCAAGAGTTCTATGAGCTTCATCTCTCTCATCAAAAGGGCGCTCTCGCAAAATAAAACTTGCAAAGAAAGCGAACACAACAAGTGCAAGTGCCAGGAGCGACACAAGCATCATGTTTGGCATCCAAAAATCCCACGGATTAAGCAACAGGAATGCCAAACCAATAAGAATTGTAGCGGTTATGATTTCCTGTGAATGATTATTTTTCATACTTGATTGCAAAAATTTTTTCAACTGAAACTTTGAAGAAGCTAGCGATTTTGAGGGCAAGAAGCACAGATGGCGTATACTTCCCTTTTTCAATAGCAATAACAGTTTGACGGCTGACACCGATGTTCTGCGCCAAATCCTCCTGCGTAAGGCTTTGTGCGATCCTCATATCGTACACTTTGTTTGATACATATTCTTGCATGCTAATGCTGGGAGTATACTTTTATGAGATGTCGATGTCAAGTATACTTTACACCTTCTTACCATAACTTACTCCAAATAAAGCAGTGACGAGTGATAGGATAATCGCGAAGAAAAATGCAGACCAAAACGTATCCACACTAAATCCTGGTACAATTTTTGCAGAAAGAATGATGAGTAACGCATTTACTACAAGTGAAAACAGTCCGAGAGTGATAATGGTGACGGGAAACGTGAGAATACTAATAACAGGTTTAATAAAGACATTAATAAGTCCCCAAACAACCGCGAGAACGAGCGCTCCTATAATCGTTACGTGGACTCCAGGGATAAGGTACGCTGAAATCATGATTGCAAGCGCTGACACGAACCAGTGAGTGATGTTCATAGACAATAATGTGACTAAGTACTAATATAATATTATACCACGAAATTAAAATTAGTGATGGTGCCCCGCGTGGAGTAGTTTTTCTTCTTCAATCTGACGAACGTTTGGATCAATATTTCTACTTCTTGGTGTAATGAGAAAGAACACAGAAAGAAACGTTGTAATGGGTACCGCAATGATAAGTCCGATACTTCCGATCATGGTACGAATAATTTCAGTTGAAAATAATTCTCGATTAATAGTTACTGCGATAGACTCACTTGCAGATGAAGTGAATAAAAGAAGGAGCGGAAGAGAGACCCCTACATACGCAATGGCAAGTGTATTGACTAATGCACCTATGTGTTCCCTACCAATTCTCAATGCGTGAGTATAGATGGTTCTTCTTCCAAGATGGGGTGCAACACGGGCAAGTTCTTCGACCGCTATCGCTTGTCCTATGGCAATATCATAGAGAATTCCAAGTAATCCAATCACGATACCTCCAAATAGTAGCCCTTTGAAATCAATAAGGCCTTTCGTATTAAAATTAAGATACACTGATTCTTCAGAAGAAAATCCTGATAATTGAGCGTAATGCACGGCAGCATAAGAAAGTACTCCAGTGAAAAGTACTGTAACTATCATTCCGATAACTGCAGATGTAGTGGTCTTACTGAGTCCATGGGTTATATATGACCCAAGAACGATAATAAGTGACGCAATACCAATTGTTACAAGAATTGGTGAATATCCATGCAATATCGCAGGCAGCATGACATAGATAATTAGCGCCAAGCTTCCGATTAGAGAGATGAGCCCTCGAATCCCCTGCTTACCGCCGAACATGCATACGCAGACAATAAACAGCGCCACGAAAAAGAGTACTGCTTTGAGTCTGTATGGCTCTTGAATTGCGTACATTTCAATTCCATCTTGGACTCTCGTTGTATGAACCATATAAAACAACTGCCCTTCACTTAGAGTTAGGTAGTCATTCGTGATTGTGACAATTTTATCTTTTTCTGCCCCTTCAAGAATAAGTACACTGAGTTTTTGGACATTACTGGTTACATCGGTACCCTCAACTACCTCAGTTTGCTGATGCTCAATCTTGATAACTTTTGCTTTTACAATCTCTTGTTTATCTGGAACATACGTAGAAACAGCTTCATATGCCCTAAGGGAGATTATAGGTAAAAATGCAGAGATGCAGAGTAAGAATAGAAGAGATTTTCTCATAATCAAAGTATACCAAACTCTTTTAATGTTGATGGGATACGCGCAAAGCAAGATGCGCTTTTGCCAACATGCTGTGGTAGAATGTAAAAATGCAACAAACTCTCCTCCTAATAGAGCATTATCGCTATCTTATTCTCTTCCCTCTTGCTGCTTTCGAAGGGCCAGCTGTTTCCCTCATTGTTGGATTCCTTATTCGACTTGGGTATATTTCTCTTATTCCAAGTTTTGCTATTCTTATAATGGGAGATCTTATTCCAGACAGCATTTACTATGCAATTGGACGATTCGGCAACAAATCAAATATTGTTCAAAAATACAGTGGTGAAAATGGAAAACTTACCAAAAACTTTCAACTTGCAGAAAAACTATGGAAACATCACGGCAAGAAAACAATGTTTCTCAGCAAACTTGCGTACGGACTTTCTACGATTTTTCTTATCTCAGCTGGAATGGTTAAAATGCCATTTCGAAAATTTGTTACCTACGCAATTCCAGTCACAATTTTTCAATACGGAATAATTCTCACAGCAGGATATTTTCTAGGGCATTCTTATGAGTCTGCACTTAAGTATGTAAATTACGGAGGATACGTTATTGCCGCTATCGTCGTTGCAATCATTGTCGGTTACATTTTTGCACTAAGAACAGCTCGCAATAAAATTGAATCGATGGAAATGACAGAATCATCAATAAACGGGTAATGAAATAAATCCAATGAAGATTGCTATTTTTTCTGACTTTTTTTATCCAGAACTAAGTGGTGTAGCAGATTCAATCACTTCAACCGCCTGTGAACTTGCAAAGCTTGGTCATACTATTGACTTTTTCGTTTCTTCCTATAACAAAAAAGATTACGAAACCTCAGGATCACTTCCTACTGAGCTTGACCTTGGACCAAACATAACTATCCATAGAGGATTATCCTTTTCTATTCCAACACCAACTCTTCAAGGCAGAGCGTATATTCCTCATCTATTCCGATCACTTTTGCCTCATACTAAATTTGATATTGTTCACTCTCATGCGTTTTTTGGTGCAGGAATCGATGCTTGGCTTTTTGCAAAGTTTACAAACACTCCTCTTATCAGCACAAACCATACTCTGATTGAGTCTTTTAATGAATACTTGCCACGCAAGAGTACTCGTCTAACTAATATTATAAAATCGTATCTAATCTGGTACTACAATCAATCAAGACTCGTATCTGCTCCTTCACAGTTTTTACTTGATGATATGAAGAAAGGTGGACTGACTTCACGAGGAATCGTAGTCTCAAATCCGATTGATACAAATTTTTTTGACATAAGCAAAGATAAAGATACACTAAAAATTGAACTGGGCCTTTCTCCCCATACTGTCATCTATGTTGGAAGACTATCAATTGAAAAAAATGTTGAATTTCTTCTTGATGCATTTATTCCTTTTGCGAAAGATCATCCAGATGCGAATCTTGTATTTCTAGGAGGAGGAATACTGAGATCAAAACTTCTAGAGAAAATTGAAAAGACGCAGCTGCAAAATCAAATCTTTATAGTAGGTCCTTTTATAGGGGCTGACAAACACAAGCTCTATGAGTATATGAGAGCGTCAGACATATTTGTCACCGCAAGCACTTCGGAAACTCAAAGCATGACAGTACTTCAAGGAATGGCGGAAAATCTCCCTATCATTGCTGCACAGGCTGCTGCGCTACCTGAAGTTGTGGGATCGACGCGTGGATATATGTTTGATCCATCTGACAAAAGAGCCCTTACTCAGTGTTTTCAAAATTCCTACAATGACAGATTAACAGCAGCTACATATTCTGAGAATTGTAAAGTATACGCAAAAGAAAGGACTGCGGATAAAATCGCTGACATATGGGAAAACATCTACCGTGATACTATAAATGTGTAGCTTTTCGATTCATGAAATACCCTCTCATCAGCCTCATCATACCTGCATATAATGAAGAAAAATCGATCAAACATTGCATTGAGTCCGCAATACGCAGCTCAGGGGGAAAGTTTCATGAGATCATTGTGGTTAATAATGCCAGCACTGATAACACAAAAGCAATCGCACTTTCCATAGAAGGAGTAAGGGTTGTCGATGAGACTCAAAAGGGTCTGACAAAGGCTCGACAATGTGGCTATGCGCATGCAACAGGGAGTTTACTTGCATATATCGATGCAGATACTCGGATGCCGAGCGATTGGTTTAATTTAGTAGAATCTGAATTTCAAAAAGACTCAAACCTTGTTTGCCTCAGTGGTCCATACACCTATTTTGACATTGACTTCATACAAAATTTTTTTGTAAAAATGTATTGGTACCTTCTTGGTATCCCCATGTACTGGATTACAGGCTATATGGTGGTTGGAGGAAATTTTGTTATTAAAAAAAGTACACTGGAAAAGATGAACGGCTTTGATACAAATATTTCTTTTTACGGCGAAGATACAAATATTGCGAGACGCGCACACTATCATGGGAAGGTTCGATTCAATTTGCATCTTATTATGCCGACATCAGGAAGACGTTTTGCGAACGAAGGAATTCTTGCAACAGCATGGAATTATGTAATTAACTTCCTTTCAGAAGTGTTTATCCATAAGCCAATTACAAAAGGATATACTGACATTCGATAAGATATATTATCACAAAAAAAATAATCCCTTACGGGATTATTTTTTGTGAAAATGATATATAAGAATTAGTGTGCGACTGTTGTGGTAGCTGATGCTTCAATGTGAAGCGCTTTTAGTCCAGTTCGTATTTTTTCAATATCTTTCCGAGCAGCTTCGAGATCTTGAGTTCCAACCTTAAGATCAGCCCGTGCAGCTACAAGTTCTTTATGGTTTGCATCGGCTTTTGTTTTGTCTCCTCCATCAGGAGTAAGAGCCGAGACGCGTGATTGAGCTGCAGCTGCTTGAGTCTTTGCATCAGCAAGTTTAGCAGCAATATCAGCAACAAGTGTTGTAAGCGCTGTTACATCTTTTCCATTATTTTGTGCTGTACTAATATTTGTTTGGAGTTTTGTAGAGATAGTAGCAATCATATCAGCAATTGTTCCAATCCTGTCTGCGGAAACAAGAATTCTTCCTTGCGGAATAACAAGTGCATAAATTCTAAATGACCCTAGGATAGATTTTTCGTCAGTCTGGAGCACAGCAAGATCTGTCTCTGCATCAATTTTTGACTTAAGAGTTGAAAGTCCTGCTATGTTTGTCTGAACCTCTGTTTGAATAGCAGTTTTCTCACCAACTGAGACATTTTTGAGTCCCTGTACTTTTGCAGAAAGTTCGTTCAAAGCATCAATACGCTTTGCAATTGCGTCATCACTACGAGTAATAATTTTTGCAGTTTTATCGGTAGCAAGATTTGCTTTAACTGACGCTTTTGCTGAGACTGATGTTCCTGCTTCGACAGCATATGCAGAAGTACTACTCAAAAGAACAGTGATGCTCAATAGAGCGATAAGTGGTTTAACGGAATGGAATTTCATAATGATATTAAGTTTTATTAGTAATCAAACTATGTGACGACGGAAAGCCTAAAATCTTACTGTGTACTCATACCACTATCAACACTCGTATTATCTGAATTAAGACTCGACATTTGTGCATCTACAGCTGCTGTGTCTTGACTAATCGCTGCGTCAGAAGTATCGGTCGTTGAAATACCATTTACAGTAGTCGGCTGAGGTGCAACAGGAGCGGCAGTCTGCTCAGTTTGCGTACTTACACTAGTAGGAGCAGTAACTTTCGGTGTCTGTGCAAAATACCACCATGCACCAAGCACAATAACTAACAAGATAATGACCCATAATACTATTTTTGATTGCATATTAATTAATATGGTTTAGCTGACAAAATTGAATTCTACAAACATTCATTATACTCCTATTGGAGATTGAGCAGGACTTGCTAAAGAATTATTTTCCATGTCTAATTAAGCGTCCCTTTTATACCAGAATTAGTAATTGTTGCCGCTTTTTGGAGATGCACTCGCCTTCGTCGTAGAAGTAAAGTTAATATCAGTCGGCAAGGTGAACAGTGAGGAGTCTGTGGTCCACGCAGCACAACTATATGTTACTTTTTGATTTGCATTGAAACCTTGGGCTGGAGCTTTGGTTTGCACTGACGTATCAGTAGAAGTTTGATTAAGTGCTGATTTAAATCCCATTGCAATACCATCCATCCATGTATAAGAATCCTTACCATCAGTAATAAAATGAACCTTGAAACTTTGACCACTTACCCCAGCACTGTAGTCACCTCTCATACTTCCTTTTGAAATATATACAGTTCCTTCAATTTTAGTACTTGCTCCTCCATCAAACGATACTTCACATTTTTGAGGTTCAGAGAGTGCCATAAGCGACGCAAATGTACCTTCGTTTGTAGATGCTGAAGCTGCTGGCGTAGTGTCAGTAGTACTAGTGGTTGGTGCTGAACTACTCATTGCTTTAGGAGTTACTGCCATTTTTTTGTGATTTTGATAGGCGTATAAACCAATAGCAATGAAAGCAACGACAGCAATAATTATAGGGACGATAAAGCCTTTTTTTGAAGAATAATTCATGATATTAATTTAGATAGTAACACAACTAGTATAGCAAACTTAAAAACCTGGAAAGTAATCGGTTTTGATACAAGAAGAAGGTACACCAAGGGAACGTAATGTCTTTTCTGACCCTTCTACAAAAACGTGTGGACCAGAAATATAAAAAATTCTTTCACGAAAATCTGGGATCTCTTCAGCTATCATGCGAGCGTTAATGTATCCAGTTCTTCCTTTCCAAAGTGGTGGCAGAGACTTCATATCAGTGAGAGTGTACACGGTACGAAGACCAAACAGCTCATACGCTTCATCTAACATATCTGTATATGCAATATCATCTATTGTGTTGTTAGAGTACACCATGATGGTATCGCGAAATTTTTTTGTATCAATCATGTATTTGATCATACTTCGAAATGGGGTAACTCCAATACCTCCTGCAAGAAATATTAATTTCTTTTTTTCATTTCTCGGCAATACAAAGTCTCCTGAAAGTTCTGTTACTGCGATGCTATCCCCCACATTCATTGCAAGAAGATTACTTTTAAATGTACTCGATTTTGGATAAAACTTTATACCAACACGGAGATCATGTTCTGTAGGAGAAGAAGCGATGGTAAAATATCTTCGATTTCCTCGGTCGTCTGTAGGTCCAGTACCTTGTGTCCAACTCATATACTGTCCGGAAACAAAACAAATCCGCCTGTTTACATTAAAAACAAAATCATACGTATTCGTTGCAACCAGTATCTTTTCTTTAAGTACCCCCATCAATTTTCCAGATGGACTTACGAAAAGTGTGAACAAATTTCCCACAAGAAGTGCGAGTTCTGGCGTTGAATACACCGACCAAATATGCACAGCGGGAGCAAACAAGAGACCTACGAATGTTCCATAACATACCCTGCCCCATTTTCGCGCAGGTGTAGTAAGTGGTTCGGTCAACATCACAAAAGCAAAAAATAGTATTGGCGTTTGAAATATCGTTCGAGAAAATGAGCTAGTAATATCTGTCCCTTTCATGACCCCAACTGAAAGCATGACAACAAGAGCACTCAGAATAAAACTTAGAACCATAGCACCTCTACGCATTTTACGAACAAGAAGAAGTCCACCCAAAAGTACAAAAATCATCATAGATTGAGTCCCTACCCACCACGTAGCGGAAAGGCCTAAACTTGCCTCAGTGATGACAACTGCGACTGCAGCAGGGTTAAAAACATGCTTCTTTCTCCAGGTAAGAATATATTTTGTCGCCATAGCGAGTACCGGTGCCCATATAAGGAACGGCAATGCGTTAACAAAGCTTCCGACAGCGGGTGGAGAAATAATGAGACTGAGTATAAGCCCCGTAATGAGAGCTGACTCAATATTTGCGGGAGTTTCAAAAGTTTTAGAAAAAAGCACATTTACGAGGTATGCGACTGAAGACATAAAAAGCGCAGAACCTAAGATTGCAAAAGGGTTGTATGGAATAACCCCAAGAAATCCGAACCATGATGCAACGAGAAGCAATGCGACGAGATAGTAGACTATCAGTCGATACATTGTCGTTCCGTTTAAATAATTATCAATTAGATTTAACATATATTATGAAACTACATAGTTCGTAAAATGTGACGTCTGAGTTGCAATACCTGCTCGATCGATCTGATATGCTTCGAACCCTAGCATTGATTCGATAAACTCTACCCCTCTCTTTCCCATAGCAAATGCTGCAGTTGCAAACCTATCTGCCTCTAGAATGGTAGGCCCGATAACAGTAATACTGAGTACATCATCGAGTGAATCACTCCGATACAAAGGATTATAAATATGATTACCTCTTTCATAACTTCCTGATGTAGCGACTCCTCCACGTTCGATACTGAGCACTTTTACAATTTCTGAAGTGTTCATGGGGTTTTTAATACCAATAGCCCAGGGCTTCCCATGTGTATTGTGACCAGAGAGAGCAATATCTCCTCCGACATTCATAGAGTAATGTTTTGATCCAGAGTTCTCAGTAATGTGTGCAATATTTTGTATAGCCCATCCCTTTACGATTCCTGATGGGTCAAACATTCCCTCATTGTTATAGACATTAAAGTACCCAAACGTTTGTTCTTTTGTTTTTTCTGCAATATTCATCACCTCCTTCATTTCGTCACTCCAATCTTTTTCATGTATCAAACCGTGATTTATTTTTGTAACCTCACTGCTTTCTTTGTATGGACTGAACTGCTCATCAACACTTCGTAAGTAGTCCATGCACTCCAAAATAACATCTGATGCATGAGATTGCGGTAAGTCTGTAATTTCAATCGTTACGGGCATACCCATAATAAGTTGTGTTAATTTCATAGGTGTTTTAGTCATCATCTTCTGAATTGCGAATATATGCAGGAACAGCGGGTTTTGTTTTTATTAGAGTTGGAGTTACCACATCAGTAGGAACTTTTATAATTTTCACTGCAGGCACTGTACCTACAGTTTGAGCATTACCATTAGCTGTCTGTACTGACGAAGGCTGTTGAACTACTTGTGTTGATTGCATGTCTTGCACTGTAGCTGATTCAGTATTCGTAATAGAAACAATTGTTCCCACTACTGAACGAGAAGAATCAAACATGAACACATACGCAAGAAACACTCCGATACACAACACTGACAGAATACTAAGTTTTGTTGTACTTGATTTCATATTAAATACGAGTCAACGTTCCTTGTAATGCTTCGATAAAAGCTCGACTTGTAGCGGTCGCACCAGAAACACCATCAATATTTGCATTCTGTGCTGTGATAGCTTCTTGTACTAAAATTGGCATTGAATACTCCGCAATTTGTCTTGATGTTGAGCGATCAGCTGGATACTGAAGGAAAACAATATTAGTAATATTTCCTCCAGAAATCGTGGTTTTAATTTGCACATTTCCATAATACGCATCCGTTACTGCGCTTGTATACACACCATTCTTATAACGACCCTGAGGGGTTGCAGGGACTGGTGCTGGAGCTGGTACTGGGGTTTGGACAGGTATTGTAACAGGCTTTACTATAGGAGTTACAACTGTTCGTGGGTTCGCTACTGGGATTATGGTTGGAGTTGGGACATTTGTAGCTACAGGTGCTGTTACTACCGTATCAGCAATTGAGTTCTGTTTATTAAAAAAAAGAGAATAGCCCACAAAAGTGGCAACCACGGTAGATGTTAGGAATATTTTTTTCATAATCAGGAATAGATATTCCTATAATAGATACGTTCAGACACACCTTTTTGGTGCATCAGCTATTTGTATGACGATACAAATTAGAAATTATGACACTAGTAAAAACATAGGATTACTATCTTTTAGCATGCTCAAAAAAGGTTTTTCCAACTGCTGTTCCTATCACAATTCCTAATATCATTCCTGCGACAAACTCAGAAAACCAGTGAATATTGATCGATACTCCGATACCTACATATAGTGCGTAGAGAGGTGCAAGCCACCTCATCCACTTATTTTGTGGAAACAGAGATATGAGAACAGTCGACATTGCAAAAGCAACTGTAGTGTGTGAAGATGGCCATCCCCAAAACGCTCCGTGTTTTAGAAATCCAAATTGAAACATATGACTTATATCAGTCGTACCTATAACACCTCGTGCAAATTCTGGTTGAATTCTTCCGGTAAATACCTTGTAGAGTGATGAAATAGAAATCGCAAAGATTCCTGCCTGAACAAGTGCAAAACCAGCATTGAGTGTCGAGGTATCACTACGAAGCTTTCCGTATGCAAACATGAAGAGTGGAGTAATGATTGGGACAATACCTCCAAATATAACTGCGGGAAATAAAAACGTTTGGAGCAAAGGATTATGTGTATGAGTGAACCAATACCAATCAAACCCAGATATCACGATCAAATACGTAAAAACGCACATGGCTATTTGCCACACCAGACGCTTTCCTGAATAGATTTTCTTCAGTGTAGATGAGAGTCCGTAGACAAATCCACTCATGATCGTTTCAGATTCATTTTCGTAACAGTCAATTGAAGTGCCGTCGCAAAGCAGACCCACAAAAAATATGGAATGTTGGCATATGCCACCCAAGAAATGATAGGAAAAATACGATAGAGGGCCCACCCAAGAGTACCAAGCGTCAGGATGATATCGATTGCAGCGAGTACATTACTACGGAGACCAAACTGAAGTGGAGTAAAAAGAAAATTGAAAAAAATATTGAGTACAAATGGCAAAACCACAGCAAACGATAAGATGCCAATGAAATATTGATATCCGACAAATCCATACGACAACAAAATTAAAATATAAAGAAACGTCCATACAGGACCAAAAACCCATGAAGGCGGTGCCCACGACGGTCTTTTTAACTGCTCATACCAAACGTAAGAATTGTGTGCCATATATACAATATCTATAATATTAAATCCGTAAGGTTCGGCGGATTATAATTTGGACCTTTGAGCACCTTACCGTCCTCTCGATATACAGGTTTCCCATCATCACCAAGCTTACTCATATTTGATTCAAAAACACGCTTAAAAGCTTCATCGAGTTTACGGAGCGGCTTTATGGCTACCGAAGCACCCGAAATAACAAACTGCATATCAGCAAGTTCCTTGAGCATGTTCATAAGTAGTTCTTTTGGTATGTTTTCGTTTCTTTCTAGATATTCAATAGCGTGATCAATATCCATAAATAACTCTTTGCACTCTTCTTAAATTAAAATACGCCTAAGTTTTAAAAGTTTAACAGTAGGATCATGATCGATATCTTGTCCAAATGCTTGATGAAACTCTCTGATGTAATCTTCACGAGTCTTACTCATACACTTAGATAGTGAGTGTCAAACTGTGTCTAATTGCATCAAACTGAGAAAGGAGTCCTTCCCTATCATAGGCAGTGACCGCCCCCGGTTCATAATTTTCCAGTACTCCGTAGTGAATGAAATATCGCACAGCAATGCATGGGTTACTGTTTGGTAACGCGTATACAGTTTCCTCATATCTATTTCCTGCTCCAGCACCATTTACCGTAGCTACAGAATAGGTCATAGAACCTTCAGATTGTTTGTGTGGCAACACACTGACATCGTTGAGGAAAAGGTTTGCACTACATACATTGGTTCCGGGTTTCTGCTCTACACTAATATATGAATCGGCACTAAGATTTGTCTTGTAAGAAAACTTTGGATCGATAGTAAATTTAACCCCCTTGATACTTTTATTTGGGCCGAAACTGTCATACGTGTATCCAGTATCAAGTTTATACAAATCAGGGTAACGAATAGAGTAGCCTACTCCATTTACTTTGTTTTCATACAGATGAGCGAGGGTAATCGGGGCAGAAGTATTATTACTTGAAACACTCGATGGAGCTGCGTTTGCTCCAGGACATGCAGCAAACTCACATTGAGGACCTTGTCTTCCTACATAACTCCCGTCTGGACACTGCTTCGCGTCGGTTGTACATGCGATTTGCTGTGGTTGCCCAGTAGCTGTGGTTTGTTTTTTAGAGAGAAAAACGACACCACCAATAATAATAACTGCTGCGAGCACTACGATAAATATGTGTGTTTGTTTCATTGTAGTAGTATAACAAAATCTACTGTATATACAGTAGATTTTAGTAAAAAGCTTATGGGGTTTTGTTTTGTGTTGGCATAGTAGGTGTCGGCACAGTCACATTGATAGTTGCCCCTGGCATTACTGCTACATTATGACTATATCTATTCCACAAGTAAAATCCTCCACCAATAACTGCGAGTAGTATGATTACAGCAACCATCCATCCACTTGCATCTGTTCTTTCAATAATATTCACTTTTTCTGTCCCTGGTTCTGGATTATTAATTACGGTGGTCATAAAATTATTTGATTATCTTTTCACCATTAATAATACGCACAAGGACCATGATAATCGCAACAACAAGAAGAATATGGACAAAACCACCGAGCGTAAAAGATGTAACGACTCCCAAAAGCCATAGGATTAAGAGAATGACGGCGACTGTATATAACATGATAGTAAAATAAAATAGTAATTGAACATAGATAGAGACGTGCGATTGGATTATATATTACAAAAGAAAAACTTGCTAAGATTTTCTCGACAAGTTTTTTAATAAAGTATTTCAGTACATAGAATTGAAGTGAGTGCCGCAGAAATCCGAGCTGTCACTTCAGTATCCCAATATTAATGCAATGTAATGCTTTCGATAACTATAGAATTGAGAGGTCTATCGTTTTGAGTTGGCACACCATTGATAGCTATCACGATATCCATACCTGCAGTCACTTTACCAAACACTACGTATTTCCCATCTAGGAAATTATTTGCTACAGCATTTACAAAGAATTGACTTCCGTTTGTGTTCGGACCACTGTTTGCCATTGCAATAGTACCTGCATCATTCTTACTATTTGGAGTTATTTCATCTGGGAATTGATAGCCAGGACCTCCTGTTCCCCATCTAGCAGATTGGCTATCGTCTTTTGAAAGTGGATCTCCTCCCTGATCCATAAACCCTTTGATCACACGGTGAAATTTGGTACCGTCATAAAATCCTGATTGTGCAAGTTTCACAAAATTCGCTACAGCATTTGGAGCAAGATCACGATTAAACTCGATTGTGAAATCTCCCTTGTTCGTGTGAATTGTTGCGTTCATAATTTTTTGCGGATTACTGCTTGTAGTACCATTCGGGTTAGTCTCTACTTGTACTGGTTGATTTGGATTTTGTATTTGATTTTGATCTGTCGACACTGCAATCGTCAAACCATCATTCTGGGACGTAGTGTTACGTTGAGAATGGTGTGCTACGAGCCAGAATACTCCTCCTGCGATAATAATTGCACACAATGTCGGTAAAAATATTTTTTGCATTAAAAGATTTTACCACAAATCTTTTTTCATGTGTAAGTACTAAGTTTGCTAGGTATTTTTATTGTCAGCTCTGATCATAGAGATTGCCTCGTTCACCGTTGTCATGAACTGTGCAGGGAAAATAATGGTAGAGTTCTTTTCAACACTAATCTCGGCCATCGTTTGAAGTGTTCGGAGCTGGAGTGCCACAGGATGCTTGTACATAATATCTGCCGCTTCACCGAGCTTTACTGCTGCTTGAAGCTCTCCTTCAGCTGCTACGATCTTGGCACGCCTCTCTCTTTCTGCTTCAGCCTCTTTCGCCATTGCTCTCTGCATATTATCGGGAAGAATGATGTCTTTGATTTCAACTGCAGTTACTTGCACTCCCCATGGTTCAGTATGCTCATCAATCACGTTTTTAATCTGCATATTGATCTCACTTGTTTGCGAAAGAAGTTGATCAAGTTGAAATTGTCCGACTACATTCCGCACTGTAGTCTGACTAATCTGATTTACAGCAGAGTATACGTCTTCGATAGCGATCGTCGCTTTCACAGGATCTACGGTGTGATAATACGCCACCGCAGCAATATCGATCGAAACATTATCCTTAGAGATAATTTTTTGAGAAGGGATCGCCATAGTGATGGTACGGAGCTGTACTCGAGTCATCTTTTCTAAAACAGGAATGAGTATGATAAGTCCTGGACCACGTATACCCTTACATTTTCCAAGAAAAAAAATAACTCCTCGTTCATATTCTTTTACTACTTTCAGGGAGCTTACAAGGAAAAGTACGATTAAGACGAGGATGGGGTATACCATAAAAAGAATATATTAATCTAATAGATTTGAGAATTATATCATTATTTGCCATGCAAAAGCACGATAAAAAACCTCAAACCAAAGAGGGTTTTAGCCTAGCTGAGATCTAGGGATTACTTCGCTCGACGCTTCTGATACGTAGCAGCCTTTACTGCAAGACGTTTCTTGGTCTTCTTTGAACGAGAAGTTTTATTTTTGGTATTTACCGCTGCTCTTTTTGCCATACAATTATCATATCATACAATATTCACCGAATTGAAATACTGTCGAGTGGTACTTTAAAGAATTACTCCACATCTACAATGATCTCATTACGAAGCATGAAAGGGGCTGTCCATGGTGGGTTGTATCGTGCACTGCGTGGCGTACCTACTATAGTGACACCATCTTGCTTCAATTGAGCGAGGAGTTCTGCAGTTTTTTCTGCTACTATTTTGTCAGTAACATTCCATGTATACGAGAGGACTGCACTTTTGTGCATAGGCACTGAGACAATCTCTATCCGTTTGTCATTTGGTACTGGGAGCGTATCGATTGTGTATTCTGCTGGCATAATAAACGAGATAATGCGCGTATCCCCTTCTGTTGGTGTCGAGATTACGGGTGCTGTCATGGCGATAGACTGAGACTTTTGTTCGATTACGGGTGCTGTCATGGCGACAGGAGTTTTCGATGTATTCCCACCGAATATATATCCTGCAAGAATTCGGAATCCTGCATTCTGCCCCTGCTTATATGAACCACTGACCTTCACCCTCGCTTCGATATATGCTGAATAGTCACGAATTTCGTATCCATGTTTTTTAATCACCTGAGTGTACGCAGGCTCTGCAACACGAGAAGAAAAATATCCAAACACTATCCACACAAACAAAATTCCGGCAAGCACAAGTAGCACTACAAAGACTTTTGATATATCCATAACGAAATACTAGCATGCATCCGTCGTTTATTTACAGCTGAAGTACACATTATCTCGTCTTTTTATGTTTATATTCAAAAACATGATCTTCTTTGGATTTTGATTATAACTGTTGACCAATGCACAAAGTAGCACATCAGAAAACATAACGACAGCACATACAAATACCATTTCACTGGCAAGTAAATACATCACCCTACAACCGTACTTTTGATACAAAAAATATTTGATAATTACTACTTATGTGGTATAATAGCTTTAGAAAAGTGGGTATCGTTTTGATCTTTCCACACATCACAAACTAGGAGTTGCTATGAAAAGTGGGGATGGAATTGAAATCTTCACCAAATTAACGGAGAAGATGAGCCGGAATGCACTCGAAAGGTATCACAATCTGTTCCATGGCACCCCACTATGGGGATGTGAAGACTGGGAGAATCTCTCTGTCGACGAATTATACAAAATTATGATTGACGCAGTTCATGAATTAATGTTTGCAGCGTATACACGTCGAGAGCATCTTATCGCAGAGCACAAAAATAAGTCATGGATTATCCGATTTCGAAATATAGTCAGTGGTTGGAAAGCCCCCACTCTCTACACCGAAGAGGAGATTCTTCAAAGAATGATTGATGAATGCATTTGGCTTCGAGGATCAATGAGAGCCAGGCAATATCGGAAGTTTTACATGGGATTCGACTTCATCAAAAACGAACACAAGCCACGCGAACTTGCTGATCAATTGACAATGCAACTCAGTGCGAAGTGATTGAAAAAAAAGGTGAGGGACATACTAGCGTCCCTCACCTTTTTACATTACAACGCACTTTCTATTACGTATTTTCTTCCGTGTAATTTCAATTCATTGGCTCGCGCAGTATAATCCGGAATCGTTTCAGCGATCAGTCTCCAAAAATTTGATCCGTGATTAAACTCCTTTAGATGACATAGCTCGTGCACCACTATGTAATCTACTAGATGCAGCGGGAGAAAAATGAGCTTGTAACTAAAATTTAAGTTTCCTTTACTCGAGCATGATCCCCAACGAGTCTTTTGATCTTTGATGTATACCTTTCCGTATGTGAATCCATAGAACGTATTCCAATACACAATACGTTCCTCGACAAGTGTTCGTGCGAACTCTTTATATTTTAGGTATTTTGTACCCTGTCTTTTCCTCTTCGTTTTCTGTACCTTCCTCAATCGTCTTTTTGTGTATCTATGGATAATACTTTTCCTAAATATCTGCTGGATAATGCTCGTAGCGGCGCTCTTTCTCATGGGTCACATCATACCAATCTAATAAATTAACTTTTTTCGAATAAATCTGAAAGAGCCGTGTCGAGATCTTCATATTGATAATGGTAGCCGAGTTTCCGTATCTTTGATGAATCAGTGTTTTGACTCATGAATAATGAATCAGCAAAATCACCGAGCGCTACCCAGGCAAAAAACTTTGGAATGCGAAATAAAAATGGAAGCGGAGCACCAATTGCAAATGCAAATTCTTTGAATAATTCTTTTTGAGTTGTTGGTATACCTGCGCCGACATTGATAGGCCCATCGATTGGCTGCTCAAGCGCAAAAGCATACACACCAACAATATCTTTATAATGTATCCATGGCATATATTGACTCCCCTTTCCAAAATATCCACCAAAACCAAACTTAAATAGTGGTGCAAGCGTTGAGAGAAGACCTCCGGGACCAAGTACGTGTGCGGTACGGATAATTGAGAGCCTAACGCCAGAGCGTTCAACCTTGAGCGCTTCTGCCTCCCAATCTACACACACCTTCGCAAGAAAATCTGTTCCAGATGCATCACCTTCAACTAAGATGTGGTTTTTTCTATCACCGTAATATCCAACCGCAGAAGCACTCACCAACACTTTAGGTTTTACCGTTGTGCTCGATATTGCCTCAACTATAGCCTTCGTGGTGACAATGCGGCTACTGTATATAAGATTTTGGTATTCTTCGTTCCAACGTTTTCCGATAGTAGCTCCAGCGAGATTAACAACTCCGTATACTCCTTCAAATAGCGACGGATCAACGGTATCTTTGACAAAATTTATTTTTACAAATGAAAGCCGTTCATGGGTAATGCGCGGCGGTATTATATCAGCAATTGCAATAGTGTATCCACGAGAAAGGAGATCTTCGGATAGTTTTCCACCAATGAATCCTGATCCGCCAACTATGATTACTTTTTTAAGTTCATTGTTCATAGAAAATATTGTACCATTCCAAATAATAACGAAATGACCACACACATAACTATCGTTTACATTTCGCCTATTTTCTTTATACTACTAGCGACATGCAAAAGAATTTCTCAACAATGTTCAAAGGTGCAGTCTCCATATTTGCGATAATTGGACTTGTATTTACCTGTGTGTTTCTCGGGATGCAGTTTGGAATATTCAATGTTAGAGGATCTATTGCAGAAAGAAATCTTTTTTTTCATGGGACATCTACACCCACTGCCCAAATCGACACCCCTTGCTCAGATATCACCAAAACAGTGTGTCAATGGAATGAAACTCGTGAATGGGAAGTAGTAAAAGGCGGACTCACAAAAGATAAGGAAATCATTACACGAGTGAGCAATGAAACGGGAGTACCAGCTCGCCTTCTTGCAGCAACTGTAGTACCAGAACAGACTCGGTTCTTCACTGCCGAACGAGAGATTTTTAAAAAATACTTTGAGCCACTTAAAATTCTAGGGTCTCTTTCCCAATTTTCTCTTGGAGTCTCAGGTATTAAACAAGATACTGCAACAAATATCGAACAGTACTCCCAAGACACGACATCACCACTGTACCCAGGAGCATCGATCGCCCCACTTATTGCATATAACGATCCTTCAAATAGAGATAGCGTGCTTTACCAAAGACTGACAAACGCAAAGGATCACTATTACTCCTATCTTTATACAGCGATATTTATTAAAGAAATAGAATCGCAATGGCAAAAGGCAGGATTTAGTATTGACCAGCATCCTGATGTCATCATTACACTCTTTAATCTTGGTTTTCAAAAATCAATTCCGAACACAGATCCTAAAGTAGGGGGTGCTCTTATTACAACAGGAGGAAATGCTTATCCATATGGAGAACTCGGCGGGCTTTTTTATAATTCAGATGAACTTATTGATATCTTTCCTCGATCATAGATATACACAGCATTCTTACAATTTCTACGATATACTAATTGCATTACACATAGCATCAACACCATGGCAAAAGGAAATAATTCCCACAAAAAGGAAACGAAGAAAGCAAAAAAGGCAAAGAAATAACAAAAACTGCAGAGCAAAACTCTGCAGTTTTTGTTAACAGTGCCATGTGTATATTCTGCGGAATCAAGTTATTGCTACCATGATCCAGAGGCACCACCACCACCTGAACTTCCTCCACCGAATCCTCCAAAACCACCACCTGAACTTCCACCTCCACCACCCCCTATCCACCATGGTGGAGTCGAACCAGAACTTATAGAGTTCTTATACTTCTTTGAAACAACAAAGTCTAACAATAATCCGAGTGGTACGAATACCAAAAGCGCTACGATACCGAAGTATAGGAAACCAAAAAACCATCCGATCCCGAGACCAAGCCCAGCTCCTACTAAACCTCCTGCCCACCACGTTTTTGAACGAGCAAGCATACTCGAGAAAAAAATGAATGCGAGTAAGGTGAATTGAAGAGATCCTGATGAGAAGAGGCTTGAAATAAATATTGAACCAGCGTTCTGCGATGACACAGCCGGAGCATACTCCCCCTTCGTTGCCGCTTCTATTGCACTAACTGCGTCTAGAGTGCCACTTCCAAAATTTCCTGCCTTAAATGCAGGAGTAAGAATCGTGCGAATAATGTACGAAGTAGTAGCATCAGGAAGAGCAGCTTCAAGTCCATATCCGACTTCGATTCTCATCGCACGGTCATTTCTTGCAATAAGTAAGAGCACTCCATTGTCTTGTTTTACCTTTCCGATTCCCCATTCTGCAAAGAGTTTGTTTGCAAAATTCTCAACAGTATCTCCATTCAAAGACTGGATGGTAACAACTGACACTTCATTAGATGAATCTTTATTGAACTGTTCAAGATTTTGCTCAAGATTTGTTTTTTCATCTACTGAAAACAGTCCGGCGAAATCGTTTACAAAACCAGTAGGTTTACCAGGGCTTTGATACGCAAAAGAAATCAGTGGAAACAGAAGGAGTGCAACAACGAGATATCGCTTCATTTAGAATTGAACTTTAGGAGCCTGTTCACTTCCGCTTGTAGACTGGAAGTATGGTCTCTCACCAAATCCAAAAAGTTTTGCAAATATGACGCTCGGGAAATGCTTGGTCTTGAGATTATAGTCTCGTACAAAGTCATTATACCTGTTGCGCTCTACACTTACACGATTTTCAGTACCCTCAAGTTGCGCCATGAGAGTTTGAACAGTATCTGAAGATTTGAGTTCTGGATAATTTTCGGTAATAACGAGAAGTCTTCCGAGTGCAGATTCTACTTCTCCGGCAGCTTGAGCTTTTTGGTCGATAGACTGAGCTCCTGCATAGTGAGTACGTGCATCAGCAATCGCCGTAAAGACCGCTTGCTCTTGTTTCATAATACCCTTCACAGATTCGACTAGGTTTGGAATAAGATCAAATCGACGTTGGTACTGTGTTTCGACTTGTGCCCATTGACTGTCTACAGATTCCTTTGCGGTCACGAGACTGTTGTACGAAGCAAATACCCATACCGCTATGATGGCAATAATCCCCATAATTCCGAGCAAAACGATAGTACTTTTTTTCATAATGATTGAATGATTAGAAACCAAGTATAGCAAAATTTTTTTTGCAAAACCAAAATTCTATGCTAATTTAGCTTAGGCAACAGCACCTTTCATACACGGAGAAAATCATGAACTTCCCTGAAGCTCCCAAATGGAACGACTCCTTCCTAAAACAGCAGGAAGCAAAGGAGGAAGAGCAAGCAAGAATTCTCCAGAAAACGCGATACTTCGGAAAAGGAGAACATGTAATCGTATCAGGAGTTTCATTTCAGCATGCGGTGGAAAAAGAGGATCCCAAAACGAAAGCTTTCTGGGACAACTTCACAGAAAAACAGCGCATTAAAAAATTGCCGAAACGACGTGACTAAGAAAACCCCCGAATGAAATGAATTTCATTCGGGGGTTTTTACTTTGCGCACTTACCAAGCGTTCCGCGTGAGAATTGATGGAGTGCCAGAGATGATACCTCTTCGTTCACGACTCTTGCGATCACGAACTCGTTTTTTGCGTACTTTTATAACAAAATTCTGGGCACGTGGCGGAAGGTTGTGATCCCAATCCAAACTCACAGCCTGACCACTCGGATGAAGGCTTGTCTCTTTACACTTCCAGTAGCGAGATTTTAATCCCGCTCCAGAAACGATGTGCATCAAGTGGCCACATAGATTGCATTGTGGTCGATGATAAATTCTCCAACGTGCAATCCATGCCTTCCGTAGAAGATTTTTCACAAAATGCTTCGTCCGGTGAGTCGGGTGGGAAAAATAGACACTCTTCCCAGAGTCACTAACAATAAGAACCCATGCGGTATCTTCTTTGCGGGCCTTCCCTTCTCCTCGAAGCCAGGTAGTCCATACTTGAACTTTATAACCATTCATAGAAATGGAAAACCCGACTTCTTTGCCATTTCGAGGTCTTTTAGCACTATGCTCCTGACTTGCGATAGATTGCCTCACTTCTTTCGATGAAATTGGAAGAAACCCAAGGTGACGGAGTTCGAATTCGATTCGTTCGAAATCTACCAGACTAGGTAATACTTGTGGGGGCATTGTTCCTCTTGTGTGAAGGGTTTTGAAAGGATCTACTCTGAATATTTTTTACACTAAAAAAATATTTATGTCAAACAAAAAAATAGTTATGCTCTTGTGATAGTATAATTCTCATATGAATACAGAAAAGCTTATTCTCTACTGGTCACGTCGTGATTTTCGACTCCGTGACAACCCTGCACTCTACAGTGCACTTGAAGATAGTACGAACGAGAAGGTACCATTTCTTTCCCTGTTTGTCTTAGAAGATTATATGCTTGATGCGAATCCTGAATTTCAGTTTGGATACTCTTCACGATATTTTTTGTCGCAGGCTCTACCAATCTATGCAAAAGAGTTTACTGATTTCCTGATAGTGCGTGGAAAAGGGGCGGAAACAATCCTTACCATTTCAAAACACTATGACGTTACGGTATACGTGAATGAAGATGTGTACATAGATTTTTACAAACAAATCAAAAAGCTTCGTAGCCATAGTATTAAAATCAAGATCTTCAAAGATTTTCTCACCATTAATAGAGAAACTAAAAGTATCCAAGGAAATTATTATTCTATTTTTACTCCATTCAAAAAAGCTGTATGGAATGAATTCCTCACAAGTGAGGTAAAACCTGTTGCAAATCCCCGCTCAGCTTCTTATCTACATACAGATGGCATTACAAATCTAAAACATATTCTTACAATTGTAGAAACTACATCAGAATCTATCTGGAATGTATGTTCAAAAAATAGGATTATAAAAATTGGCAATCATACAATTGACCTGACTACACTTACTCCGGTTCCGAATCTTTCCCATTGGTATGTAAGCGAAAAGGACGCACTGGAAATATTTTCTTTGTATCTAAAAGAGCACCTTCTCTCTGGATACAACCTTGTACGTGACTCGCTCGAAATGGATACGGAAAATATCAAAGTTGGCCATCACATACTCTATGGCAAAACTTCAAAAATAAGCGTAGCTCTTGCTTGGGGTCTTGTATCGAGCCGAACACTTCGTGCCATGATACAAGCGCATTTTGGAGATGATTTTTCAAATATTTCCAGCGCTACATCTAGCGCAGGAGCACTTTCATTTCTTTCAGAACTTATCTGGAGAGAGTTCTATAAATATCTCTATATGCATAATACTGATTTAATGGATATAGAGTTTCAACAAAAGTTTCGTGGAAAGGTAGACTGGGTAGAAGACTCAATTGCGCTCCATCGTTTCACCACTTGGATCAAAGGAGAGACCGGCTATCCAATTGTTGACGCAGCGATGAAACAAGTAGCTGAGACTGGATGGATGCACAACAGATCTCGCATGATCGTAGCGAGCGTACTTACCAAAAACTTTGGAGTTGACTGGAGATGGGGGCAGGAATACTTCCGCTCCATCCTTATAGACCTTGATGAGACTTCAAATAATGGCGGATGGCAATGGGGTGCGTCTGTTGGTGCAGATCCAAAACCCATTCGAATCTTTAACGCAGAACTGCAAGCCAAGAACCATGATGCAAGTGGCGCCTACCTAAAGAGATGGCTGGGAGAAAGAGATAATATTACTCCCATCGTTGAACACACCATTGCACGAGAAGATGCTCTAAGACGCTACGGACTTTTAAAGGTACAGCCAAGAGACTTCTAATACAAAAGCACTGTGGATGTTGATCCGCAGTACTTTTTAGTTCTATACATATTACAACGTCGCGAATCAAGAATTCTTTTTGTTTCCCATACTTTTGGTAATCTTTCCGGTAGGTGTATTTACTTTTTTCTTTGCGTCTGTACGATTCTTTTGCGATACACTCTTAGTTTGTTGTGCTTTCTTGCTCGTCCGTTCATTCATTCGTGACATACGATGTGTTGATTATAAATATTGCCCAGTATATCAAACTTTTACGCTTCCAGTATAAGATTACTTTCGTAATTCAAAATAGGTAAGTGTAAATGGGAAATAAGGAATAATACGAACCTCAAGTTTTCCCAAAAAATGTCCAGGCTCAACTTCTACTATTTCATCAAGCACCAATCTGAGCCACCATGGATTTTGTGGAACATTATAGTCAATCCTCATAACATCAGTTTCGTAATCATGAACCCCCCTTCCGATACTTGTGACAAAAGGATATCGACTCTCTAATGTACCACCCTCATCCTGAAAAACATTTATTCCTGTGTGATGTTCTGCATCAAAGGTTTTGCCTTGCCAGCTAAATCTAAACCCAGTAACGCTTCCTGCGTAAAAACCGTCAGGACGAATAGTGATACTTGAATGCTGCAAGAAAGTTTCTTGATTCTTTGTAAAAGAAAGTTGTGCCGTGCGCAAAGACCCAATCGCAAGGAATAATAAAACAACAATGCAAAAAAATTTGATAATCATTTTTAGATAGTAATACCGAGAAATTGAACGACCATATTTGCAAAGGGATCTGCGGTGACGCCATACACCATCGCACCACCCAAGAGCCCTGTTACAGTAATACTTAAAAGTCCAATGAAGGCTACGATTCCAGAAAGTATCTTATTGCAAAGTATCAACTCGAGGATGATGAAGACTTTTTTCACAAACAGATTTTTTGTATTTTTTATCCAATTGATAGTATTCAGAATTGTACTAACATCACCAAGTAGAAGTGCCCCGTAAAGAACAGTAGAAACTGTAGCGAAAGTCGAGTGCATCTCTACTAATTGATGACTTGGCTTTGTGATTTGTTCTGCTGCATCTCCAGTGGCAAGCGCTGCAAAAGCTCCGAGCACACCGAATCCAAGCAATGCTCTCTCTATCTGTTTCCATTCGACATTTGGAAACCAAATACTGAGCGGAAGTATTTTTAATACTGAATACACTACAAGAAGTGCTATAGGAAAATGGACAAACAATGGATGGATATTGTAATTCATGATAGATATGGCGAGAGAGAAAAGATTGGAAACATTCTAAACTTAGACCGAGTACACCTTGTGGAAATACACATAGGAGGTAATAAAAATAAGAGAAAATACCGCAGGAAATAGTGCTGGCAAAAAACCGATCACCATTGCATTTGCAATAACCGCAGAAACAAGTGATATACCGAAACCTACATATGCCCATTCTTTTACTCGATTAGGAATCATAGGAAATAGTATTACGATACCTCCGATGATCTTTGCGATACCGAGCTCCACTCCAAAGTAATATGGAAATCCTAAGTTTTTAATCCCTGCTATTGCAAATGAAGTATTAAAAAATAACGCTCCTCCAGATTCAAATAACAAAAATAATCCAGTAGAAATCCAAAAAATAAGTTTTTCTCTTTTTGTAGCAGTAAGTTTCATTGATTGTTTGACCCTTATAGTAATAAATACAAACTCAGTATAGCAAATGAGAGATAATTATCAGTATAATGGTAGACTTACGTATATGAAAGAAACTATTGCAATAATAGCTGCCCTACTTGCAGTAGTCGGCAACGTTCCCTACTTACTTGATGTTATCAAGAAGAAGATTGAGCCTCATGCTTATACTTGGTTTGTATGGAGTATCGTTTCGTGTGTAGTATTTTTTGGTCAAATTGCAAAAGGTGCAGGATGGGGAGCGCTTCCGACAGGTGCGTCTGAAATTTTTACTATTATTATTTTCTTTTGCGCACTTCCTAATGGGTTTAAGCATGTAGAGCGGATCGATACCATATTCCTCATAGTTGCTCTCCTAGGACTTATTCCGTGGGCTATTACAAATGATCCTACTATTTCCGTGATAATTGTAGTATCAATCGACCTCATTGCCTTTATGCCGACGCTTCGCAAAACTTGGCAACATCCAGAGACAGAGACACCACTCTTGTACAGTACCAACGTACTTCGTCATATACTTGCACTTTTTTCTTTAAGTACGTACAACATTGCAACGACACTCCATTCTTGTGCAATGATTGTTACCAATACTCTTATGACATCTTTTATCGTGAAGGGAAAACACTCCTATAATGATATCCCAAAGGAAGTTTCGTAATGAGCTCGACTTTAACGCAGAATTTTAATTTGCGATTAATTGCAATTTTTGTTTTCGGGTAAGAGCTTTCAGTTCACCCTCTCGTCTTCTTGAATCAGCATATGTTTCAAGTGCTTCATGATATTTAAGAATTACTGGGCGACGGATTTTTGTATAGTGAGCTCCGTTTTTTGCACCATTATGCTGTCGAAGTCTCTTTTCTAAATCATTGGTACTCCCAATATACAACGTCATATCGTTACACTCGAGTATATAGACAAAAAAGCTCATAGTTTAGTTAGCGTTATCGAGCATAGAACTGACAAGCTTTGGAACCCAAAAATTCTGAGTCACAAGAAGGAGAATTCCGATTACAATAAGAACAAGAAGAACCTTTCGTACCATATTCACAAAGGAAGAATCGCTGCATCCTTCTTTTTTACAATTGAAATACATACAAATAAGTATCTCATACTTTCACAAGAGATTCTTTCGAAAAGATTAGGCAAATATGACCGATCCTGGTACACTGCCTAAGTCGAACTTTACCACCCATAATATTGATACTACAATGGATACTCCTACAACAGAAGTTATGTGCCCAAACTGCCACGTTGCAATGGTAGACGGCGTTTGCCCAAAGTGTGGAATGAAGGCTGAAGATATGCACGCAGCTCCAGCAGCAGAAATGCCAGCGGAAGAAGCAGCTATGTAAGCAACAAAAAAAAGCCCTTCGGGGCTTTTTTTTGTTGCTTACATGCTGACAATGGAAGATCTAATCAATATCGAGGTCAAGAATGTTATCAATACGAATTTGTTCAACAAACTCTGGGACGTGAGAAACTAGAATCATCGCCCCTTGAAACTCAGAAAGCGCTTTTGCAATAACAGGAAGATGGCGGAAGTTAATATGGTTTGTCGGCTCATCGAGAATAAGAAGTGTGGGCTTTTCGAGCACCAAGCGAGCAAATGCCACAAGCCCCTTTTGTCCCTCGGAAAGATCCCCTACTTTTGATTGCATAAGATGTGATGTAATGAGGAATCCAGCCGCGGTCGCTCGCATTGTTTCTTCATGAGGTTTTTTCATTGCAGAAATAAGCGACTCATATACGGTATCTTTGAAATTGAGTGTCGAAAAATCTTGTCGGTAGTACCCGACTTTTACCCCTGGTGTGATCTTCGATCCTTCTGCAGTGCCATGAGCGATAGATTCGAGAAGTGTTGTTTTCCCGATACCGTTAGGTCCACGAAGGAGGAGATGCTCGTTGCGACGGAGCGCCAGATTTTTCTTTCGCTTCACTGGTTTATGAGTTTTTGGATTCATCGTAGTAAAGCTCGTGATAGTCAGAAGGTCACCAGAAACTTCTGTTTCAAATGGGATCGTAAAAGAGCGGATAGTCTTATCCTCTTTTCTTGTATCTACCATCTCATCTTCAAGCTCTTCTGCTTTGTCACGCATACGTCGCGCTACAAGACGCATTTGTCCTCCTTTGTTTGCAAAGAAGTTGGACTTATCTTTGTTTGCTTGGATCTCCTTTGCGAGTTGTGCATTCTTTCGGTTTTCTTTTTCTACGCGCGCTGCTATCTGCTCCACCACATCAGAATAGTTCCCAACATATTGTTCGATTTTTCTCGTATGGACGTCGAGGTAGAGGACTCCGTCGGTAAATGAATTGAGGAAATCTGAATCGTGAGAAATCACGATCACAGTTTTCTCATAATTTTTTATAAAATTCGTGAGATGCTCGATCCCCGCTTTGTCGAGATTATTTGTTGGTTCGTCGAGGAGCAATACATCTGGATCTTGAATGAGTGCAGAAGCGAGGAGAAGACGAGCTTGTTGACCACCAGAGAGAGAGCGTACGATCCTATCATGCGGAGCGTGGAGATTTACCACATCGAGCACTGCATCAATTTTTGGATCGATGTCATATACTTTTTCTGTAAACCGTTTCTCAAAAAAATCTCGTACAGTGAGCTCAAGTTCATCACGCTTTATGACTTGCTGTGCTATCGCAACAGAAGAATTTCCACTCAGGAAAATCTGACCTGACTCTGGCTTATAAGCTCCCATGATGAGGCCGAAGATAGTACTCTTACCAGCACCATTTTGACCCATAATAGTGATCTTAGACCCTTCGCGCACGAGGAAATCCACCTCCTCGAGGATTTGCTTTTTGTCGCCATATTCGAAGCTTACTTTTTCAAATCGAAGTACAGTTGCATTTTTGGGCATAGACATGACAGTACCATAAATATTAAATAATCGATATAGTGATCTATATTTACGGATTACAGACCTCACAATTTTGAGGATCTGCCCCTTTATCATACTGAGAAGAAAATTTTTCTGCGGTATACGAACAATGCGAACACGTAGACATACTTGACCGAATCATTTCAACTAGTGCTCCGCATTGATTACATGGCAGTCCATTTGTAACACTTGTAACCACAAATCCTGGAGTATCGCACCGGGGACAACAATCGAGGCACTTATGAACAAGATCTTCTGTTGCTGCTTCTATGTTCTTCATTCGGATAGAGTTTTTATGAGCTCTCATGTCGGTCTCCAAATGTAATGAACTACAAAACGGGTTGTTCAGCATTTTTTTTATAAGAACGCTGAACTCATCGATAGAGTTAATATCCTTGTAGACTTTACTACTATTTTTATGACTTTTGACTATGATACCGTTAATTGGAAAATCCCAAGACAGCGCGAGTTTTACAGCTTCATCGTGAGATGATACGGTTTCTGAATATGCATGGACATTATGAGTGCGAGATATTCCGACAATTTCAAGTTCATGGATAGTGTCTATCAGCACAACGATCTCAGTGTTTAGGGTAAGAAACGGCATGTGTGGATCAATATCAAAACTTCCTTCGCTTGCTACTGCGATATTTAGACCACTGCTTTCTATCACAGCCTTTGCTTTGTTTCTCGCAGCTTGAAGTTGGTTTACCACTCTTGGTACTTCGCATGAAAATGTTCCAAATACGTCGGTATTAAAATTCGGAGGTACCACCACTTGAACACCGAGCTTTTTTTCTAGAATTGGGACAATAACGGTTTCCTTCTTATGCATTGTTCCGAGCGCAACTTTCCTTCCCCAAAAAATATTCTTCATCTTATTTTTCTTACTACAGAACAATTGTTTTTCGATAAAACGTTATAAATACAACACCCGCAAGAATAATAGTCACCCCCGAAACAAAGATCGGAGTTAGTGGGGTAACTGATGCAGCAATAAAACCAGAAAGGATTGGCGGAATAGTTTGTCCTATCGCTTGTACTGAAGCATTCACTCCAAGTATTTCACCTTGCATTTCAGACCCTACAGAACGACTCACAAGACTGGTAATGTTTGCGGTAGAAAGACCGTTAAAAATAGCGAAAAATGGTGTTACAAAGAGAAGTCCTACCCATGTTGTTGGGACAAATTGCATCAAAATAAATATCCCAGTTGCAACGAGTGAAAATCTGAGCACTTTTTGTTCTGAAAAGATTTTACTGACCTTTCGTGTTACTACAGCTTGCGATAGTGCAATCCAAATACCAACATACGCAAAGTAATTACCTATCGAACCTTGTGAGAATCCAAACTTATTGATAAGGAACACGCTGAAGAAAGTAGTGAAAAATGTAAATCCAGAAACAAATAGAAATGAAGTACAAAAAAGCGGCACCATCCCCTTCATGCTAAAAGCTCTGATAATATTTTTTATAGATTTGCCCACATGAAGTGAGAGCTCTTTTTGCTTTTGCTTAATAGTTTCAGGCAAAAGAAATATTACCGAAAGAACATTGAGGAATGCGATCGCAGAAGCAAACCAAAATGGTGTAGCGGCATTAAACCAAGAAACAAGACTTGGATCAGAGAGTTTTCCTCCAAGAAATGGGCCGAGAATAAAGCCCATTCCAAATGCAGCCCCAATGAGGCCGAAGTTTTTTGCTCTATTTTCTGGAGTCGTTATGTCAGCAATGGCAGCTTGCGCAACTGCGATATTTCCTCCAGTGATTCCATCAAATGCTCGCGATACGAAAAGTAGCGGAAGATTCCTTGTAATAATACCGATAGCAAAAAGAATATATGAAAGTGAAGTGCCCAAAAGTGAAAAAGCGAGAACAGGTTTTCTGCCGAATCTATCGGAAAGCTCGCCGAGAATCGGAGTAGCGATAAACTGCATGAAAGGGAAAATAGCGGTGAGAAATCCGAGAAGAATGTATCCTTGACCTACAGAAAATCCATGCGGGAGTAAATAAAATGTTGAATGGGGATTCGCAAGAAGCTGAGGAATAACAGGAATCAGAATCCCGAAGCCAAGTAAGTCAATAAATACCGTGAAAACAACAGCAAAAAGTACATTTTTATTCATAGAAAGTTATACTACCACATATCAGCATTTACGCTTACTTATTGATACTGAATATAGATTGGCTGAGGACTGAGCTTCAGGAGTTCTTGCGGCGAAAGGATGTGAGTACTTGGAGACTTTAGATCATTTTTGTAGAACAACTTAAACCCCGTAAATTCTACAGGCTCGGGAACTACAACATTATTATAAGTTCCAAACTTTTTTTCTGGAGTCCCCCATCCATCCATATGGATAACAATCTGAACTTCAGGAAGTACTTTGATTTGTTTGTAGTTGGTTAGCATGTCATGGGTAAAACGATGAATGACGAGAATTTTCGGAGGTAGATTATTATCTTTTACTAATGTTGCCAAGTAATTTGCAGCATAATTCACATCAGTCGCATCCATTGTGCCAATAACGCTCCCAGGTTTATTGCCATTTTTCATAGAAAATTCGGGGTCGAGTCCGAGATGAACATTCGGTAACTTCAAAAACTTTTCAAGAAGCGGGATTTCTTTAGCAAACGTACTGAGCCCTACTTGGATATCAAGAAATACGATTCCATGCACCTCATCTGCGAGCCTGATGGCCTTCTCTATCTGGTCATCTGGCATGCGTAAGATATATTTTCCATCTGCTCCCGCACTTCCTTGTGCTGTCACTGCAATATAATGTATCGCAGGTATCACCGGAGTCTGAGGATCTGCATCCTGCCACTTTTTTACTTCAGCTTTTAAATGTGTGAGCATTTCTTCCGGAGGGTAAGCACCTAATGCTCCCATTCCAGTTGAATAAAAGTTTCCATAATATGCAATAACTCGACTAAACGGAAGAATAGCCCTTGCATTCGGATATACAGTCTTTACTGGGTAAAGATATTTCTTCTCAACTACAATTTTGGTAGTACTTGCTGTGCTCGTAGCACGAACTTTTGGAACAGGATTATTTGCAATTGCGAGTAGCTTTGCATCATACAAAGTCGTGTCAAGAGATTTGATTTGTTCAGGAAGAATTTCAGATGTTACGATATGTTTTATGGTTGTTGCCTTCGAATTGTAAGAGACTACGAATGCCTCCATATTACTTACGTAGTACATTCCAATTAACAAAATAATCAATCCGAAAAAAACATAGATCAGCAGAGTGTGCTCAGCAAAAAAAATAAATACTTTACCTTTTATGGGCTCTTTCTTAGAAGATTTCATAAACATATACTGAGTAGGTCATATCAGTATCATAGTACACTACTCAGATAATTATTGTGAAGGTATTTTGACATTACATACTGTGAAGCCTATACTTTTTCAGGAATTGCACTTACCTTCACGAGGAGATGGTCATGAAAAAGTTTGACCCGTGTAACATCCCACCATTTCTTCTCGTGGTAGCCATCACGATCTTTACCCACTGGAGAATCTTTGCTGGTGTAATCGGAGTTTTTATTATTCCGGCCGTCTTCAATGGACGCGCTCAGCCGTATCTTTGGCCATGGGCATTCTTTGCCTACATTATGGTGCTTCTATACGTGATCAATCGTGACAAACACAAAGACCAAACTTTCTGGTAATTTGATGGAGGAAATTCTATGAGCGCGACCCTGGGTCGCGCTCATATATTTTATATTTGCATTTCAATCTATCTCAAACCTTCCAAACAAAAAAGCGCACACCTACGGCGTGCGCTTTTTTGTTACTTTACTGACTTCTTTTTTGTTACCTTCTTGATTGTCTCTGCGAGGTCCTGCCCTTTCATTATTTCTAATATTGAATCAAGCTTTTTTTCTATTGATTCAATCTGTGACTTAAGTTCATCGATACGTGGATCAGGATCCTGGAGTTTTTGACTACTAAAGGATTCTGATGATCGAGTCCTATCGAAACTTCGAGGACTCGAATCTCGACGACCATCTCTCCTCTCTGGTCTGTCGCCCTTTCCACCAAAACAGTCTCTACAAAGCACTGGTCTTTCCCCCGTTGGACGAAATGGCACTTCACAAGACTTTCCACATTGAGCGCACGTTGCACTAAACATCTCTGACCTTGCTCCATCACGAGATCCTGACTTACTAAAGCCGCCACTGCGTGGAAACTTCGGCCTGTCTCCTCCTGCACGAAACCCTCCTCCACGCCCTCCACCTCCTCTAAAATTATTAGATTTTTTAAATTCTGCCATAAAGATTATTTCATTAGACTTGACTAAGAAGTCCAAATATAGTCTTTTGTGACTGAAAAAGCAAGGGCTTATCCTGTAAATGAAAAAACAAACCTGCATCTCTGTAAGATGTCGGTTTTTCCCAATACAGTAGTGTATTAAATCCCCTTCGCTAACATGAGTACTTTTATTGTTCTTACAATAATTTTTATATCAAAAAGTACTATTGATATACCGCTTTCATGAATATACCGACCGAGATACAGTGCATCGAGCTCTGCTGCTGAAGTATTTTCCTTTCCTTTATATGATTGGAAAATTCCAGTCATTCCACCTTGTAGCTGGGCAATAGTTGGATGAGTTACTTTTGTAAGTTTTTGAAACACTTCTTTGTTCAAAGGGCGTGGACCAACAATACTCATATCTCCCCTGAGAACATTCCATAACTGAGGAAGCTCATCGAGATATACCTGTCTCAAACATCTTCCTACAAATATAAGCTTTCCAGAATGTTCGAGCACTTTGGTGTGAATAAAAACCCCTTCATGTCTCATAGTATCAATAACTTTTTGGTCAAAGATATTAAATTTAAACAACTGAAATGGCTTTCCCCGCGAAATACGAATTTCTGAATATACTAATGGGTCAAATGGCCTTCCACGCATCACGTGCTCAAAAAAGATCAGTACAAAAAATACAACCCAGAGAGGTGAAAGTACGATTATGACACAGAGCGAAAAAATAGTATCGAACACTCTCTTTGCAATGTGGATTTTTGGAGTTGGTGTTGTCTCCATTCGAAGAGACACAATTTATATCACATTTTAAATATTTTGTCGAGTATCTTTTATTCTGTTTTCTCGTGTCCTCATCCAGATCTTACTAGGCCTTTTTCTATAGACTGTAAAATTTTTGATAGTGGAAATATGACTGGCATATCATCAAACAATCTTGTTAGTGCGATATGAGGTTCTTTCTTTTCGATCAAACGGGCAGCTACCTCGTCGATGAGATACTCTACATCGCGTATATCGATGATTGCATTTTTCAGTTTGGTATTTGCCATAATGTGAGTAATTATACAGTACAGTTAGCTCTTACGTTTACACACCATTATCTTTGCTTTCAAATATGCGTTTACTGATGTCACAAACTGAAGCTCTAAGCTTTTTATTATAGTAAAACGGGATTGAGATAGTAGGCTTTCAAGTGTATGGTACTGGCTCGTATAAACAGCGAGGACGCCGTCTTTTGCAAGTGCACCTTCACAGTATCTGATAAAAGCTTGATACAAAAGTTCAAGATCTTCATCTTTTGATATCAACATACCGAACGGGAGATCTGAAGTGATGCGGTCGAAAGTACCAAAATTTGGCTTATTGAATATGTCTGCTTCTTTTACTGTTACCTTCGTCAGCAATCCCGCTTTCTGAATATTTTGGATTGATAGCGAAATATGACGCTTGTCGTTATCGAATCCTAGAACGTTCTTTAGGTTTGAATACGATTGAACTGCCTCTATCATAAGAGTACCGCTTCCAGAAAAAATATTGAGATATGAGGTGGCGGTATCGAGAGCGCACAAAGAGTTCATCGCGTAAGCGATAGTAGGATCCATAGCTCCGCTCATATGACTCACTTTGTAATCGCGGAGAGAAAGAGGTCTCGGAGTAATCTGCGTTCCGATTTCCCACACATCATCACTTTTAATAATATGAATCTTTAAGTCTGCTTCTTCGCGCTCAACAAGAGAGTACGTATCAGCGACATATCGAGCGATCGATCTGACCTCCTCAGAGTCTGACCCGGCACACCGTATCGAAAAACTTTTAAAGGCGTCTTTTTGACCTTCAAGTACTATACCTAGTATGTCCCCAAGAATCGATTTGTGATTTGCAATATACGACGGATTGTAGATTGCACTTTTTGAAACTAGGTATGCACGCGCAACACTTCGAAGCTTACGAGCACTCTCGAGAGCATCGATCCCGTACTCAACATAGATTGATTCATTCCCTTCACTCATAATGTGAAAACAAGGATACGCATCAATCTCATTACGCACCATTGGGGTCAATCCTACTATGAAAGAGAGTTTGATAGTTTTTTCTAAATTTCTCATAGTGAGCCTAGTTGCAATGTCAGTATATAGGTAACTATATCTATATCAAATCTTTGTATTTTTCTAAAAATACAGGTAGTTGTGAGTGAAGTGGTGAAGGAAGTGAATTTAGTCGAAACCAACCAATATCATCAAATTTATCTGGTTCTCCAATTGCAACTTTTTGTCGGTCTACTTCAACAAGAAAATCAAGAGCCACCCAATGAGTTTTCTTACCATCATGTTCGCGATGCACATCCCTATAGCCTAAAAAATCGAATGTTATAACGTCTACACAATACTCTTCAAGAATTTCTTTCCGAAGTGTTTCTTCTACCGTATCTCCGAACTCAAGTTTCCCTGCACCATTGTCCCAAGTCTCATGCTCGTCTCTACAGCTCATACTTCTTTTTGCCAGGACAAAGTTGCCATTCCCATCATGGCAGAGGTATACAACAGAAATATTTGTATTGTCTTCTCTATAATTCACAGATAAATGATATCTACTTAAAGAATAAAAACAATGAATCTCTTGATATATTGATTTTACGAGCAAAAAAGCACCCTCTGTTCGTTGTTACGAACAGAGGGTGTATAGGTGCACAGCTCAGCTAATCTTGCTGCAAAGCTGCATCTTCTGCATCAGTTCTACGTGCTTGCTCATCGAGTTGTTCATGAGCCCTGCTTCAGCTTCTGTGTAACTTTTCAGCCAACTGTCGTCAAGGAATATCTGGATTCTTTCCACTTCAATGATGCAAGCGGGAACCATCAATCTTCTAAGTAATGCACGGTCGCCCAAAACCTGTTAAAGCCGTCCGAATACATTTTGACGAGTACCTGTTTCGGTATGAGCCTAAAACGAGTTCCAAGGCAAACGAATGCGTCCACAATCTGCGAACCATCCGCTTACTCGATTGATATTCTAAACAAAAAATATTCCGCAGTTTTTAGTTTATAATTTCTCATTAGATTAAATTGATATATTTTACGGAAAGAAAAATCCCGCCTATGCTAGTTTCCAAGCTAGTTTGTGCGTCAGCTACATCACTGGTAGCCTTTTCTACTGCTCTTTTTGCTTGATCTACATCACTCATAAAATAAGATTTTTAATTTAATAACTACTTGCTACACCACAATGGTAACAGAACTTGGGTTTTGGCACTAACTTACAGTTTTGGTAAGGTTCTATCAATGTGTAAGGTTATTGCAGCTTCTTCCATTCACCCGTCCCTTCATCAAATTCAGCTATTCGACCCCCTCCATCGTAAGGCACTTCATCTCTATAGTAAACGATATCAATACCCGTTACTATTGTACTATTTTGGTTAGAGTGTCTACCCTTTCTCATGTACTCATACTGGATTACTTCACCAGGATTTTCTCCCTCCACCGCAACCTCCAAGAGATACAAGCCTTTTTCGTCTGACAACTCTTTCACGAAAACTGCTCCTTCTATGTATTGCTCTATTACTTCGAGTACTTCCTGTTTCGTTGGTATTTTCTCGGTTTTTGTTTCAAATGAATTTTCTTGGTTTTCCATTTTTTGATTATATCATTCAAAACCGCCTCATACGAAGTTAGAACTTTCTTGCAAGAAAAAAACGCATCAACCATATGATTTATGCGTCGGATTCCCTGTTTGAGTTTATCTAACAGCTAGTAGTATTTTTTGGAACTTTGGCTGATACCACTCCTCCTTCCAACCTTTACTTGTCATGCGTCTGAAGTATGCTGTGTCTCCTGAACAAAATCCGAACTTTTTTCCAACAAAATCCTGATGTGGAATGATGCGCGCCTCGTCCGCTCCCTGCGGTCGCGGGGCAAAACCCAAAAATTTTCCTTCCTTTCTTATTTCTTTCGGCTGAAGATCCGCTATGAGGAAAAGTCAAGCATTTCGGTAGACAGTTTTGTACTTCAT
>JBBQUO010000005.1:0-33069 GCA_038212375.1 Minisyncoccia bacterium
GAAGATCAGCAATCTCTTGCGATTGGTCGCGGAGGACAAAATGTTCGCCTTGCTGCAAAACTCACTGGATGGAAAATTGATATTCGCTCTGTAGGAGGAGAGCGTCTCGCAGGAGCTAGTGCAGAAGAAACCCCAGTAGAAGCGAAGACAGAAAGAAAGCAAGAAGAAACTGCAGAAATTTCTGAGTCTCTCCCTTCTTCTGAAGAATCTTCAAGCTAACCATTGTTCTTGGTATAATTCTATTCACTGACTACTAATAACTAATCACGAGTATTATGAATCTATGGCATGACATTGAGCCGGGCACCACTGACGAAATCAATACGATTATTGAGATCAATAAGGGTTCAAAGAACAAATACGAAATCGACAAACAAACTGGCATTATTACGCTCGATCGCGTGATGCATTCGGCACAAGATTATCCATTTGATTATGGATTCGTCCCACAAACTCTCTGGCATGATGGAGATGCGGTCGACGTAGTAGTGCTTTCTACCTACCCATTTTTCCCAGGAGTTCTTGTGAAGGTTCGCCCTGTTGCAATCATGAATATGATTGATAGTGGCGAAGGTGATGACAAAATCATTGCAGTACCAGTTGATGATCCTCGCTGGAATGATGTCGTAGACCTTGCCGATATCAACAAACACACACTCAAAGAAATGGAGCATTTCTTCACTACCTACAAAAATATTCAAGGAAAGGTGATCGAAATCACTGGCTTCAAAGGAAAGAAAGAGGCTCAGGAAGCATTCACCACTGGATGCAAACTCTATTCAGATAAGTTTCCAAAGTAATTAATAAAAGTGGGTGCAGTACAAAATCCCCTCGACACATTCCGTGTCGAGGGGATTTTGCTATACTTAGACCAATTAGTATTTCATCCAACATCATGGAACCAACACAAGTATCAAATTCAGAAAATAAGTCTATTGGACCTGCACTCGGGATCATAATTATTGTTCTTTCACTCGTTATCGGAAGTCTGTATGTATGGACTCAAAAACTAAAGCAGTACCGCATACCTGCCCAGCCAATCTCAACAACTACCTACACAGTAGCCCCTCCAATCACTGTTACCGCAACAACTTCAGCGTCGGCACATTAACTAGAAATTTATAAGTTTTCAGACAATTCCTCAGAATCTGAACCCCGAGGTTCCACTTCGACTACCGTATACTACATTGAAAGTTTTCAGAGTGGACAGTAAGGCAAAAAACTGTAGTATATCGGGACATTTATTTATTCGTTTTTCCAAAGCTCAATGTCTACACAAAAACATTTCACCCTATCGAAAGTTGAGAAGCTCGCAGATTCAAGAGTACTTATTGAAGGCGAGGTAGCAGAAGAACTCGTGGTCAAGCACCGCGCAGCAGCACTGAAAACAATACAAAAAAATGCTGAAGTTGATGGCTTCCGAAAAGGTCATGTGCCAGAGAGTATCATCATCGAACGATTCGGTGAGATGAGTATATTAAATGAAGCTGCTGAAGAAACACTAAATGAAGTGTACCCAAGCATTATCGAAAGTGAAAAGCTATACGTCCTAGGTGCTCCTGAAGTTGCCATCACCAAACTTGCAAAAGGCAATCCACTTGGCTTTCGAATTACCGTTGCGATACTTCCTGAATTTACACTTCCTGCTGTAAAGAAAATTGCAAAAGAAGAAATGAGTAAAGAAGACAACATTGAAGTCACGGAAAAAGATATCGATGATGTCTCTACTGAAATTCGTAAGAACTTTGCTCACCGCAAACTTCATGAACATGGGAGTGATTACAATCACGACCACCCAGAAATCGCAGACGAAGATCTTCCAACCCTTGATGATGAATTCGTAAAAAAGATTGGTGACTTTACAGACGTCGCTGACTTCCGCACAAAAGCAAAAGAAAATCTTGCGAAAGAAAAAATATTTCGAAGTCGCGAGAAAAAGCGTATGGCAACCCTTGAAGCGATTCTTGAAAAAACAGAAGTAGTGGTACCAGAAGTCCTCATCGAAAGTGAACTCGCAAAAATGCTTGGCCAGTTTCAAGACGATATAGCGCGTGCTGGTGCAAATTACACTGAGTATCTCAAGCATGCAAACAAAACTGAAGATGACATCAAAAAGGAGTGGCGTGAGCCCGCAGAAAAAAAAGCAAAGGTTCAACTCATTATCAACAAAATTTCTGATGATGAGAATATTGCACCTGACGCAGAAAAGATTCGTGCAGAAACTGAAAAGTTGTTGCTCGCATATCAAGATGTCGACCCAGTGCGTGCACGGAGCTATGTTGCCCAAATGATGCTCAACGAAAAAGTCATGGAGTTTCTAGAGGAACAAAAGTAGTACCAAAAAACACCGCAGAGGCGGTGTTTTTTTATGGAGAAAGACTAAACGTTTCGATAAGTCGCCAATCATTTACCTCACCTTCTGTACGATATAGAAACAATCTATCTACCATAAACTCTATTGGAGTAGAAAGTTGTAGAGACTGCATCATTTGAGTTTTTTTCTCACCACTAATATTTCCATATGCGAGACTAAGATGCGGAACATATTCGTCATGTTCTTTCATTTCAAATAGCTTACAAGCTTGATAGTGAGCTGACATCAATTCGTTTGAAACTTTTGCTTTTAGATAGAGTGCTTTAAAATACTTGGGCTCTCCATTCAGATCAGAAAGCATAATCGGAAATGCACACATACGGTGAGCGAGTTGCTGTGTAGTAACAATCACTTCTTGTTCAGACTCTACCATGATGCGCGCGAGTAGTGTGACGTGAGGAGGAAAACTGATCCCCCCACTTATTTCTGCTAATGTATCAATATGAGCTTTGAGTGTTGCGCGCAGTTCTCCGGAAGGTTCACAAAATAAATGGTATCCGGTTGTTTTGCTATCACGTGGATCTATCAACATACCGTTAGATTACCATGTGCTCACACGTCATGCGAAACGTTACATTGATTGCTATTGCTCTCTGAGTAACGGTACACTCAGCAGATACCCTACGTCATCACGTTCACTCTCTGTGAAACCATCGTGCCCACACTTCAAATTGAGTTGGGAGAGGTGAAGTCCCAAGTAAGACCTGAGACCATCTAGTGTATGTGAAAAACAATATTCTGTTACACGTCTCGAGGTGAGAGCTGCACAAACCTTATATATCTAATTTCATTTTATTCATAAATGTTTCAAACCCAAAACCTTCCCACGATTTTACTCCAGACTTATTTCTTGTATCAACATACTAAGTAATCGTTTTCACATCGTGCACTTGGAACCAATGTTTTGCATGTTCAAAAAGTTTTCTTCCAATGCCATTATTTCTTAGAGTTGGCTGTACAAATATTTCATCAATATGACCTTCAATATCTTGTCTAAGATGCGCAACCATAAAACCGACAACGACACATGTATGCTCAGCTACTATTACAGAGCAATCGTCATTGATTAACTTTGAGAGGATATCATTTTTATAATCTTCAGCATCGAATGCACAAACAGAGTGAAAAGAGTCTATGTCTTCATGCTGCACTGAAAGTGCTTCATGAAGTTTCACAATTGCATCAATATCGAGATTCGTTGCAGTTCAAATAATTGTTTCCATAGAATTTATTGCAAAAGAATGAGTGACGCTACCGCGATCGCTGCGGTTTCTGCACGCAAGATTTGAGACCCGAGAGAATGGATCGAAACATTCTGTTTCTTAAACAAAAATATTTCTCGGTCAGTCCAACCGCCTTCAGGTCCGATGAAGATTCCGATTGGTGAATAATTCTGTGTGTGATTGATTGTGAAGACGTCGCCATCAGGATGAAACGCAAAACATGGCATTTCTGTTTTGAGTGCATCATCGAACTCGGTTATTTCACCCAAGGTCGGTAGTATCACTCTTCCCGACTGTTCTGACGCTTCGATCAGGATTCTCTGAGCACGTTCCATGTTGAGGTTTTTCTTTTCACTTCGATCTGAAACAAGTGGCACAAAATGGGTAACTCCAAGTTCAGTCCCTTTTTCGAGTATCCATTCAAAAAGATCTTTTTTAATAATTGAACAAAACAAGTGGAGTTCTCTCTCGGCATTATTTTTTCCTTTTGTGCGTGATACCACAGTACATGCAATTTCGCCACGATCGAAAGAAGAAATAATAACGTGATATTCGTACCCGCTCCCATCAAAGAAAATTGCTTGCCCGCCGATCGTCATCCGAAAAACATTTCGAAGTTGATGAATCGTATCTTTGTCACGAATAACAAAAGTATCCGTGTCTGCTATTTCTTGTGGGATATAAAAACGATGAAGTCGCATGGGTAAGGGATTAGGAACGGAGCTAATAGCTTTTAGCTTACACTAAACGTTCAAAGAATGGGAATTTTACAATTATTTTGCTTTCAGTTAGTATTCCACTGTTCTGTGTTGCGCATTGTATTCACTAACACCTATCAGCTAATACCTACAAGCTATTTATGTTAATTCCAACCGTTATAGAAAAATCTCAATTTGGTGAGCGAGCATACGACATCTACTCTCGTCTTCTCCGCGAACGCATCGTCTTTCTTGCAGGTGCGATAGACGACAATGTTGCGAGCATCATCATTGCTCAGCTCCTCTTCCTTGAAGCTGAAGATTCAAAGAAAGATATTTATTTGTATGTAAACTCACCGGGCGGATCAGTCACTGCAGGACTTGCGATCATCGATACGATGAATCACATCAAGCCAGAAGTTTCTACCATTTGTGTCGGCATGGCAGCATCGATGGGTGCGATTATTCTTTCAGCAGGAAAGAAGGGTAAACGATTTGCACTTCCTAATTCTGAAATCATGATTCATCAGCCACTCGGCGGTGCAGAAGGTCAGGCGATAGACATCGAGATCAGCGCTCGTCGCATCATGAAAAATCGTGAGAACCTCAGCAAGATTCTTGCGAAGAATACGAGCCAACCTCTCGCGAAGATCGAAAAGGATGTCGATCGTGACTTCTTCATGGACGCAGAAGAAGGAGTGAAGTATGGAATCGTCGACAAGGTAATGAAATCGAAAAACTAACTATTTGCAGACGCCGAGCGTCTGCAAAGAAAAGAAGGAAAAAGCGCCCCGCCAAAGCGGGGCGCTTTTTTGTCCAAAAAACCTAACTTTTGACAAAGTCTCAGATTTTATATAAAGTTTGGAGGTTATTCTTTTAATTTTTGATAACTTCACCTTTCTGACTTTCAGGGGCTTTCCTTCATTTTCTGCCCGCCCTCACCTCTTGCTTTCATTATTTCGAAAGAGAGAACTTCTTTCACAGTCTATATCCTGATACGTAAGCTTCTGGTAAATCCCCTTGTGAGTGGAAGGCGAAGTTGTTTCGCACACATATGTCATTAAAAATCGTTTTACTCCTTTTGGCGCTCTCGGCGTCAGCAGGAATTGCAGTGGGCTACTTCCTTCGGTGGCTCATTTCTCGTGGACAAAGAGGCTCTATCGAACTTGATATCAAGCAGATGATGCTTGAAGCAAAAGAAGAAGCAACCCAAATTACCACCGAAGCAGAGCAAAAAGCAGAGGAAGCTCTCAAAGAAGCACGAGCAGAGGGCAAAGAACGTGATGAAAAACTTCAAAAGACCGAGGAGCGCCTTATCAAGAAAGAAGAATTCCTCGACAAACGTCAGGTAGATATTGATAAAGAGGTAGAGCAGCTAAAGGAAAAGGTAGTCGAAATCAAGAGTCTGAAGGACAGAGCAGACAATCTTGTGGTAGAACGCGAAGCTACACTCCAAAAAGTTGCACAGATGACCAAAGAGGAAGCAAGACAAGAGATCACCCGCATGATCGAGAAGCAATATGAAGAAGATCTTGTGGTACGCATGCAAAAGCTCGAGATGAGTGCGACCGAAAAGCTTGAGGAACGTGCGCGAGAAATCCTCACGAGTACCATCCAGCGCCTTGCGACTGCAGTACCTTCTGAGGTAATGACAACAAGCGTTGCACTCCCCTCTGATGAAGTGAAGGGTAAGATTATCGGAAAAGAAGGACGAAACATTAAGGCATTTGAGCGCGCTACTGGAGTAGAAGTCATTGTCGACGACACTCCAGGCTCTATTACTCTTTCATCATTTGATCCAGTCCGCAGACAAGTCGCACGAGTCGCGCTCGAAAGTCTCATTTTGGACGGCAGAATCCAGCCAGCAAAGATTGAAGAGTCCGTAGAAAAAGCAAAACAAGAAATCGCAAAGATAATAAAAGAGAAGGGTGAGCAGGCTGCATACGAATGCGGAGTTTACAACCTTGATCCTCGTGTTGTTGCTATTCTCGGTCGTCTTCACTTTAGAACAAGTTATGGTCAAAATGTTCTTCAGCACTCAATCGAAATGACACACATTGCTCGCATGCTGGCAGAGGAGCTCGGCGCAAATGTCACTGTTGCAAAAGCGGGAGCACTTCTTCATGACATCGGAAAGGCAATGGATCACGAAGTGGTGGGTACCCATGTAGAAATCGGACGCAGAATCCTCCAAAAATTCGGAGTAAGCGAAGAAATTGTCAAAGCAATGCAGGCTCATCATGGAGAGTATCCGTACGAAACTCTCGAGTCTATTATTGTACAAACTGCTGACTCTATTTCTGGAGGACGACCTGGAGCAAGACGTGATAGTGTAGAAAATTATCTGAAGCGACTCAAGGAGCTCGAGGCAATTGCACAAACGTTCAAAGGTGTCGACAAATCATTTGCTCTCCAAGCAGGAAGAGAGATCAGAATCTTTGTAACTCCAGAGGAAGTGACCGACATCGAAGCAAAACAGCTCGCTCGCGATATCGCAGGTCGTATTGAACAAGAACTCAAATACCCAGGAGAGATCAAGGTAACTGTCATTCGCGAATCTAGAACAATAGAGTTTGCGCGATAATTCAAAATACAAAGATTAGTAGCATCTCAATAAGACCACAATAATACTGAATTGTAAGGTGGGTTGCAGTAACTATGGCCTATTATATAATGCGTATACATCTTACAAGTGACTGGGCCTCGGTTCAGCTCGATGAGGATACGAAACCAAAGTTTCTCTTTACTAATTATTTTTTTGATTATGAATAAAGTAGCAATTGTAGAAGCAGTTCATGCAAAAATCGGTGGAACCAAGGTTTCAGCTGAGCAGGCAGTAGAAACAATGATTGATACCATTGTAACTACCCTCAAAAAGGGAGGGGAAGTTTCGATCGCAGGCCTCGGTATCTTCTCTACGAAGCTCCGTGCTGCTCGTCCTGCTCGAAACCCACGTACTGGTGAAACCATTCAGGTTGCATCAATGCGTGTGCCAAAGTTCCGTGCGGCGAAGGGGCTCAGAGACGCAGTAAAGTAACTCTTTTACTGTATAACAAAGAAAAACAGGCTCGTGTTGAGCCTGTTTTTTGCTACAAATTGGACAGTTTAAGAGTATAGCCTTCGAGAGAATCTTTTGAAAACATCCCAATACCCTCAAGTTCAACGTGCCCGACTCTACTCCCATGAGCTTCGAGAAGCTCGTCGAGTTTTCCAAGCATTCGCTCACACACAGGATCTGTCAGACCACAATACAAGTGGACTTGTTTTGCAAATGATTCTCGATCATATTCGAAAAAGTTGAAACCGAAGCCAAAAGCTTTAAATGCGGTGAAGCTTTGATTATCCTTCAAGAGCTTTGCCGCAGTCGATCTAAGGATCGACTCTATACCATTAAAGAAACTCTTGATTTCCCATTCTTCGACATCAATAACCTCCTCTTTGTACTGAGCTGCAAATTCTTCGAGTGCGATCCTCGCTTCAGCGGTAACTACCTGTCGAGCTTCTTCTCTTGTGACCATGAATGCCTCCTGTGAGAATCTGAAAGGTTCAATCTATCAGAGATACTAGAGAAAAAGGAGGAAAATGCAAGTATTACGCTTGATTGAGTACATATTCAAAACGAAATGCTTGATTTCTGTTATATACCTTAAAGATCTGGAGGTCATACAGTGTGCTATCAGTCATTTTTACCATAGTATGTAGTACGAGTTCAGGTTTTATACCAGAAACAGGGGTTAGTCCAAAATCGCTATCGATAACCTCACCCTTCATCATTCTTTCAAGCTCTTCTGTTGTAGGGCGGCGCATCATACTTGTCATACCAAGATCTATAGTTGATTCACCTTCACGTCGTCCCATGTCATATCGTTTTGTAAGAATTTCCGATACTGCCTCTACATTTTCAAACTGAGTATCCTCAATAAAAGCCTTTAGATCTTTTATATCAAGATCGGCTGATTCATTTCGCTTTCCATTTCCATCCCCTTCTGGAGGAAGGGTAAATTCTTCTGGGTTTTGCATAGGGGTAAGTATAGCAAATACTACGATAGTGTTTTATTTTTTAAAAAGAATTCCAAAATTGACTTTGCATTTTGACCCATAGTTGGGAGATTGTTTAATTCAAACCACTTTGCTTCTGCAATTTCTTTGGTATCGATAACAACATGTTCACTCTCGATATCTACGGTAAAAATAGAAAGTGTGTCTTTCTTGTATTCGTGGGTAAAATACATATCACCTATATAGATTGGATTTTTTAGATTAATCCCAACTTCTTCAAAACATTCACGGATAATTGCTTGTTCAGTTGTTTCAGAATGTTCTACTCCCCCACCAGGAAATGTCCATGTGTTTGGGTAGTACGTAAGTCGCACCATCAACACTTTCTTATTTTTAAAAATAAGTGCTTTCACCCCTTTTGTATGTGGTCTCAAAATAAACCAATACATATGTTGAAACTTATTGATCAGGATTGGGATTAGTGAGTTCATGGGTAGAGGATAGCATGGTTGATTAGGTTTATCGTGCGGCCAGGGAGATCTCTCCTTACAGGAGCTGTACAGGTTTCGTATTTTCTCAAAGCAAGCTTCTCGAAAATATACTCAACCCTTTCGATTCTCCCGCGAAACCTACGGTTTCTTGGCGCCACAATACAAAAAACCGACCATCAAAGGTCGGTTTTTTGTATTGTGTGCGGCCAGGGAGAATCGAACTCCCATCCCGTCCTTGGCAAGGACGTGTTCTACCACTAAACCATGGCCGCAATTCCCTCAATGAAAACGGTGGGAAGTGTCAAAAAGTCTAACAAAAAAGCCCTAGTATGACAAATCGACCTGTTTCTTGGTTATGGCCAGCACTGCATCAAAGTTATCATGGGGAAGCACGACTACCCACCGCTCGAACCCGCACTTCAGACACTTGTGCTTGATGCGCAATTCCCCATTCTTTGTTTCAGTCTCAATTGGTTCCATCATACCTGCGCACGGAGCCTCTCTATCTCCCGGGTCTACATCCACATGTTTACTCCACAAACATTTTTCGCAGTGATTGGTAAATCCATTACCAATATTTTCGTGACTGCACTTTTCGCATACAAAATTTTCTACTTTCTTGTGAAATGTCATACAAGTGTAATGCTAGTACCCTTTTGTATCACGAATCCCTCTTTGATCAAACCTTTGAGCGCTGTATCAAATCTTTTTGCATCAAATTTGAGCTTTTTTCTTAGTGTTACTAACGACTGTCCACCAACTACCGTTAACTCTTTTATAATTCCCCCTCTCACTTCCCTATTTGAACCTTCAAACTTAGATTGTTTTGCGTAATGCTTACTTCTTTGATTGGGGTTTTTCACTTTCCCTTTCAGATGTACACCATAGTCCATGAGAGCATAGTACCATTCTTGTGGGTTCACTTCATCGACCGTAGCTTCGACGATCGGAAGTATCTCCGCATCAGCAACACTCTCTTTGTCCTTAAAAAAATGATGAATGTAGACTCTTCGAATATTGGTTTCGATGAAAGCAACGGGGAGATTGAATGCAAATGCAGAAAGTGATCCCGCTGTTCCCTTCCCAATACCAGGAAGTGTTAGGAGTATTTCATAATCACTCGGAACCTTACCCTTATGATTTTTTACTACTTCCTTTGCGAATTCATGGAGAAATCGTGCACGCCTGTTGTAACCGAGTCCTTGCCACACCTTGAGCACATCAGAAAGTGAAGCTTTTGCGAGAGATCCGAGTGTAGGAAACTTTTTCAAAAACTCTGCGTACTTGAGAGTGACTCTCGCGACCTGAGTCTGCTGGAGCATGATTTCAGAGACGAGCACTTTATACGGATCCTCCTCCCCTCTCCATGGCATTTTCCTCCCATGCTTTTCATAGTAATTCCAAATAGTGTCCTGAAACTGTGTTTTTTCTGCTTTTCTCAGTTCTTTCATTCTTCAGATTGTAACCGTGCACGGATACTTTTCGCAAGGCTTCCATCGAGCATTCTTTTTGATAGCATCCCAATACCGATGAACACAGCGAGGTACAGATGCGTTGGAAGCCATGGCCATCCGCTCGGTAAATACTTGTACAAAAAGTCATAACGATACATGAGAGGCCAATGCCAGAGATACACCTCGTACGAATAGATCCCGAAAAGCGCAAGAACTCGAAATTCTACTTTTTTTATAACACACAGCAACACAAGAGAAATTGTACCGAGGATACTCATCCATTGTTCGAGATCAGCGCTACTTCCTACTTCAGAATGCACGTTTGAATAAAGAAATACTGCAGAGAGCAAGCTAAAAACGAGACAATACAGTACAAGATTCCACCCACGCAGCTTCACCTTAAGAAAGGCTGGCATTGTATATTTTGATGCAAGCCAAGCCATCAAAACCCCAAGAGGAAAAGCAATGATATGAACCTTATACAAATGGATCACATAATCGAATACCTGTGGTTCAAAAAAAATAAAAAAATATCCTGCAAGATAGAGCAGTAGTGCGGAGAACCATGGCCACCTTTTTGAAAACACAACTGGAAACAAGAGATAGTACCCTAGAGTGAGTGTCATATACCAAAGTGGTGAATTAAAATCTTGATACAGATCAGCGCGGGTGAATATTCCAAAGACCGCATACTTGAAGAACTCTGTTGTGCGATGAATGTGGAGAACAAAGAAATCGAGTGCGGTAAACGTTCCAAGCATAAGCCAAAAAGGAGTAAAGAGTTTGATCAGTCGCTTCTTATAAAACTCACGGATACTCATATCTCTCTGTAATTGACTTGCAGTAAGTCCGAACCCAGAAAAAAAGAGGAATATATTGACCCCGATTCCTGCCATATTAGAAAGTGGTTGTAAGAAATGAGTATCACTTACAAGATAGTATCCAATATGCGAAAAAACGATCAAAAGAATGGCGAGACCTTTTAGTTCATTGGTGACGGAAGTTGGAAGCCAGCCTGAAGCTTGTCTTCGTCTAATCGAAAAGAGGAGTGCGAGCAAGAACACTATGAATATAATCCATGTTGCCTGCTGTGCATTAGTGATTGATACGATCATATAGAGAATCTGCCCAAATTTTATACCCCAGTGAAGAAGGGTGGAAGAGGTCGGCAGAATACTGGCTGCCAGACTTCAAAAAGAGAGCGTGGGTATCAGCATACAGATCGATATACGTTACTGCAAACTCCCTTGCCAGCTTCTGAATGATAACATTTTGCTCCTTCGTCTTGGTATCAAAATAGTATTGATATGGTGGAAGCATGAGGGTATTTGCTCCGATAAATGGAGTACTCACGATATAAATCTTTGCTTTTGTTTCTGTGGTAAGCCTCGTAAGGATGAGTCTATAATTGTTTTCAAAATCTTCCGCAGAAACTTTTCCATGAATATCATTGACGCCAATAAGCACGACGGCTACTTGCGGCTTAGCATTGATTGCCGGAGAAAGAAGGTTACGGATAAGATCTGCCGTTCGAAAACCTGGTGCAGCGAAGTTTTGCAGGTGGACTTTTTTATACTTCCCAGTCATGTTCTGAGCCAAAAGATATGGGAGCGAGTGGGCTGAATCGCTCGCACCAGATCCAGTCATAAGACTATCCCCTATCGTTACAAGTTTAAGTTCGGTAGTCTCACTTAGATTACCAAAAGTTGCCTGACCTGCAAAAGTATTAACTGGAACTATTCCTGAGTTCCCTATTTTATAATAGATGTATGCATACGAACGATTGAGGTATATCCCAGCAAGGACGAGGGAAATAATTGTGTAAATCAAAATTTTCTTGTGAGAGTTTTTCAAAGCCATACGTATAGTATGTAACAAAAATAATAAGGATGCACAAAAAGGTGGTAACTAGTGAGGTAGATTAGATTTATTTTCTGTAAAAAATTTCCCTGCTTTGTAGTCTGCAACAAGTTCTGCAGCGGTTTCACTGTCAGTGACTGGTAAAAGTCTGTACCGCCCAATCTTCTGCACCTTCAAGATTATCGTGAACTAAAAAATAGAGTAATTTAGTTATCTTGTTTGGATGATCTTCTTGTTGAAGTTCAAGAGCTTTGATCGAATACTCTTGAGCTTTTTGTTTATCGTTATAACGCCAAATAGCACAACTAATTGCATGATGGTACCAAAACCACAAAATTTCTTGCCTCCATTCTCTCCTCATCGGTAAGTACTGCGGGGTCTACAGTCTCTAAAATATCCTTAACCTTGTTTACAACTAAGCTTGGATTCTCGTAGTCCCAAGTATGTGCCTTATAGTGCAACTGATCTTGTTCTGTATATTTTTTATTCAATTCCAAAGGAGAAGATGCATCGAGAAGCATATAAGCTTCACGTAGAGGGCTTTTTTCAACTTCAAAGTCATCTTCTGGTAATGTTTCCATTGAGAATAAATAGGAATCTTTCCCTACGGGAACTGTACACTCCAGGGAATCTTCCCTTACAGGGACTGTATACCCTTCGTATCGTACTCGCTGAAATTGGAATCTCGCCTTACAGGCGCAGTACAGGTTTCGTATTTTCTCAAAGCAGAGCTTCTCGAAAATATACTCAACCTTTTCGATTCCCTCTCTAAAGCTTCGCTTACGAGCGCTCGCACTCATTTCACTATGTTCAATTCGTGTCGGGGCGCCGGGAATCGAACCCGGCCCTTATGTTCCCAAAACATATATACTACCGATATACTACGCCCCGTCGACAGATTTGAATACTACCACACACCAAAAAAAACTTCTATTCTCGACTCTATTTAAAGGACAATGTTGTCTATTAGAATAACTTTGGCCTTTTTGTGGTCAGCGCTAATGCGAACAATTACGGCATCGATAAAAATCTTATCATTATCGATTCTATGTTCTGCACAATAAGTATGGATCGCCTTTTGCATTCTTTGCATTTTAGCAGGGTGGATATTCTCTTCAGGCCTGATTGTTTCATGAAAAACGCCAATCTCCCCAGTTTCATGAATAACAGCCGATTTTACTTCAATAAAATGATGCTCATTTCCCTTCTGAACAATCAAATCAATTTCACCCCATGGTCGTAGATAATTCCTTTCTTTGAAGGCAAATCCGCGTTTCATAAGAAACTTTAATGCGATAGACTCTCCGAAGTCTCCCACCTTCCTTCTTTCCGTCTTCATATCAAAAGTATATTCTCATTAGCTAAATCAGCCAATACCTCATATATATCTGATAAATTTTAAATATATATGTTACTTATGAAACAGATTTACTTAGTTTCACGTGAAACTAAGTAAAAGCCAATTAATCGTAAAATATGGCTAATATACTTACTATTATGGCATATCAGGATACTATAAAGACAGATAAATTGCTGTCTTTAATACACCTTTCCCCATACTTATCCCCAGTTTTCAATCTTTTGGCTCTAAAATTTTCATAATAGCTTTATAACTAGAGCTATTCTCAAGGCCTCAAATATTCATTTGTACATGATAAAAGGACCCTTAAGGGACGGGGAAGTGACAGATCTTCCTTTCTTTAAGTCTCAAATTGCTTAGATTGGCTTGTTCTGGTACTATTTTCTGACTTGCGGGATTAGTTTAGTGGTAAAACGACAGTTTTCCAAACTGTAGTCGGGAGTTCGATTCTCCCATCCCGCACCAAAACCTTCGGTTTTATGGGAGAATCGAAGACCTTGAGTGTATCGTTCGGAATCCGTTACTACGGATGAGTACGATACGAAAGGTGTACAGAATCTGTAAGATTCGATCCCATCCCGCACAGAAAACGAAGTTTTCGTGGGATGAGCAAGCAAACTACTTTGCTTGCGTGGAGAATCGAAGGCCGGAACATGTCGCAAAGCGACGGTGAGGCGGGGTCGCGACCCTTACGAAGTAAAGGAGTTGTGACCGATTCTCGTATTTAATTTGGTTTTCTCCTCGTATACTGTAAGATTACACAATGCACTCGTAGCTCAACGGATAGAGTACTTGTCTTCGGAACAAGTGATGTGGGTTCGATTCCTGCCGGGTGCACCAGCAACCAAAAAAACCGTAGGTTTTTTGTGCAGGAATCGAAAAGGTTGAGTATATCGCACGGAGCAGCAGCGAGTACGATACGAAACCTGTACAGTCCCTGTAAGTGACGATCCTGCAAATTGTTACTCTATAGGCTCTCTAAATCCCTATGACCCCCACTTTCTCTATCCCTCCATCAGTTTCACGAGTAACAGAAACTCTAGAAAAAGCTGGTTTCGAGGCTTTTCTTGTAGGTGGTTGCGTGCGAGATCTATTTCTTGGTAAAGCTCCAAAGGACTGGGATGTAACAACAAATGCTAACCCTGACCAAATAATTAACTTGTTTCCAAAGACATTCTATGAGAACGAATATGGCACTGTAGGCGTAGTAAATGAGGATGAGGTAGATGAGAGCATCAAGATAGTAGAAGTCACTCCATACCGCACTGAGGGAGCTTACACGGACAATCGTAGACCAGACTTTGTGTCCTTTAATGCAACTCTTGCAGATGACCTTCAAAGACGTGATTTTACCATCAACGCAATCGCTCTCAGTGTTTCAAAAAATGAAGTAGAAGATCCATTTATGGGGAGGGTTGCAATTCAGAAGGGGGTTATTGAGACGGTAGGAAACCCGAAAGCTCGATTTGAAGAAGATGCTCTTCGTATACTGCGTGCCATTCGCATTCAAGCAGAAATAGGCTTCGAAATCGAACCTGAAACAAAGAAGGGGATAGAAGATGCATCATTTCTCCTTACGAAAATTGCGAGAGAGCGAATTCGGGATGAATTTGTCAGAATGATCATGTCGAGAGAGCCGATGAAAGCTATCAATCTGTGTCACGAGCTGGGATTACTCAAGTATATAGCTCCTGAGCTTGAAGACGCTATCGGTGTAGAGCAAAATCAGGCACATGTATTCGACGTGTGGACACATTTACTCAAATCTCTTCAGCATGCAGCAGACAGAGAATGGCCGCTCCATATAAGGCTAGCTGCACTTTTTCATGATATTTCAAAACCAGAGACACGCCGTAAGTCCAAAGAGAGTGGGGAATGGACCTTTTATGGACACGAGGTCCTCGGAGCAAGGAAAACAAAAACAATCCTGGAAAATCTCAAGTTTTCAAAGGAAATCATCAGTACAGTGGTCAAACTTGTGCGTTGGCATATGTTCTTTTCAGATACAGAACAAATCACGCTCTCAGCAGTACGGAGAATGATTGCAAACGTTGGAAAAGACCTCGTATGGGACCTTATGAATCTGCGTATGTGTGACCGCATAGGCACAGGAAGACCAAAAGAAGACCCCTATAGATTACGGAAATACAAATCAATGATTGAAGAGGTGATGCATGACCCTGTGTCAGTGGGGATGCTCGCAATAGATGGGGGAGAGCTAATGAAAGAAACCCATATCCCTGCAAGTCCAAAGATAGGGTACATACTTCACGCACTTCTAGAGGAAACTCTTGAAAATCCTGCTTTCAATACAAAAGAGATTTTATTGAAAAAAGCAAAAGAATTGGCCATATTTTCTGAGGAGGAATTAAAAAAGCGGGGGGAATCAGGCAAAGAAAAACAAGAAATAGAGGAGGGGAAGATCCTCAAAAAAATCAGAGGCAAATATAAAGTTCAATAACTCTCTACCTTCGGTAGAGAGTTATTTCGCATAGTATTTTATACAAACAAAAACCACCCTAACAGTTGCGGTGTTTGGGCGGCTTATAGAAAGGGCCGCTCAGATTGCAAGGCGAAGGATGATATATCCGAAGAGTAAAAAATTTACAATAACGTTGGTGATATATGAATGTCCTTTTCGCTCTCCAAACCAAGCTGGTCTTTCGAGGATGATCAGTCCTTTTAATGTACAATGCAGAAAATTTTGTCTTTCAACTTCCTTTTCTGCGGATCCTCAAAAAGTATATCACTCTTCAAAGACATGTAAAATACAAATACCTAGAAATCTGTGGATAAGTCTTCGTTCGCAATGTCTTTTAGGAATACGTGTAATTCGTTGGTACGAATTTGCTCATATTTGTGCCGTCGCACTGGGTAGTTTCCTAAAAGACACAGCTCACTCTTGATGGAAGTACGGGTGCAAATGAAGTTGAGAATGTTCTTAATACATAGGAATACAAACCGCATCAACATCTCACAGACAATTACAAACACCCTATTTAGCACTACTTAAGCTCGACGAGAACAGGGCAATGGTCTGAGCCAAAAGTGTCACTGAGAATTTCAGCTTTCACAACTTTAGTGACGAGCTCTTTTGATACAAATATGTAATCGATTCTCCAACCAACGTTGCGTGCACGCGCGTTTGCAAAGTGACTCCACCACGAATAATGCCCGTTTCCTTTGGTAAACATGCGGAAGGTGTCGATAAACCCAACATCAATCATATTCTGGATTCCTTCTCTCTCCTCAGGAGTAAACCCTTTATTTTTAAAATTATCTTTTGGACGAGCAAGATCGTCTTCTGTATGGGCAACATTAAGATCTCCACAAAAAATTACTGGTTTCTTTTTGTGAAGAGTTTTTACGTGTTCAAGAAACGCTGGGTCCCAACCTTTGTGCCTGAGAGGAATACGAGAGAGGTCGTCCTTTGCATTCGGTGTATAGACATTGACCACATAGAAATCTTTAAACTCTACAGTGACAACACGCCCCTCGGTATTTGGATCACCATATTCATCTTCAAGCTTATATTTCTTTACAATTGAGGCAGGGAAGTCTACCGCAACAGAGAGGGGTTTTGTTTTCGTAAAAATCGCAGTTCCGCTATATCCCTTGCGCGTAGCTGAGTTCCAATACTCTTCATACCCTGGAAGCACTACTTCACTTTGACTTTGCATAGCCTTGGTCTCCTGGAGACAGAGGATATCGGGTTGATACTGCTCAATAAAGGGCACAAAAAGATTCTTCTTGTGCACTGCTCGTATTCCATTCACATTCCAAGAGATGATTTTCATATTTCGAATTATAGCGAATTGTTATAGATCATACGAACACACACTATAATTCTGCAACTATTATTTTCGGATCCTTTGCCGTTTTCCACAATAGCTCAAAAATCGACTGAAGGGTTATATTTACTTCCTCGTTATTCAAGATAGAAGTATTCGTCCCATCAGTATATGAAACGATTCCTATTTTCTTTCCGTATATCACTATTTGAGATGGGACTGAAAAAAATGATGGATCGATGTACCTTCTCTCGATATAAAACTTTTTGTCTTGTTCTAGAAGTTCTGGAGTAATAGGAGCAGGTGAGATAACTCTGACCTTAATTCCCAAAAGCATTTGTTGTTCTCGTTGCTTTTGAATCAACTGCTGAGTTTCATCTGTCGACATATCTAGAAATGATCTAAATATGCATATGTTCGTATTTTCTTTCAAAATATAGGAATGGAGAAACGTGATTCCCTTCTTACCATCAAAATGCTGAACCTTTGTGTGGTGGTGTTTTTTAGTAAATATTGCATCTTGCTCGACGATCGATTCCCCGAAAAAACAGATGGTAATCTGCGGGATCGTCGATAGTCTGAGACAAGGTGAGCACTCGTTTGATGCTAGGACCATGGTGAGGTTCAGTGATGGGCGCAAACTCGCGCTCGAAGCTGAACCGGTAGAGATTACTCTAACGAAGGGTAAAATCTATTCGTTCACTGTGGAAGAAGTGTCGTGGTGGACTCGATATGGTTCAGAAATGCACCTTGTCAAAACCGTCGCGATTAACCAGTGTGGTTACGACAAGGAGGGGTCGTGACCACCAAACATCGAAGTCTCGACTTAACAGTCGAGACTTTTTTATGAACGTTTATTATGGAATTTTTTATGAATATCTTTGAGATGTTTGTCAGTCACATGAGTATATATTTGGGTCGTTGCAATATTTGCATGACCGAGGAGCATCTGTACAGAACGGAGATCGGCACCATTTTGAAGAAGGTCGGTCGCAAAGCTGTGACGAATGACATGGGGGGTTACCTTTTTTGATACTCCGGCTTTTATTGCATAAAAACTGACGAGTCTCTCGATAGAGCGTGAGGTCAGGCGCTTCTCTCCATGGTTATTTTTGTTTCTACCGACATTTACAAACATTGCATCCTCCATATCGGTGCGCTTTGCCAAATACTTTCGTACCGCATCCTTTGCTTCTTGCGATATAAACACGACGCGAACCTTTTCTCCCTTTCCGCGAACGGAAAATTCATCTCGAGAAAGGTCGAGGTCGCGAGGGAGGGAAGCGAGTTCAGAAACGCGGAGGCCAGTAGAGAATAGGAGTTCAAGAATTGCACGATCACGGAGCGCTTTCACTTCATCACCTTCAGGGGCTTTCATGATGCGGACCAATTCGTTTGAGGTAATAAGATCGAGTGAACGCTCAGGAACCTTAGCAAGCTCAATGCGATCGGGCGCAAGAGATGGTACGTCACGCTTCATCATATACTTAAGAAATGCGCGGAGTGCGATGAGGTAGTAATTTTGAGTTCGCTTTTTGAGTGTTTCCTTTCTTCCGCCTATAATCACACCTGATTCTTTTCTATTGAGCCATAAACGGTAGGTGCGCAAGACATCGTCAGTAATATCTATGGGATTTGCAAGCTTGGTTTCCTCCAAAAAGACCGACAGATAGTGATCATAGTTTTCTATGGTCTTTAAACTACGACCTCGGCTCACTTCGAGGTCTTCGAGGAACTGCCTTTTGAGTGTTATCAAGTCCATATAGGCTTATTGTACCTTCCATTTATGCATTGTGCGACGTTATAAAAAGAGCTTGCAAGTGGATAGCTTTCGTGCTATTGTCTTCACATAATGATTACCAAAACCAAGAAGACCAAGATTATTACCGAGACCAAGATCCATGATAAGGATACTGGTTCTCCGGAAGTTCAGATCGCTCTCCTCACAAAGCAGATCGAAGAACTTGCAGGTCACCTCAAAATACACGCAAAGGACAACCACTCACGACGTGGCCTCCTTTCTATGGTTTCTCGCAGACAGTCTCAAATGGGCTATTTGATGAAGAAGGATACCAAGCGCTACAATGCTTTGATGAAGAAGCTCAATCTTAAGAAGAAGGCTTAGAGATCGCATCTATTTTCTTGCTATTTAATCCTCCAGAATCGCTCACGATCTGAAGGTTATTTGAAAACTTTAGCATTCTTAATCTCTTTTGGTTTTACCTTTTTACATGCTTCCGCGTATACTTGGGTAGTATTCATTTTTATACGAAGTTAATTATATATACGAGTAGGGCTCTTTTTTAGTACCCCTCTCACAATTTTTATGGCAGTTATCAAACACAAAGAACAACGCGTCGGAATTTTTATCGATGCACAAAATCTCTATCACAGCGCCAAGAACCTGTATCATTCAAAAGTAAATTTTAGCCAAGTGGTAAAAGATGCACTCGCTGGGCGACACCTTATCCGAGCAGTTGCATACGTCATCACCACTGAAAGTGGAGAAGAGAAAAGCTTCTTCGATGCACTCGAAAAATCAGGTATTGAAACAAAGACAAAAAATTTGCAAATTTTTATGGGTGGAGCAAAAAAAGCTGACTGGGATGTCGGTATGGCAATGGATGCTGTAAAGATGGGCCCAAAGCTCGATACTATTATTCTCGTTTCTGGAGATGGAGATTTTATTCCTCTTGTTGAATATCTAAAAAACACCCACGGATGCCAAGTAGAAGTAGTCGCATTCGGCAAATCTTCTTCCGGTAAACTTATCGAGGCTTGCGATGATTTTCTTGACCTAGACGCAAACCCACGCAAATACCTTCTTGGTCGTCCCCAAAGAAAAAACCAGCATCGAGGTCAAACTGAAGAAGTGCAGTAATCGCATAGAAAAAATTACCGAGTAAGCTACGCTTACTCGGTAATTTTTAAATAGCAGAAACACACTGTGATAGAATGATAAGCATAAAAGCTTTTCTTATGGCAGGCGACTCAGATAAAAAAATTGAATTTACTGATGAATCAATCACTGCGGCACAAAACGCAGCGGGAAGTGCTGGAAGATCAAACTTTGAAAAACAGAAAGAAATTTTTGATCGTATTAACGCTGGATTAGACACGGGAAAATCTGCCGCTGTAGAACCCTCTCCTCAAGTTTCGGGAGTTGTTATAAAGAGCCTTCGTACATTTCAAGGAGATGTAGCAGAGGCAATCAAAAACCAACATGCATCTGTTGTAACTATTGCAGTCGCTGAACAAGAGAAGAAAGCCAGGGAAGAAAATACCAAAACTGAGCAACCATACGAACCGCCAAAAAACGAAGTAGAACGAATTGTCGGGAAGAAATATATTCCGCCGATAATTCAAAAAACCGAAGAACCTCAAATAAAACCGGTACAAAATGTGAAGCCGCAGCCAACGGTAGCATCAATTGATCCTGGCTCAGTTTCGCCACCACCTATATTCAAGGAGCGTGCAGTGATAGTGGAAAAGAAAAAAATTGATCCAGACGTAATCAAAAATACCCTTACGATTGTGGCGAGTGTTGTTCTAATAATTCTAGGTGTGGGTGCACTCATTGGGTTTTATATACTACAAAAGAAAGCTCCGACTATTACGCCACCTGCTCCCGTTGATCAAACAATCGTTGCATTTAATACAAAAGAAACTATCGATGCAATGCATCTGAATCGTGATGATTTGATAAATAGTCTTATAAATATCCGAACAAGTTCGAAGGGCAACGACAACGAAATAACCTATATTGCGCTTACAAAAAAGGTAGATAGTGGAATCGTTTCCATCAACACAGTGGATCTGTTCCAGATCCTCAATACCACTATTCCAGGAGTGGCACTTCGAGCAATGGGAAGTCAATTTATGTTTGGGATCTACCATCTCCAAAACACCAATAGTCCGTTTCTTATTATCAAACTTACCTCATTTAACAATGCCTTCGCAGGAATGCTTACATGGGAAAAGACTCTCAACAAAGATCTTGGGTCAATATTCTCAGCACGGTCTATTCCTATTACTGCATACAATGCACAGGGGTATGCAAATGGCGCAATAACTCCTTCTTCAACCACCACTCAAGTAGTAAGCACCGATAGAGACACGACTCAAAACTTCAAAGATATTACGATTTTAAATAAAGATGCACGTATTCTCAAAAACTCAAAAGGGGAGGAAATTATGTTGTATTCATTTCTCGACGAGAATACCCTTCTTATTACGAGCAATCAGAGTGTATTCCATGAAATATTGAACAAATACCTCCTCGGCAAGCTCGTTCGGTAGTAATAATCGACTACGGTAGAATATTTGCATATTAAAGCTCCCTTGTTATCATAGATATTATGAATACTGAAACAATCAAACACTTTGAAGAGATGCTTCTCGCCGAAAAGACAGAACTGGAAACAGAACTGAAAACCGTAGGCCATAGGAATCCAGAAAATCCTAAAGACTGGGAAGCAAACGCTGTAGACGAAAACCCCGCTTCTGCAGATGAAAACGAACATGCAGATAATATTGAGGACTACGAAAACAACACCGCAATCCTCAAGCAACTCGAAATACGATACAACGAAGTGCTCGCTGCTCTCGAAAAGATTACAGCTGGTACCTTTGGAACATGCGAAACATGCGGTGAGCCTATCGAAGCAGACCGCCTCGAAGCTAATCCAGCAGCTAAGACTTGTAAAGCTCACATGAATGATGAGCATATAACCGAGTAACTATTCATGGCCTTTGCGAAAACACACAGCGCTCAGACCTCACTTCTCACACCACACATTATTGATATCGAAGTTGATCTCTCAGGAGGTCTTCATTCTTTTGCGATTGTTGGACTCCCTGACAAAGGAGTTGAGGAATCTCGAGATAGAGTTTCTGCAGCTATCAAACATAGCGGATTTACTTCTCCGAAAACAAAAAATCAAAAAGTTGTTATCGCCCTTGCACCAGCTGATATTAAGAAAGAAGGGCCGGTATTTGACCTTGGAATTGCAATAGCATACCTAATTGCAAATGGCGACCTCGTAGCTAATGTATCAAAAAGTATTTTTCTCGGTGAACTTTCACTTGATGGAAATCTTCGGAAGATAACCGGAGTACTGCCAATAATCAAAGAGGTAAAGAGTAGAGGATTTACTGAAATCTTTCTACCACTAGAAAATGCCGAGGAAGCGGCACTGATTGAAGGAATTAATATCTTTCCAGCAAAAAACCTTCTTGAAGTTGTGGAGCATATTAAGCATGATTCGAAAACTAAGATTGTGGCGCAGATAAAAACTGAAATGCCGACGAACATATCTTGGGATAGTGCGGTAAACCTTGAAGATATTCGTGGTCAAGAGCACGTAAAACGTGGACTGGAGATCGCAGCAGCTGGGGGTCACAATGTTGCACTCTACGGACCACCAGGCACAGGGAAAACTATGCTTGCGCAAGCCTTTGTTCATATACTTCCACCGCTTTCATTCGATGAGGTACTCGAGGTCACGAGCATTCATTCTGTCGCAGGAATTCTAAAGGGTCCGCTGGTTGTCCATCCTCCACTTCGGTCCCCTCATCACACCACATCGTATGTTGCGATAGTTGGTGGAGGAGCAACGCCAAAACCAGGGGAGATAACCCTTGCACACCGTGGAGTATTATTTTTGGATGAGTTTCCAGAATTTGAAAGGAGGGTAATCGATGCACTAAGGCAACCACTCGAAGATAGAGTTGTGAATGTAACCAGAGCAAAAGGGAGTGCCAGCTTTCCTGCAAATTTTATTTTGATTGCAGCGATGAATCCATGCCCATGCGGAAACTATGCATTCAAAGGAAAACCATGCGTATGTTCTGCCGCACAGCTTCTCCGGTATCAACATAAAATATCGGGACCAATTCTTGAACGTATTGATCTCTGGTTTGATGTACCACGGATAGACCACGATAAACTTTCAGGAGCTCCGACAGGCGAAACCTCAGAAGTGGTGCGGGAACGGGTTGTACAAGCGAGAAATATACAGAAAAAACGATTGCAAATGCGTGGAAGTAAAGCAACATTTAACGGTGAGATGGGAGTGCGCGACTTAGTCAGTACCGTAGAGCTAGCCGATGAAACAAAAAAACTTCTGAACGATTCTGCCGAGCGTCTTGGGCTCTCTCCTCGGGTGTATCACAAAGTAATCAAAGTTGCTCGTACGATTGCTGATCTAGAAGGAGAGGAGAATGTGAACTCTTCGCACATACTTGAGGCATTGCAATATAGACCGAAGAAACAATAAGCTCGTTTAAAATGGATTTCTTGCTCCTCGAACTTCAAAGTGAAGGTGTGGCCCTGTTGCTTCACCAGAAATACCTACTGCACCGATCACTTCTCCTTGGTCTGCATGCTCACCTACCTGCATAGCATTTTTGCTCATGTGAGCATACAACGTTTGAGTGCCATTTGGGTGGAGGATTACTACGTAGGTACCGTATCCACCATTCCAACCTCCTGTCTTACTAATAATAACCTTACCACCCGCAGCAGCTACGATCGGTGTTCCAAATGGGGGAGCAATGTCCACAGCGTTGTGTCCATGAATACCTTGGGTTTTTGGACCAGTTGTGGGTCGAATGTAATATCCATCGTAGACTTTGGTGCTTGGAATGAATTGCACCACTGATCCAGATTTTTTACCTGAACTAACAGGTACCATTTCACCATCAGGAACGATAACAACATCTCCCGTTACGAGCTTGGTGCCTAGTGTAATGTTGTTATATTGATTGATTTCATCAACATCACCCTTGTATAGCTTTGCAATTGAAGCGACAGTATCTCCTGCTTTTACGTTGTGACGCACACCCGTAATAGGAAGAATTGTGAGGGTATCTCCTGAAGATATTGTTGAATCTTTGAGATTATTATTCCAACGTATCGTGTTTACGGAAACACCAAAGGCTTTTGCAATTGATGAAAGAGTATCTCCGTCACGCACCACATAAAGACTAATCTGGTCTGAACTAGGGGCATTTACCTTGTTCTCACTAAGACCACCAGAGGGATCATTGTCTGGCATCAATGCCGAATTTTGAACGATAGTAATATCAGCGCCTCCAGTAGCTGGAGCTGGATTGATATTGCGAGGAGCTTCTAATAGTGCGAGTGTTTGCGAGTTTAATCCGAGATTAGAATCACTAGTCACAGAGTTTCCTCCAGTAAAAAAGGAAATAAGCCCTGCATGCACCAAAATTGGGAATGAGAGAATTATGGCTCCAAATATGAGATTTTTGACACTATTCCCGTGGAAGCTACTGCTTTTTGCTTTATTTGGGGACTTACGATATCGAGGGAAACGATTGAAAAATAAAATGAACCGTAAAGTTAATGATAATTCTGTATTTCGGAATTAATAATGGCTCTAATTAGCCATATTATTGTCTTTCGGGGTATTTGGTAACGTCTGTACATTATACCAACGAGGCACTTGTGGTCAATCCACATTTTATGTTGCTGTGGATACCAAAATATGGCTATACAAAGCTGTTTTTTAGTACTTATGCTATAATATTTTGATGCAAAGTTCAGTCAAACTAAATCCGGAACAACTACTGGCTTCGAGAACTATAGAGGGTCCACTACTCATCCTAGCAGGTGCAGGTGCAGGCAAAACCAAAACTATCACTGAAAGAATTGTAGAAATTGTAAAAAAAGGGGTTTCACCAAGTAATATCCTTGCGATTACCTTTACTAATAAGTCTGCAAATGAGATGCGTGAGCGTATATTTGCGAGGCTTGCAGAAGAATCAGGCCTAAACTCTCCGGTTTCAATGACCGAAAGGCCCTTCGTCAGCACCTTCCACGCCCTTGGCGTTCACATTATAAAGGAGAATGCTGCACTTATTGGACTTCCGCGATTTTTTGGCATTTTCGACAAAGGGGACTCTAAACAGGCAATAAAAAATGTTATGAAGGATCTTGGACTTGATCCAAAACAATATGATCCAGGAAAAATTATGGCAGCAATTTCACATGAAAAAGGTTCCGGGGTAACCTTTGAACAATACGAAGCCCAAGAGTCAGGAGATTTTTGGCATTCTTTGATCGTTCAAATCTGGAATAAATATGAACAAACCTTAAAAAAGGAAAAAGCTCTCGACTTTGATGACCTATTGCTTCGCACATCAAAACTTCTCGAACGGGAAGATGTGCGTACACGATATCAACATATTTGGAAATATATTCATATCGATGAATACCAAGATACAAACACCGTGCAATATCATATTGCAAATCTCTTAGCACAAAAAGATCGAAACCTCTGCGTAGTGGGAGACATCGACCAAAACATTTATAGCTGGAGAGGTGCACGACTTCGAAACATTCTTGATTTTGAAAAAGACTACCCAGGAGCACGAGTCATATTACTCGAAGAAAACTATCGGTCAACAAAAACTATCCTTGCAGCAGCCAATCAAATTATTAGCAAAAACAATTTTAGGAAGGAAAAAAATCTGTTTACTAAAAATGAAGATGGGGAACTCATTGCACTTTTCGAAGGTTTCGACGAAGTAAGTGAAGCGGAATTTATTGCGACCCAAAGCGAAAAACTGATTGCTCAAGGAGCACAGGCAAGTGAGATTGCGGTTCTCTATCGTGCAAACTTCCAATCTCGTGCCATCGAGGAAGCGTGCCTTGCTTACAGTATTTCGTATCAACTTATTGGTACAAAATTTTTTGAACGAAAGGAAGTTCGTGACGTACTTTCATACATCAAAGCGGGGCTCGAACCCGAAAATCTCTCTGACGTTAAGCGCATCATTAATGTTCCAACGAGAGGAATCGGCAAAGTAACTATTCTTAAAATATTTGAGGGAAAGACTGATTCACTTCCCGCAGGAGCAAGAGCGCAATACCTTTCGTTTCAGCATTTACTGAGCAAAATAGGTACCTTTGCTCGTGAAAAAAAGCCTTCTGAGACGGTGAAGTTTGTTCTTTCGGAAACAGGGATCGAAAGCGAGCTTCGTCATGGAGGAGAGGAGGGTGCGGAGCGACTCGAAAACGTTCGTGAGCTTGTAACACTTGCGAGTAGATACGATGGTTATGAAGATGGACAGGGAATAGAGAAGTTTTTAACTGACGCTGCTCTTCAAAGTGATCAAGATGAACTCGACAAACCTCAAAGTGGCGTAAAACTCATGACCGTGCACGCATCGAAAGGGCTTGAGTTTGATTATGTATTTATTACAGGACTTGAAGATGGTCTCTTTCCGCATCAAAGACGCGATGACGCACCAAGAGCATCAGAAGACGATGAGGAAGAACGTAGGCTTTTTTATGTAGCACTAACAAGAGCTCGAAAAAAAGTATTTTTGACATACGCACAGATGCGGACCATTTTTGGAAACAAGCAGGTCAACACTCCATCTGAATTTATTTTTGATATTCCTGCTGAACTAATTGCAAAAGAAGCAGGAACGTATGGACTTTTGCGAAAACCTCTGTTTCGTATAGATTTCTAAATACAATGAGTCCCACACCATTTAAAAAGAAAAAGTCACTTGGCCAAAACTTCCTAAAAAGTAAGGGGGCTGTGCGCACTATCGTTTCATCGGGGGATATTCGTAGTGGAGACACTATTGTTGAAATTGGTCCTGGAAAAGGAGCTCTCACTTCGGCACTTCTCCAGACAAAGGCGAGTATTATTGCAGTTGAAAAAGATGATCGACTCATCCCTGAACTCGAAACTTTATTTGCTTCGGATATTTCATCGGGGAAACTTTCAATCGTTCATGGAGACATTCTGGAAATTCCGATTAGGGATATCGTAGGCAACAAACCTTACAAAGTTATTGCCAATATTCCGTATTACATTACCGGCCTTCTTTTCCGGAAACTCCTAGAGGAAGAGCAGAATCCAACGAGAATGGTGCTGCTCGTACAAAAGGAGGTGGCTCAGCGTATTGTGGCTCGTGACGAAAAAGAAAGCATTCTTTCACTTTCCATAAAAGCATATGGCAAAGCAAAAATTATGGATACCGTGAGTAGGAAAATGTTTTCTCCACAGCCAAATGTGGATTCTGCAATTCTCTGCGTTTCTGATATTTCAAAAGCATTCTTTCAAAACTTTGCAGAGAAAACATTTTTTGCATGGATCAAAGCTGGCTTCGCACAAAAAAGAAAGAAGGTGATCCGTAATTTGGAATCTATCGCACCGAAAGAAAAACTCCAAGCAATATTTACTGAACTTAGTATCGATACAAATTCAAGAGCGGAAGATATTAGCCTCAGTCAGTGGGCAAAAATGGTGACTCTTTCAAAGTAAGATTATGGGAGTACAAATCCAGGATAACTTGCTCCTGCCATAAAGATAGTTCCATCAGCTGGGATAGGAATACATGGATCAGCGGGATTGGGAGCTGTAACTAGACATTGACCGCCAGGAGTAAAAGTACCGAGCTCCCACGATGTTGGGGTTGGTGTAGTCATATATTCTAAATGAGGATGAGGAATAGAAACTCCTGGCTGAAATACGAGTGAACGAGTAACCCATGGATAATTAATCGGGTGTAAAATTGCATAGGTAATATAGTATCCAAAACTACATGTACATGGAACTACAAAAGCCACCAAGCCACCAAATGGAGGCTGGTATAATTGCGCGCGAACTCCCATTGGAATGAGTATTGCGGAGACAATGCAAAATATAGTGAGTAAGCGTTTCATATCTATATTTAGAATGTTATCAAAAATGAACCCGGGACGCTCGTATTGCCTGCACTATTATGAATTACGATAGAAATATTCATACCTGCACCCTTAAAATTTTGTGAGCTTTTTTGAATTGATGAAAAATTTGAAAATGAAGCGAGAGGAACTGAGATTGTCTTTCCGTCTTTTGATGGAAGATTGGGGGCGGTGCCGATTGGAGAATATATCGAATTTCCTTGATCCATAAAGCCTGTTCCGGTGATTACGATTGTCGCTTTGTCTGAAAACTGAATGGCACTTGGAGAAATATTTGTAATCGTCGGAACTGCACTTGGAGTATCAGTAATCGTAAAAAAATTACTTGCTTCCGATTTATAAGTACTGCCCCCATCGTTTTCGATCCATACGTTGTATGAACCATTCGGGATAGAATCTGGCACCGCAAAACGAAGGGTTTTGCCATCGATGCTGCCTGGTGCCACCATAGAATACTGATTACCAAAATGAATCGTATTCTGCTGAGCAACAAATCCACTACCTTGAATTGTTACAACATCACCATGCTTCACTTGGTAACTCGATATTGAGAGGAATATAGGTTGCAAGTTTGCAAAAAAAGTCTTTTGAAAGTGTACGGCATCTTGATAGAAAGGGGAGTAGGTTGTGGTACTTTGTGTTGCGCTACTGCTGGTGAGAGAGATGGCAGCCTGGATACTAGGTGGCACAATAGATATTGGCAAACTTCCAGCTGCAAGCACTGTGTTGGCGTTGATTGAATTCAATTTTTTTCGAGTATTGAGGCCCACAATTCCAGTCGGTTTGTAGATTCCTGAAGGGAAAAGGACCTCTGCAGCATATTTGGTCTGAAATTTCATGACTGCCTGGTTGGTAAGTCCACCAAAATAACTACTCTCTTGGCCTGGAGAACCTGGGCCAACACTTGCAATCTGTGTATATGGGTCACTATTAAGAATAATCTGCAAATATCTCACCTCAAGATTAGTACTGCCAAGAGAAAGAGTCTTTGTGATAGCAGCTGAACTAACGATAGGAAGGAGCAGGAAGGAAAGAAGGAGAGTTCGTTTCATGAAGACATTATACCGTGGAGTTTGGCGAATACATCATACGTAGAGGATGGCGGTAGTCTATGTTAATTATTATTCTTCATTACACCTAGATAAGCCCTACTCTATCCACACAAATGACCATAAGATAAGCCGTGGAAATATCGATAGTACTATATAATTAAAGATGTAGTGAAACTTCCCTCAGAAAAACTTTTTATTTTTTTCATACCTATCATTCTTGCGCTCGGTATTTTTGCCATGGTACGAGAAAAAACTTCGTCGGATGTCCTTAAAAAGGGAGTGGGCGGCTCTGCGAAAGTAGTATCTATACAAAACAGCATTATCAATACCAATGACACTGATGGAGATGGTGTGCCTGATTGGGAAGAGGTGATCTGGCATACTGACCCAAATAAACCCAACACATTCGGCATTCCCGACAAAGATTATATCGAGCAACAAATACATCAAGAAGAAAACCGTACTGGAACAAGTACCGGAGCTATACCAAACACTGAAGAGCTCAGTCATCAACTTTTTACTGAATACATGAAGTTGCAGCAATCGGGTCAACTCAATGACGCGACTATTCAAGCAATGACAGAAAAAATAACGAGTAGTATAACTGCAAAGCCTGTCCAAAGTACATACACAGCGGGAGACCTAAAGACATTTCCAGATTCTGATTCAAATAAAATGCGGCAATATGCAAATATGTTAATACAAAATCAAAATGTATATATAAAAAAATATGATGCAGTAACCGCAAACCAGAACGTTACGGTGGGTGATCCAGATTTTGCAGACGCCATGGGTGTAGCCTCTACATACTACGGAAAGCTAGCGGGAGATGATGCCAAAATCGCAGTTCCGAGTGGAGCAGTATCGTTTCACCTTGCGTATATCAATGCACTTCTTGCAAGTGCTCAAGGACTGAAAGAATTTTCCTACTTTCAAACCGATCCACTAAACGCAATCGTCGGAATACAAAGGCACGGTAACGCAGAGGAAAAGCAATCAGCCGCAATCAACAATCTCACAAACTTTCTCACACAAAATGGTATAATCAGTTTTAATCTCAACCCTTTGTAATGATGTTGTTCGTACAAAATAAAAAAACATTTGCAAAACTCTTATCTCTGTTTTTTGCACTCATAATTTTTGCGCAGGCAAACTCTGCATTTGCAATTCCTATTATCGGACTTATCCCTACTGACCCAATACCACCAGTACCCATTGCAGATAGTGCTATTCGATCAAAGGAAGTTGAGCTCACCGTGATGGGTAGAAAAATTCCTGGCTTAAACTACGACGTTATTGCGATCACCGCCCTCAGAGCGCTCGTAAATGCTCTTGGTACCTATACTGTAAACTGGATTAACAACGACTTCAAAAGTAGTCCAAATGGAGTAGGGTTTCCTCTCGATCTCGAAAAAACACTAAAAAATACTGGAGACGCAATTGCTGGAAAGGTTATCGCGGATGCAACAGGAGGAGCTCTCTGTAGTCCGATCAGTATTCAAATAGAAGGCGCTCTTAAATTAAACCAAAGCATTACATCTCAGGCCAACTCATCGAACAACGATCTCCGAAATAGCTGCCCTATTTCACTCCAGGGAGATAATCTCAAAAAATTACAGAGTGGAGACTTCATTGGAGCTGGCGGATGGGACTCTTGGTATGCAATGACTCAAGATGCAAATGGAAATGGGTATTCATCGATGCTCAATATCCAAGCAAGAATCGACTCAAAGACTCTTAGTCAACTCGGAATAGACACGAGGCAACTGGATTGGGGGAAAGGGTTTCTCTCGAGCCAAGGCTGCATAGAACAAAGCCCAGTAGATCCAAAGATTTGCCTCAAAAAAGGTCCCGTAAAGACTCCGGGCAGTATTGTGGAAGGACAACTCCAAAAAGTATTCGGCTCCGAAGTAGATCAGCTCAATGTTGCATCAAACTTCAATCAAGTTGTTACCGCGCTAGTTGGAAAACTCCAAAGTGTACTTCTCAATAGTGCGAAAGGTCTCTTTAATTCAAACTCTGGTGACCAGGGAGGATACGGAACTCAAACAGAATCTGCCCCTACTCCGTTTGGTGTGTGCTCACCAGACAAACAATTTGTACTCGTTGGCCAAAAAATCACCTGGACCTACTCTGGATTTTCGGACAACAATACGAGATATGCATGGAGTGGGGATGATGCAGACGGAGATGGAGCTCTAAGCGCCACAACAAGCAGTGTCACATTTACTTATACCACCCCAGGACTTAAGAAGGCATACCTCAAGGTTACCCAAAAAACTGCTACTGGGGATTTTGACACTACAGGGACATCAACAAAAGAAAAATTCACCACCACAACTTCAAACTCAATAAACTGTACGGATAATGGAAATACGGTGACAGTTTCAAAATATGGACCTTTGAAACTGTCATGCGACTTTACCCCTACAGGAGCACAGGCGCCGGGAACCAAAGTGATTTGGACGGTTACTATTTTCGGTGGCTCTGGGAAACTCAATGACATTAACTTTAAAGAAAAGGATTCGTTTGGTGGCCCTGTCCCAATAGCTGACCCGACAGTAACAAAAACCATAAATCCAATGAGTATCGTTTCACCCGCAGATCAATGGAATCTCATGAGGCCATTTTGGACTTCTTATACTGATCCAAATACTATACCTATCCCAAAGGGAGCTTTATTCTGGTTCAAAGCAGGATCTGCAAGAAACGTAGACGGCAGCACTACCTATCTTCCGATTAGTACCCCAGCACTCAATGCAGATGGAGCTCTCGTATTAATGTTTGAAGTAACATATAGAGGTGATGGGCAATGGCCGCTTTCGTTCGATGAGATTAGTGATGTGGATCCATATGTACCGGTCCTCTCAGGTGCTGACTGTGGAAAGAAAGTGAATATTAGATCATAACGATGATACGGATATTCCTACAAAAAAATAAATCGCTCCTAACAGGACTCGTACTGGCCTGCTTAGTGTTAACCATTGTTACAGTTCCTGTTCCGACTCAGGCTAGCACTAAAGTTTGTTCTGGATTTTCATCGGTGTTAGGAATTTGTGATATGGTGACAAGCGGATTATTGATCCCCCTTACTGTTAGTGGCTGGATTTTGTGGCTCGCGGGGACTCTCTTTGACTCCGTCATGAAAATCACCGTAGTGGGGATGTCTGGGTATATAGATAGTATTAGTGGCATAAATATCGCATGGTCAGTCATTCGTGACTTCATGAATATGTCATTTATATTCATCTTACTGTACACCGCAATCAAAGTTATTCTTGAGGGTGGAGGGACGGGTATCATAAAAAAGACTATTACAAACATAGTCATCGCCGCAGTACTCATCAATTTCAGTCTTTTCTTTACGAAGGTAATTATCGATGCTTCCAATCTCGTAGCGCTTACGATTCACAACTCAATCGTAACAAGCTGCTCACCTTTAGCTACTACTAGCAGTACTCCGGTATCACTTTCAAGCTGCTTTATGCAACCACTTGGCGTCGCAACAACTTTTGATTTAGGCCCATCTGATCTAGCAACTAAATTTGATACCTTTGGTCAAATTGCGGTAATTTCGATTGGCGGTACATTGTTTATTCTTCTTACTGCATTTCTCTTTTTTACAGTTTCAATAATGTTTATTATCCGATTTGCCAATATTATTTTCCTTCTGGTATTTTCTCCTATTGCTGTTATGGGTAGTCTCATTCCAAAACTATCGAAACAAACGAAAGAGTGGTGGGAAAATATCAGCGAACAGGCAATATTCCCCGTGATATTTATGATTCTTGTGTATGTTGTCCTCACGATCGTGAATGCACCTGGGTTTCTTCAAACTATAAGTAATGGCTCAACCAATGCATCGAGCACACCTATATCAGCGATCGTAGCAGGAAATGGAAACAATTCAGCTGCGGTTGATACCGTATTTAAATTTGTGCTTATTATTATGTTGATGTACGCAACCGTAACGGTATCAAAAGGATTTGCAAAAGCAGGAGGAAAAACAGGGGCCGCGTTTGCAGGATCTGTTATGGGAGG
>JBBQUO010000006.1:0-29394 GCA_038212375.1 Minisyncoccia bacterium
GAAGGGAAGCGATAGATAAGTGCTCCCGTGAGTGACAGTAGGTAGTGATATACCGGGGCAGCAGTATCAAAAAGCTGTTTTGGAATATATTTTTTTATTCTCCGAAGGATGGTATCGAGCATATATATGATTATGAGCCAAGTTGCTTGAGGGCGTATTTTACTCGCTCGCTTGTGTCAGTGATATGTTTTGGAACATCTTTGAGTGCTTCACGAACATCTTTTTGTGAATATCCAATGGAAGTAAGGGCTTCGAGTGTATCGCTATCATCGAGATATCCCTCTTCATTTTCAGAAAGTGCACCATCAAGTTTTCCACGAAGTTCGAGGACAATTTTTTCTGCAGTTCTTTTGCTAATCCCAGAAATTTTTACTAAGTTAGCTGTGTTTTCACTAAAGACTGCGTTGCGGATAGTCTCTATTGTTGCAACGTTGAGAATACCGAGTGCGGTCTTTGGTCCGATGCCTGAGATTGTGATGAGAAGTTCAAAAAAGGAAAGATCTTGTCTCGAGAGGAATCCATAGAGATCAAGGGCAGTTTCCCTTACCGCAAGATGGGTCCATAGGTCTGTCCTTTGTCCGATCGTGAGTCCGCTGAGAGTATGGCCAGTCGCAAACACCTTATATCCAACACCAGAAACATCTATTGTGGTATAAGTAGGATCAATACTGAGGACTGTCCCTGAAAGGTGAGATATCATTGGATAATCATACCTGAAAATCAGTTTTCAGTAGAGAGGAGACTCTTTTCAAGAGAAAGTCCCGGTATCTCAATTTTTCTCAGTACTATTTACTTTTTGCTGGTACTGCGCTATTCTGCTGTTCATGCCTATAACAACATCAGCTAAGAAAGCTCTCCGCGGATCACGCCGAAAGCGTGAAATGAATCTTCGACAAAAGAAGGTTATTACCGATACGGTCAAAAAGCTCCGTAAGCTCATCTCAGAAAAGAATCAGAAGGAAGCAAAAGCGCTATTTTCTCAAGTTCAGAAAGTTCTTGATAAAGGTGCTAAGACAGGACTTCTTAAAGCAAACACGGTAGCTCGCAAGAAATCTCGGTTTGTCACAATGATAAAGAAGATTGCATAAACAAAAAATCCCCGAAAGGGGATTTTTTGTTATCTAGCTAGAGCTTTTGTTTCGAAATCCTTTTTTTACTGTTCCTGCAGATTTACTATTTGGTACCTGGGTAATCATCCGCTTTTTAAGGGTTGGTGTAAATTTTGCTTTTGCCCAGTTTTTATTTTCGCGTGCCATATAAGAATATGGTAGCACAGAGAAAAGCAGGACTTCACATATTTACTGTTTCTGATACTCTGGTCTGGGGAAGTTCGTTGTCACCTCACACACAAAGGAGTCATTATGATTGGCGATTTGTTTTTCAACAAAAAAGTTGTACTTGTTGTCGGTACCGGAGGTCCGTGCTCAGGGAAGTCAAAGTTTAAGGCGGTTCTCCGTAAGTATCTTGAAAATCGCGATTGTATGGTCGCAACTCTTTCTGAGTTTGCTACCGAAATGATTGATTCCGGTCTGCCTCCATGGGCGCAATGGCGTAATCCTATTATGTTTCAAGAAAGTTTGTTTGGGGGAATTTTGTTTCGCGAAAGCATATTCGTCGACGCTCTTACGAATATGCATACAAACAAAAAACTTGTTTTGTATTGTGACCGAGGAGCCTTGGATGCAAGGGCATATATGAGTACTGCAGATTACAACTCAGTACTTAAACGGTTCGGATACAATATTCCGACACTCATGAAGCGTTATAATTTTGTGATTCATTTAGTTACGGCAGCCGATGGGGCAGAGCAGCATTACACGCTCGAAAATAACAAGGCTCGTACAGAGACACCAGACGAAGCCCGCCAACTCGACAAAAAAACATTAGCTGCATGGGAAGGACACCCACATCTTGTTGTTATCGATAATTCTTCTGGTTTTGAACAGAAGATGACTCGCGCACTCAACTCACTTACGAGGGTACTTGGTATGCCAGATCCAATGGAAAAAGAGCGAAAATTTGTTGTCTTGAATTTTTCACCTTTACTCATACCAACAAGTGCTGTTCGAGTTGAGATAGAGCAGGATTATCTCGTCAGCAATAAACCTAGTGTAGAGCGACGGATCCGTAAACGTACACTTGATGGAATATCTACGTACTACTATACGGAAAAATTTCCAACTGAAGAAAAGGGTGTGCGAGTGGAGAATGAACAGATCGTTACTCCAGAACATGCCAAGATGTTACTTTCCGAAAAGGACCCTTCTCGAAAAACAATTTGTAAGGATCGATATTGTTTTGAAGAAAACGGACATCACTTTGAACTCGATGTGTATCGAGACAGGGAGCTCGTTGTTCTTGAGGTTGAAGTTGTTGATATGAGCGATTCAGTTAGATTACCACGTGGTTTTGAGTGTACCGAGGTGACGGGAGAAGAGGAATACAGTAACAATCAGTTAGCTCTTTTATAAAAAATACCACCCAAGCAGAGAAATTTGCTTGGGTGGTTTTGGTTAGAGGAGGCGGGAGCTATAATCATACGAACACTTGTGGTCACAGATAATTCAATTGTCGTCACAATTGAATTTCTGTGACCCCACCTCGCGGTTTTCTCTGCTGAGAAAACATCGCTCCGTTTTCACAAAAAGCACAAAACCCCTTTCGGGGTTGTTGTGTCGATTGTGCTTTGAGTAGGAGTATCTTTCATTACATGAACGGTACACCTTTCGTATCGTACTCGCTTCGCTCCACGCGACATACTCAAGGTTTTCGATTCCTACACGAAAGCTCCGCTTTCTTGGGAGCACCATATAAAAAAACCGGCCTTGTGCCGGTTTTTTTATATGGTGCTCCCAGTAGGAATCGAACCTACATTTTAACTTCCGCAAAGTCATGTCCTATCCATTGAACGATGGGAGCTAGTACGCACCAAACTACTAGAAATCTTCCACTTTGTCTATAAATACCAAACTAATTAAAACCCCAAATACTCCATAAGGTGCTGAAGGCTGGATTCGCTATGGAACACTTCAGGGATGTGGCGAGAAAGATACATCTGAACTTTTTCTGGATCTGCGTCATCAAGTGGAACAATAATATATGGCATGAGAAGGCGTTGTGACTTAATAAGGATTTTTGATTTTTGTTCCTTTTCATCAATCCAAAAAGATTCGAGGCTATGAAATGGATAAAAGGTATTTTCTACCCGAATCCCTTCATCACTTATGGTCACCTCGATTTGTTTCGGAGGGCGAGCTGCAAAGAGTGAGAGCACAAAACCTGAAAGTACAATAACAAACGCAAATAGTACATTGTGCAAAATGATTGCCGTGACTGAGAGTGCAATGGTGATAATACCCACTGCCCAGAACCAATCAGGGCTATGTTCTTTGTGTTCGTACTCGAACGCTTGAAACTGAAAAAGATTTTGATTTTTGGCCATAAAACTTTATGTTTAATTTTACCACGATTCTTCGGTATGGTGCTATGAAAAGAACGTATGAAAGAACTCAAACACCGCACCATTCGATATGTAGAGACTCAGTATAAGGATAAGTGTGCAGATAAGGGCAGAGCAGAGGCACCATGTACACCAATGCTTAAGAACAAATGCCTGGATAGATGTAAGATAGGCGGAAAACAAAAAAGAAGTAACGGTAATACCGACAATCGCATATGACATAAAATCTGGAAGAACAGATGGCGCAAATGCAAAGAGGCTATACAGCATTCCAATGCAGACGTAATAGATCATACCAAGTACTTCCACGGAAATCCCTATGATGCTTCCATATTCACTATGGACGACATGCTCGCAGCTTCCCTCAAGTGGACAGACAAGAGGAGCACCAGTTTTTTTTGTTGTATGAATATAGAAGGCGAGAGTAAATCCGCAACTCGCAAGAAAGATAACAATAAGCTCAAGGATGAAAATCATCTCAGTATTTTAGCATAGAGAAATAGTGATAACAGAGCACCACCTGCGTCATTGTCTTTGTTGCAATCGACTATGTTTTTGCTATGATGACCGAACCAAGAAATTCTTGGTTTTAATTTGGAGGAGTGGCTGAGTGGTCTAAAGCAACAGTCTTGAAAACTGTCACCTGGGTAACTGGGTCGTGAGTTCGAATCTCACCTCCTCCGCCAGTTGGGAAAATGCAAATTGGAATGTTCTGCCTCGTCCCGCCCACGGCGGGACGAGGCAGAATTCCGTTCGAGCTATTTTTAGAATACACCGCTTGCACAAAAATGAGCATCCTACTGGATGCCATTTTTGTTAAGCGGAAGAAGAAAGCACATTTCTGTGCTTTCGAGGTGAGATTCGAAGACCTTGAATATTTCGCACGGAGCGGAGCAAGTGCGATATGAAAGGTGTACTGACCTGTAAGGGGAATCTCACCTCCTCCTTAGATACAAAAAGCACCCGTCATCCTAGGTGACTTTTTGTTAGAATAGAAGAAACTAGAAACCACAATGTTCATTTGTTTCAGAAAATATACCAAGTACCAGTATGATCAGAAAATATAACATCCGCATGCTGCATAAATATATTAATGAAGAAGCTAGAGTGCACATCATTAGAAGTGCGCTTGCAGATGATATTCCATTTGAGACAATTCAACTTGAGTTTGGTCTTACTGAAAATGAGGTAGTCCAGTTTATGAAAGCGCAGCTCCCCCTAAAAAAGTTTATCTTGTGGAGAAATAGGGCCCGAGGAAGTAGTCTAAAGAACGTAAAGCGAGCGCGGGCGATGAAGTACACCCATCCTAATGGCCGTGATTAAAAAAAGAAAGCCGTGGAATAGAGTAAGTGAGCAGGTATATAGCCTTGTCAGTTTTGATGCAGACGGTAAGATCAATATGAATATCGCTACCTATGTTGTTCCAGTCACTATGGATATCAAACGGTATTGTGTTGCGATTTATAAACATACCCAGACACATAAAAATATCTTTGAATACAAGAAAAACAAAGATTTTGTACTGCAAGGATTGTCAATACGTCAGATTAATCTTGTGCGAGTACTCGGTAAAAAGTCAGGACAAACATATGATAAGCAAAAGTTTTTAAGTAACTATCTTTGTAGTAACGGTTCCTATCTTGCTTTCAATGCATTTACCTTACAGATGAAGATTGAAAAATATATTGAGCTTGGAGATCACGATGTAATTATTGCGAAAGTCCAGAAGGTGTTAGAAAACGATGCTCAGAGCACGCCCCTAACTACAACCTATTTACAAAAAGAGGGCATAATCCTTTAATAGAAACAATGAAAGCAATTTTGGTATATCCTCATCAACTGTTTGAAGAAAATTCACTTCTTGCGCATATAGACAAGACACAGGATACTGTTTTTTTGATTGAGGACGACTTATATTTTACGCAATATAACTTCCACCCTTTAAAAATTGCATTTCATAATCGCAGCATGAGCTTCTATAAAACCTTTTTAGAGCAAAAGGGCTACGAAGTTGAGATAATAAAAAACCTAGACTCTATCCCAAAGCTTACCCAAGTCTATGTCTATGATGTAGTAGACGACTATCTTGAAAAAAAAATAAAAAAAAGGTTTCAAGATTGCGATCTTCGTACCATCGATACACCAATGTTTTTGACTTCAAATAGCGATTTGGAAGTCTATGTGTCATCTCAAAAAAGTAGTACCAAAGCCTACTTTATGAAGAATTTTTATCAATGGCAAAGAAAAAGACTCGGTATTCTCGTCGATACAAAAGGGGAGCCTGCAGGTGGAAGGTGGAGTTTTGACGACGAAAACCGAAAAAAAATTCCTAAACATACAGCGATACCAAAAACGCTGTCCTTTGATGATGGTTTTCTCTACGCAACTAATTTTGAAGATGCTAAGAAATGTTTGACGGTATTTCTGCAGCAAAAACTCAGCATGTTTGGTCCTTATGAAGATGCAGTTCTTGAACAGGAAAATATTCTCTTCCATTCCGTATTGTCGCCATACCTTAATGTTGGACTTTTGACTCCTAGCTACGTAGTAAGCGAAACGTTACAGTTTTATGCAAAACATCAAGATGAAGTCTTGTTGCAATCAGTCGAAGGGTTTTTGCGGCAAATTGTTGGTTGGAGGGAATACATGAGACTTGTGTACGTAAAGCTGGGCAGGCAAATCCGGACTCAAAATTATTTCGGTGCTACTCACAGAATCCCAAAAAGCTTTTGGACGGGAAAGACTGGGGTGCTACCAGTCGACAATTCAATTTTGAAGGTACAGAAGAGTGCGTACGACCATCACATTCCAAGATTAATGATTATGGGAAATTTTATGAATCTGTGCGGCTTTCACCCAACCGAAATGTACGTATGGTTTATGGAAAATTTTATTGATGCGTATGACTGGGTCATGGTGCCCAATGTATATAGTATGGCGACCTACGCTGATGGCGGTCTCATTACGACAAAGCCATATATTTCAGGATCAAATTATATTTTAAAGATGTCTGATTTTAAAAAAGGAAATTGGTGTGAAGTTTGGGATGCACTATTTTGGAATTTTGTAGGACAGCATTTTCAAAAACTAGAAAAAGAGGGAAGGCTCGGGTTTATCGGCGTACAATATAAAAAAATGAGTGAAGAAAAAAAAGAAATGCACAAAAAAATAGCCAACGAATATTTACAACAGTTAATCTCCGAGAAGTAGGGTGAAGCTACCACGCGAACGATTCTGATGATACTATCGATGGGCATGAGTGGGGGATTAAACTAACACTAGTACCAATGAAACTTCTTGGAATCGATTATGGGGCAAAACGTGTAGGAATCGCACTTTCCGATGACAGCGGGACGATGGCTTTCCCAAAGGTTGTACTTGCTGCGGGAGATACTCTCGTCCCAAGTATTACTAACTTGTGCTCTACAGACCATGTGGAAGCTATTGTCATTGGTGAATCCAAAAACTTTGCCCAAGAAGAGAACAGTATTATGAAGGAAATTCACATACTGAAGGCTGAGCTAGAAGAAAAGATTAAAATCCCGATTTATTTTGAACCAGAGCTCATGACCAGTATGGAGGCTCAGCATATTCAAGGTAACAATAGTATGAATGACGCATCGGCAGCAGCAATTATTTTACAAAGCTATATCAATAGGCAGAAAAATATATGATCACATACGACGATTTTAAAAAAGTAGAAATGAAAATTGGAAGAATTCTTTCTGCAGACAGGGTAGAAGGATCAGAAAAACTACTTAAACTCTCGGTAGATTTTGCGGAAGAAATTCCAAGACAAGTGATTTCTGGTATTGGAACATATTTTCCTTCGCTCGAAACACTTGTTGGCAAGCAATACGCTTTTGTAACAAACCTTGAACCGAGGAGTATCATGGGGTTTGAAAGTCAGGCTATGATTATCGCAGCATCAACCGATAGTGCTATCGCGTTCTTTGACGCCGAAGCAATGATTCCACCCGGTACACTACTAAAGTAGTCGTTTTAAACTACTTCCTTCTGATATAATAAAAGAAAGTATGAAAACTTTCTTTGATTTTTTCCCAACACCAAAGTTTCTCGATATGCCAGCTCCGGGTTTGGCTCTTACTGATAGTGGACTTACTTTTATTGAGTTCGGTACAAATACAAAAGGGTTTCTTATCAAGCGGTACGGGGCAGCCCAGCTTCCAAAAGGTCTCATCGAGAATGGAGTGATTCTCGATCAAGAAGCGCTCATTCACGCTCTCGAAGATTTTCGAAAAAGTTTTAATCTTAGATACATACGCACTTCACTTCCTGAAGAAAGAGCCTACCTTTTTCAAACGTTAGTGCCAAAAGTATCAGAACAGGATCTCCGTACCGCAGTAGAAGCTACCATTGAGGAGAACGTTCCATTATCTGTTTCGGAAGTCACTTTTGACTACAGTGTATTGCCCGCACAAGCAGGAGTATCAGAAGATAAAGTTTTGGTCTCAGTTTCTGTAGTACCCGAAGCGCTGGTACTTGAATATTTGTCGGTATTTCGTGATGCGGGTTTTGTACCTCTCCATTTCGACATTGAAAGTCAGGCGGTTGCAAAATCACTCGTAAAGCCATCTGATGCAGGAGTATCCCTCATTGTAAATCTTAATCAAACAAAAGCTGGACTCTACATCGTGTCGCAAGGTGCGGTGAATTTCACTTCTACCATAAGTATTGTGTCACCATCATCGCAAACAAGTGTTGGTGCAGTGTCCAGTACCTATCCAGGTCTCAGTGCACTTATGAGTGAGATTAAGCGAGTATTTCTTTATTGGGAGACCAAAGCTGATCGAGAAAAACATGCCGTACCTTCTATAACAAAAATTATTTTATGTGGAGATGAAGCTTTCCAAGAGGGGGTAGCGGGCTATATATCCAAAGAACTTGATATCAAAGTTGAGCTTGGAAATGTATGGACTAATGTTTTTTCATTTGACGAGTACATCCCAAGTATTCCACTCAAAGATTCTTTGGCGTATGCTCCTGCTGTAGGGCTTGCGCTGTCTCGAGATTATCGAATCTAAATGCTGCAATATGTTTAATCTCTTACCCGAACCAGAAAAAAAACAAATTATTGACGAGTATCATTCTCGTCGTACTGTCGTAGGGCTTTCTCTTCTTTTTGTGGTTGGGCTTATTTCTATTGTTGCTATTTTTCCGTCGTTTGTACTTTCCGGATCCAAAGTTTCTGATGCTGAAAACACGATCAATAATCTCAAAGACTCTTCTATTTTCAAAGAAGAGGCCGGTCTTAACTCAGAGCTTTCTCAAGCAAATGCAAAGCTTGTAGCGCTTCACCCTGCTAAGAGTGACGTAGATGTAGCAGGACTATTCCAATCCATAGTCACCCATAAAACTAATAATATTCGAATCACCGGATTTCTCTACACTCCAACGAATGCGACAAACCCAGGAAAAATATCTATTCAAGGTCTCGCACGAGGAAGAGAGGATCTGTCACTTTTTGTAGACTCACTCAAGAAGGATCCATCCTACAAGAGCGTCGATCTGCCAGTGTCTTCGTTTACAAAAGATCTTAATGCAGATTTCTCAATAGATATCACCGGAAACTTCTAATACTATGAAAAATCTTTCTTTCATTAAAAAACTTTTTATAGCGATAGCTACTCTCAATGTGGTTATGTACGGAGTGTATGGATTTTTGATTTGGGATATTAATACTAAGAATCAAGCAGCCTCGGAGCTTATGGTACAGGCAGGTGCAAATATGAAAAAAGATGAAGCCCTTCGAGCGATTAAATTGTCTCTTTCAGAAAATAAAGATTTTCTATCTCAAATTGATTCATTTTTCGTAGCACCTGATGGAGTTGTTGCATTTATCACTATACTCGAATCTCTCGGTAAAGATTCCAATGTAAAACTCGATATTGGTGCCGTAGCAATTGAGAGTGATAAGCAAGACCCTCATCCGTTTAGCGAAAATCTTACTCTCAAACTCTCGATGTCTGGTTCTTGGCAAAATATTTCTTACTTCCTTTCAAAACTCCAAAACCTTCCGTATCGAGTGGGTATAACAAGCGCCACCGTCACTCTCGAGGGGGCTGCAGATTCTACGAAATTCACCGCAACCTCAACGAGAGTACAGGCGAACGGAGAGGTCTGGAAGGGAACATTCGATATTAAGGTTCTTAAATTGAAATAATCCTATGAAATCTTTTGATATCAAAAAAATTCTAAATAGTATTCATCTTCCACAAAGGCATGAATACAAAACAATAAGCTCTAAAGCGCACCATGATTGGAAAATGATGGTTCTAAGTTGCTTTGTCCTATCCGCTTTTTCTATTGCGGGAAATATTTATTTTTTTGCAAAAATAAACAACGGGTCTCTTTTTAGTGCTGAGGCTGCTGCAGAGCCTGTGTCCGATGTGGTAAGTAAAAAAAATCTTGAAGATACGGTAGTTTTTTTCAAAAACAAACAAGCGAGATTTGAGGATTTGAAAACTCTGAAGCCTTCGGTTGTAGAGCCTTCGATGTAGGAATGTTATGGAACTCGTCAATAAACATTTAGTGAGAGAAGGTAATGCATGGGTTCTTAGGTCAGACATAAATGAACTGGAAGTAAAAATTCCAAATCGTTTAACGTTACTCATCAAAGGAATGCTTGCTAGGGAACAGGAACGCAATACAAATCAAGAGATTTTAGGAATACTAAACAAGATTAATTGTCACAAGACAATCCTATATCTCGCAAACCATATTTCGGAACGTGATCTAGTTGAAGTTAAAAAAGACGTAATTGGCCACGATTTTACTTTTGCAGATCAGGCATTAAAAATTTCAGATACCCCTTTTGTTTATGTGTCATCCGAGGAAGAATTAAAACAATACGCAAAGCGAATGTGCTTGCCCGGGAAATTATATATTGGGCAAATTGAAAATATAGGTTTGGCACATTCATTTATTGTAGGAAAAACTCAAGATAATAAATACATTTGTTTCGATAAGGCAGGTTTTTGGGAGAATGTGGAAAAAGGCAATAAAGATTTTAAATTTAGAGTGTACGAGATTGCAGAGCTTCTAGCATCAGAGGGCTATAATTTCTCGACCCTACCTCGACTGTTTTCTTTACTAAGAAAACATGTCTCCGGTTGGCACAAACACACAAAACCCTTTTCGGGGTTGTGTTTTGCTGTGGTCACAGATAATTCAATTGTCGTCACAATTGAATTTCCGCGACCCCGACTCGCCATTTTTGTTACTACAAAAATATGGCTCCGTCTGGCACCACAAGCAAAAAATCTCCCGCAGGGGAGACGTTTTTTGTACACTGTGCCCCCGCCAAGAATCGAACTTGGAATAACGGCTTAGAAGTCCGCAGTTATATCCATTTAACTACAGGGGCATAACTATCTATGATAGCACCCAGATACTACCGCTTTATCGAATAAAAATAAACCGCCCTGACTATTCGTCAGGACGGTTATGATTCATGAGCTCTTCGAGGGTATACCAGCCAGCACACCACAGAAGTGTTTGTGCAGAGCCAAGATGTCTTCCCGTTTTTCCTTCTTTGGTCGGATCTTGAGAGTACTCCAGAATTCCGTCGAGGAGATAGTGAGCATGCTCAAGCATTTCCTCCTTTGAAGTGAATACCTTTGTTGGATTCATCCGATTTTTCGGAATGTTGTGCTCTTCGAGTTGTGATCGGTAGAGAGCAACGATAAAAGCGATTTTTTCTGGGGTCATGTGGCCTCGCTGACTGTGAAAGAGCGGATATACAAAGATAATACGGGAAAAGAAGGAAAAGGCGAGGATTAGGACTCTCGACTTACAGTCGCTGTATACCTTTCGCATCGTACTCCCTTGAGTACAAGGTCCGTGCGATATGCTCAAGGTTTTCGAGTCCTGTATCACGAAACATTCAAATGTTTCGTTTCGCCCACAAAAACAAAAAATCTCCCGCAGGGGAGATTGTTCTGTCTTCTGTGGGCGATACAGGACTCGAACCTGTGACATCTTCAGTGTAAATGAAGCGCTCTACCAACTGAGCTAATCGCCCATAAACTAACTCAACTACAATAACCTAACCGTTCATAACTTACAACCATACTCACAGTAATGCAGGTTTTAGTAAATTCATATATAGTGGTGCCATGTCTCTGATCGATAGTATTGTCACCCTCTATGAAGACGAACATATCCTGGTTATACACAAACCGGCCGGCCTTGCAGTGCACCCAGACGGAAGAACTAAGGAAGAAACACTTGTTGATTGGATACTCGTGCAGTATCCAGAGATGAAGGAAGTAGGAGAGCCGACAGTTCTTGTTTCAGGACAAACACTTCCGCGCCCTGGTATCGTGCATCGTATCGATAGGGAAACATCTGGAGCGCTTCTTCTCACTAAGAATAAAAAAGCATTCGAGTACTTCAAAGCAAAGTTCAAAGGAAGGGAGATCAAAAAGGTGTATCACACTTTTGTGTACGGTAAGTTGCCTAACGATTTTGATACGATCAATCGTCCGATTGGAAGAAGTAGAACAGATTTTAGACTTTGGTCAGCGCAGTCGAGGGCGAGAGGGGAGCTTCGTGACGCACTTACGTACTATGAGGTGCTAAAGCGTGGCGAGCTCGCCACATTTGTGCGAGTGCTTCCAAAGACCGGTAGAACGCATCAGATCCGTGTTCACTTCAAGGCCATTCATCATCCAGTTGTCGCAGATAGTCTCTATGCACCAAGCGGAGAAAAGATTCTTGGATTCAAGCGCCTTGCTCTCCACGCAAGATCACTTCAATTTACCAATATAGATGGCAAAGAGCTTACTATCGAAGCTCCGTACCCAGAAGATTTTAGAAATGCAGTAGAAGAAATAGGAAAGGAGGTGTCTGTATAGATCTGTTGCGAGAATTTTGACCCTATGGTACAGTGGTCTCCTAATGAATACAGGAATTATTACATCACCAGTCGACATGGCAGGCCGAGCAAAGCTTGGAATTCAGGCCGGAGACACCGTAAAGGTATCTCAGAAAATTCAAGAAAAAGGCAAGACTCGCCTGCAGCTCTTTGAAGGTCTCGTTCTTGCCGTAAAACATGGGAAAGAAGCTGGTGCTACGTTTACAGTACGTCGAGTTGCATCAGGAGTAGGAGTAGAAAAAGTGTTCCCACTCTATTCTCCAATGATCGATAAGGTCACTATTGTGAAGCGTGCACAAGTTCGCCGTTCCAAGCTTTACCACATCCGTGAAAAGGCAGCCAAGGAGATCAAGCGTCAGATGAGGAACATTCGAGTGGTTGCTCCAGCTGAAGAAGAAGATACAGTTGAGGTGATTGCGCCCGTTGTAGAAAATGTAGAGGCAGTAGCAGAAGCATAATTTTATATAGGAAACATCACAAAATCCGCTCAGTCTCTACTGAGCGGATTTTGCTATTTGTAAAAAAGTCATTTTTATCTATAATGTGCTGACTTGCCCGGGTGGAGAAATTGGTAGACTTACTACCTTGAGGTGGTAGCGCCGAAAGGCATGCAGGTTCAAGTCCTGTCCCGGGCACCAAATAAAGACCATAAAGGTCTTTTTTTGTGCCTGGAGCGACCAAATGATTTTGGTCGCGTGACAGGATTTGAAGACCTTGAATATATCGCACGGAACGCAGTGAGTGAGAAAGCGAAGTTTTCGCAAGACCGAAGCGCGGCGGAGCGAGGTAGGGTTGAAAGACTTTTCAGTAGAAAAATACTTTTAACCGATATGAAAGGCGTACAGAATCTGTAAGGTTCAAAACTCCTGTCCCGGACACAAACAACACAACAACCCCGAAAGGGGTTTTGTGCGTTTGTGCCGGGTTCATGTATATCGCAAATAGTAATCTGCGACCAACTCCTATCCCATCTTCCTCTTTTATGCTATAAAAGACGGGTTCGCAATATGGTGCCTATGGTGTAATGGTTAACACTCGAGTTTGTGGAACTCGTGATTCGGGTTCAATTCCCGATAGGCACCCAAATTATTGACTAATATTTTATTTGTGTTATTATCTTTGTTAGAGTAATTCTTTCCAAACAAGGAGTCATATGGAAGACATCGTTCTTACTTCAAGAGAACAAAAGTTCAAAATGCGACTAATGCATTTTGGATATTTCACAGTTGATTGGCAATGGGTTTTGAACACTTTTTGTTCAAATACCTCCGAGCTCACGGCTGAAGAAATGAAAGTTCTTAGGCAGTTTCCTTCAAACGAAGATACGCTTTTCGGTAGGATATGCCGACGAACTGACCATGCACTAATAGAAGGTCATGGTAGCGGGGAGACTATTGATCCTAGGGGGGTTGATTGGTTGATTCGCTGGTTTGTAACGGGGTCGAAAAAATCCTTCGAACAAACGCAACTTTTCATGTTTCAGCAAGCTAGGAAAAAACTTGCTACTGAAATCGGTGAAAGGCACCTCAGTCATGAGGAGCGTCGAGAGCGTGAGAAAGAACAGTCACGTGAGAGAGACCAACTTAATGCTCAGTCAGGGCATATATACGTAGTAAAAGCTCCCTGCCAGGAAAGGGGATGGATTTACAAGATAGGCAGGACTACAAACCTTCACGGTAGAAAAAATGGCTATCAAACTCATACTGCAGAAAGGTTTGAGTGGCATAGCACGTTTGAGGTCCGTCATGTGAATGATGTTGAGCGTATGCTACACAGGCATTTCGCCTCAAAGAATATTTATGGGTATTCAACCATGAGGGAGTGGTTTGCTTTATCAGCTATTGATTTAGCTACTATTCCTAAGTTAGTTGAATCTCATTTGCTTCTTGAACAATAGTTTCATGGTCCCAAGTAACTCCACTTGGGACCTTTTTTATTTAAAATTTGAAAGATGAAAAATTAAACGTAGGAATATAAAGAGTTGTGTCATTTTTTGTCTCAAACACAGTTCTAACACTCTCCACCACGTCACCCAAGTTTTTCAGCTCTCAATAGAGCCACGCCGTGACACACCCCTAAAGGGAATCGAACTGGTATAATCTTGTGTATGCAAATATCACAAGAAGATAGTTCATCAAAATCAGTTACGTTGTTAAGTAAGGTTCCAGAAATTACGCTATTTTTTTGGATTATTAAAATATTGTGTACGACTGTGGGTGAAACAGCCGCAGATCTTTTAAACGTAAATTTAAACCTTGGACTGACAATCACAAGTGTAGTGATGGGTATCTTGCTTATTGTTGCTTTGATTTTTCAATTTAAATCAAAAAAATATGTGCCAAGCATATACTGGCTCGCGGTTGTCCTCATTAGTGTTGTGGGGACACTCATCACAGATAATCTCACTGACAATCTAGGGATTTCACTTATAACAACAACTATTATCTTTGCCATAATTCTTGCAGCCACTTTCGTTGTTTGGTATCTAAAAGAAAGGACACTATCTATCCACTCCATCTATACTAGCAAGAGGGAAGCGTTCTATTGGCTCGCCATCCTTTTTACTTTCGCTCTCGGTACCGCAGCTGGGGATTTGTTGGCAGAAAGGTTGAACGTCGGGTACCTTTTGTCAGCTATCATATTTGCTGGTTCGATTGTGTTGGTGTATATGGCGCACAAGTTATTTAAACTAAATGCAGTATTCTCATTCTGGGCTGCCTACATCCTCACTCGACCTCTCGGAGCTTCAATTGGTGATTATCTGTCACAATCGCACGATGATGGAGGTTTGGGGCTAGGTACTGTCATAACGAGTGTAATATTTTTGTTAGCAATTTTGGTTACAGTCATATACCTTACCAAAACAAAAAGGGACGTGATTACTACTGATGCTTTTGCTCATAAACTAATTTAGTTTAAGTTTGATTCAAGATAGGAATATAAATTGTCGTATCATTCCTCCTCTCAAACACAGTTCTAACAGCTTCCACCACGTCACCCAGATATGACGCCCGCTGTGTTTTCTGATTTTTTTCATAGATGGTTCCGTGGTAGGTCAGCGAGAGAGCGTGTCTGTTTGTGGTGCCAAATCGTTGCTTTCAGTTATTGAAGGCTCAAATTTAACACAAATATAGATATTTATTGACTTTCCTATAAAATAAGGTATTTCTGACATAGATCGTTTGCCTGTCACTGGAGGAGACTGTGATAAACACAAAGCTAGATTCGCTCACCATTTCGTGCCTCAGATGAAAAGTTGAACAAGGTCTCACCAAGTTTTGATGCTGCAGGCTAGAGTATAGTCGATACCTGCGTGCGATGCACAGTAAGGATCAAAGATGTGACCGCCCCGCCCTGGAAGTTCCAGAGCCAAGTCTCACTCCAACGACTTGGATGTTTATACAGGCGATGTCTGCATCGCCGGAAGAACCACCCATCAAACACTAATAGGTGGTTCTATTTTGACTTTACTTCCATATCCTTTATATTGTGAATCAATGACACCTTCTCCATACAAACACTATCTCATCTGTGTCTTTCTCTGTTTTATTCTCGCGTGCTCAGTGTCAGTGAATGAAAGATTTATGGGTAGCTATGCTTCATATGCAACTCGGCATTTCTCATTCTTCCAAAAACATAATCAAGCATCTGTAAGTGAAAACACTGAATACCACGGAACCATCTATCACATTTTTTTCCACAGTCTTATTATTTACCCTGAGCTCGCATACACTGCCGATGAAAAAGGGAGTTCGTACGAAAGTTACATGATCACCCGAGATCAATTTAATTCGATTCTCAGTGAACTGTATCGAAATAATTATATTCTTATTGATATAGCGTCGATCTATTCTGTCGACGCGAGTGGTGCAGTATCGCAAAAACCTCTCTTTATTCCGAAAGGTAAAAAACCGCTGATCATTTCACTCGATGATCTAAGTTATTACTCATACATGCGAGGAAGGGGATTTGCAAATAAGCTTGTATTAGATACCGATGGAAGAGTTGCTACAGAGGTGATCACTCCAAAAGGAGAAACTGTTGTAACTCGTGATGGAGACGTTGTTCCGATACTTGATGATTTTGTGGCTTCGCATCCTGACTTTTCTCAGGGTAATGCAAAAGGGGTAATAGCGCTCACAGGATTTGAAGGAATTTTAGGATACAGGACTGATAGCAGGCATGCGAGTTCCTCTGAGGCAGTGGGTGAAACGCTGAGGGCTATTAAGGTCGCACAGGTACTCAAATCTGAAGGATGGAAGTTTGCAAGTCATAGTTACTCGCACGACCATAGTTTTTTAACTGGAAGCATTTCTCTCGACGATTTAAAAAAAGACACACAAGAGTGGGACAACGAAGTAAAGCCTCTTGTGGGGAATACAGATATATTTATTGGACCTTTTGGACAGATATTTTCTGTACATGATCCAAGAAGAAACTATTTGATATCGCGTGGATTCCGAATGTTTTGTGGTGTTGGAATGGATCTGTATCTTCATTACTTTCATGACCATGTAATGATGAATAGGGCTGATATCGATGGATACAGGATTTCTCACAATCCGATTGAGCTCAAAGGATATTTCGAAGTAGCTGCTTTGAAGAATGAATAGTATTTCTGAAAGTCACGCTTTTTATAAGTACTTCATGCCGTATTTTCGCATTGCTTCTTCCACTGCACGGATACCTTTCCCTTTTGCGGTTACTTGGTAGGAACCAAGTTTTATTTTTTTGAGCATAGCTTCCTTTTCAAGTTTTTTCAGTTTGAGTGTTAATGTGCGACTCGATATGCCCAAGAGGGAAGCTTCGAGTTCTCCAAAACGTTTTGGACCAGACAAAAGGTCGCGAATGATGAGCATAGTCCATGTATCCGAAAGAAGACTCGCCGTTTTGTGTATGGGGCAGTCGCCGATGCACGATTTCTTTTTCATGCGATTACTATACCATAGGAAACCTCTATATTCACTTTACTTTGTAAAGTTACATCGCTATAATTGAAACAATTAATTAACCAAACAATATATGAATACCATCATCGATGCATTGAAGTGGAGATACGCAACACAAGTGTTTGATCAAACAAAAAAACTTTCAGCCAATCAGCTCGATACCATTCTCGAAAGTGCAATCCTTGCGCCGACATCATTTGGTCTTCAGCCCGTACGATTTATTCTCGTAAAGAATCCTGAGATCCGCGCGAAGCTTCGTGAGGCAGGCTACAACCAACCAAAGATAACTGATGCCTCTGACCTTGTTGTCATCGCAGTCCCAAAAGTTATGAATGATGCAACTGTTGATGAGTTTATACAGTCTATTAGTGATGTGCGCGGACTATCACTTGAAAGTCTAAGAGGATATAGCGATATGATTAAGAGTGCGGTAAACGGTCGCACACCCGAACAAAGAGTAGAGTGGGCAACTCGCCAAGGTTACATTGCGCTCGGAGTCATCATTGCAGCATGTGCACTTGAAGGAGTAGACGCAGGTCCTATGGAGGGTTTTGATCCAAAGCAGTTTGATGAAATACTTGGTCTCGATGCCATGGGACTTGAGTCTAAGGTGATGATTGCTATTGGATTTAGGTCAGAAGAAGATACTATGGCACACGCTGCAAAAGTGAGATTCCCAAAGGGGAAGATGATAATAGAGATATAGTATATTTCGCCTTCATTATTTTGCTACCACACCATCTCTTTTGGCGGAGTCTTTGGTATACTACTTTTTTAATTACTTATATTATTGCTTATGTACACAAAATCAGATCTCGAAAAGTCACTCGCAAACGAATTTCGTATTATCAAGCACTTGTTTACTAAAATTCCGGATGGAGCAATGCTCTATAAGCCGACCGAAGGACAGAGAACAACTCTTGAGCTTCTTCAATACCTCTCTATGGTAGGGCCTGCGACACTCGCAGCAATAAAAGCTGGTGATACATCAGTGTTTATGCCGTACGTTGAATCTGCAAAATCAGTAACAGGAGAAAATTTTCTTGAGCGTTTTGAGGCGAGTGAAGCAGAAACTATGAAGACATTGTCAGAGCTCACTGAAGCAATGCTTGCTGAAAAAATTGATATGTTCCGCATGGGTGAGATGACGAAGGGGGTTTACTTGGTTGAGACCATTCTCAAATGGCTCGCAGCATACAAAATGCAACTCTTCCTCTATGCGAAAGCGGCGGGGAATAGCTCAATCGGAACAAGTAATCTCTGGGGAGGTTTTGACATGGAACCCGCATAACACTCAATGGAGAGTTACTTTGAGGTGAGGCAAGCAGCACATGGGCGCGGACTCTATGCAGGAATATCATTTCCAAAAGATGAAACACTTTTTGAAATAAAAGGTGTGCTCATTTCTTGTGATGAAGATGCAGATATCGATGAAGAAACAAGATCAAACACGATTCGTTTTGACGAAGAGTTGTATCTCAGTCCAAAAGGGGAACTCTCAAATTTCCTCAATCATTCGTGTAATCCAAATGTAAAGATTGTAAAACGCAGAGGGAAACTGTACTGTGTTTCAATACGCCCGCTTAAGCGAAATGATGAAATGGTGTTCGATTATTCAACCATACTCGCTTCTGACGATAGCTGGGAAATGAAGTGTGGTTGTGGCGCTAATGTATGCAGAGGCGTCGTACAAAAGTTCGACATGTTACCTATCGCGCTTCAAAAAAAGTATACAAAGAAAGGTGTCGTGCCTGCCTACATCTTGAGAATATAATTATTGATTTACAATTCGCCGTATGCATATTTTAAAAACATACCTTACTCACTATTGGAAGCTTTGTGTCGCAGTACTTGTACTTGCTACGGTAAACCAGGTGTTTTCGTTATTTGAACCAATGATCTTTCAGAGAATCATTGATAAATATGCACTTCGTTTCCATGAAATTACCACTGCACAATTTTTTCATGGTACCATCCTCCTCCTCCTTATATTTGTAGGAAACGCTTTCATTTCTCGTATCGCAAAAAACTTTCAAGACTACTATCTCAATACCGTAAGTCAGCGTACCGGTGCAGATATGTACAGGGAAGGTATAAAGCACTCACTCGACCTTCCGTACGCAGTATTTGAAGATGAACGAAGCGGCGAAACTCTCGGTAAGTTGCAAAAAGCACGGCAAGATACCGAAAAGTTGGTTATCGACACTATTAATGTGGTTTTTATTTCTGTTATCATTCTTGCCTTCATTCTTGTCTACGCGTCATTTGTGTACTGGCTTATTCCAATCATCTTTATTGGTATGATCGGTACAGTAGGTACAATCACGATTCTTTTTTCAAAGAAAATTAAGGTTATCCAGCAAACAATCGTGGCAGAAACTACTGCTCTTGCAGGTGCTACTACCGAATCACTTCGAAATATTGAGCTCGTAAAAGCACTTGGTCTTTCAAGTCAAGAAGTGGAGAGGCTCAACAGTGTGACAGAAAAAATCCTCAAACTTGAGCTCAAAAAACTCCGATACCTTCGAACGCTCGATTTTATACAAGGTACCGTAACAAATATGGTTCGTGCGGGACTTTACCTCTTTTTGTTTTATCTCGTCTTTACTCAGAAAATTTCTCTCGGACAATATCTCTCATTGAATATTTATTCATTCTGGCTCTTTTTTCCACTTGCGCAGATTAGCACATTCATTAGTACGTATCGACAAGCTGAAGCTTCGCTTGAAAACTATACAAAGGTTATGGCAACTCCAGTTGAAGCTGAGCCTGTTTCTCCAGTTGCGATCGGCAACGTATCAACTCTTACCTTTAAGAATGTGTCGTTTGCATATAAAACTGCTACAACAAATGCCGTAGATGGGGTATCTTTTGAAATAAAAAAGGGCGAAACAATTGCGTTTGTAGGACCGTCTGGTTCTGGAAAGACAAGTGTTGTGAAGCTTTTAGTGGGCCTGTATCCACCAACATCCGGCACTGTCTCATACAATGGAATTGCAAGTACTGATATCAATCTCAATGACTTGAGAAAAGAAATCGGATTTGTAACTCAAGATACACAGCTTTTTGCAGGTAGTATTAGAGAAAATTTACTCTTCGTAAACCCTGAAGCGACCGATGCAGAGTGTCTCGATGCACTCCATAAGGCTGCATGTAGTGCCCTTCTCTCACGAGCAGAAAAAGGCTTAGATACGATTATTGGAGAAGGTGGTGTGAAGATTTCTGGTGGAGAAAAACAGAGACTTTCGATCGCGAGAGCACTTCTGCGTAAACCTACAATCCTCGTCTTCGACGAAGCAACATCATCACTTGATTCACTTACTGAGGAAGAAATTACGAAAACTATGCGTGATGTGACTGGCTCAAAGGAACACCTTACAGTACTCATTGCGCATCGTCTTTCGACTATCATGCATGCGGACAGAATTTACGTACTCGAAAAGGGAATTATCGCAGAGGTTGGAAGTCACAGCGAGCTCCTCGACCAAAAAGGACTCTATTCAGCTATGTGGAGACAGCAGATAGGAGAGAGATCATAGGTAAGATGGTATGAAAACCTCACTTGGTTATGATAGTAGAGTGAGGTTTTCTTGTGGAAAGGAGTTTTGCTATAATGCGGTCATTAACAATCAGTAATGAAATACGACCGTATGAATGAATTCATGAAGAAAAAGGGTGTCTGGACAGCCGCGCTAATAGTCATTATTGTGTTGCTCGTTGTATATTCTCGAATGCAGCGAAAAGAAGCTACCAAGCTTTCTCCGGTATCTGATAGTGATACAACTCAAGTTGATACAAGAGTTCAGGGTGATTCAGGGTTGACGCTTGATGTGCGCAACGGAACATATACGATTGATGGAACTCCAATTGCGGTAGTTGATGGTGTTGCGACTTCACAAATTGCTGATAGTGCAACAATGAGAAAAACTACTATTCTCGAAGGGCCTGCATTCGGAGATATAAACGGAGATGGATTGAAAGACGGAGTCGTCCTTCTTCGTGATGAGACAGGTGGAAGCGGAGTGTTCTATTATGTCGCAGGAGTTCTCGGACAGACAAATAGCCAGAAAACTACCAACGCAATCCTTCTCGGTGACAGGATCCGAATCAAGGAAATTTCTTTGGATGGAAATACCATCTCTGTAACGATACTTGAGCGAGCAGAGGGCGAAGCTATGACAACAGTTCCAACAGTTACCAAGGTTGTTACGTTTACGGTACGAGGAGATGCATTGGTGAAGAATCAGTAATAGGTTTTAAAAACCGCACTTCCATAAGGAAGTGCGGTTTTTTGTATAGGAATCTTCACGTTTTTGGACTTCATGCGTTACAATAGCAAAATGACTATTCGCGCCATGTGTTCAATACTGTATTTCCGCATACGACGAATAACTCGTACTCATATTATCGTAATGCTACTAGCCTTGGTTTCTGTGCTTCTGTACATGCTATTTCATGTTGATCCAACAGTGGTGCCAATATCAGTGCATACATTTTCAGAAAAAACTGCTGGATATGATGTCGCGCTTGAGTACCCAGAATTTACGGCACTTCCGAATGTATTTAACGTTCATATTAAAACTACTGTTCTGGACGCATTGAAGGTGTTCAAAGACACATCAGCAGAGAGCGAGGCAAACAGGCATGCGCAAAATGGAAAAGGTCAGCCTGCATATCAGTATTCATTTAAACAGCGATTCACACCAGAGCAGCTTTCGAGCACAGTAATTAGTGTCGTGCTTTACACCTCATACTTTGCGGGAGGTGCTCATGGTGGTGCAGATATCTATACATTTAATTACGATCGACAAAAAAAGCATGAAATATCACTCGACGAAATTTTCAGCTCAGTACCGGACTATCTTCACCGTATATCAGAATTTACGCTCAGTAATCTAAAAGAGAATCTTCGTACCGCTGGGGGAGGACATGATCCAGACATGACGATGCTCACCCAAGGACTTGCACCAACACAAGAAAATTTTAGTAGGTTTACACTAGGCTCTGACCATACCATTACGTTTTATTTCCCTGCATATCAAGTGGCAGCGTATGTGTATGGTGAACAAAAAGTTACTATGCCGCTTTCGTTTATTCTTTCATCAGTAAGTCTTGCTAATCGATAATGTATGAGTAGTCAACCAAAAAACCCACTTACACCACTTGAACAATTTTCTGATTTTTGTACAAGGTCGGTAGGATCCTCAACGTCACTCGTCGTTCATACGCTTTTTTTTGTATCTGCATTTGTGCTCGGATTACTTGGAGTGCCGTGGAATACCGTATTACTCGTTCTTACCACAGTAGTTTCTCTTGAAGCAATTTATCTTTCTATTCTTATTCAAATTTCGGTTAATCGAAACACCAAAAGTCTTGAGGTTGTAGAAGAAAATGTAGACGAGATTCAAGAAGATATCGGAGAGATTCAAGGAGACGTAGATGAAATACAAGAAGATGTAGACGAGATTCAAGAAGATATCGGAGAAATTCAAGAAGATGTCGACGAAATCTCAGAAGAAGTTGATGAGATATCAGAAGATGTCTCTGTTGATACAGATACAAATACTGATAAAACACTGAAAAGTATTGAGAAGTCGCTCGCGACTCTCGCCGAAGAGATCGATAAACTCCGCAAGACTGTTTCAAAATAATGTACGTTGTATGGGAAAAATTATTATTGCACCTCACAGAGATATAACTGATGGACAGCTGGTATATTTAGCTGGGCCTATGTTCCAAACACTCGATTGGCATGGAGATGCGATTTCCCATCTTTCGATCAATCCCCGTGTAGATATTGCACTTCCTCAGTGGGCAACAGAGAAAGGCGAACCGACAACCGATAACGAAAAAAAAGAACATCAAGCCTGGCAAGAAGATCTTCTTGAGAGGGCAACGAAACGTGGAGTTGTGATGTTTTGGTTTCCGTTCACTTCAGAAATTCCTATCTCACAAAGTCAGCCATATTTTTTACTGAGTTTTATTGCAGAAGTATTTCGGCAAAAACCATTTCGACTTATTGTTGGTATCGAAGAAGGGAATCCAGAATATGAATATATTGTCGCTGAATTAGATTCTTATGCTATCCCTGTATGCACAAGTCTTGAGGATGCATGCGAAGAGGTGCTGCGACTGTTACGGTAGCACTATTACACAATACTCTTTACAAAAAACAAAATCGTAGTATCATATTCAAAACGTGTTGTCGGCACAACTCGTACATAAACCTTTAGGAGTATTGAAGTGAAAACAGCCCTGGCCCATCGCACTGCAGCACTCACTACGAACAGTCGTGTGTCAGCTCAGCCCGCTTCAAGTGGGCAGAGCAGTACAAATGGAGGACTTATGAAGACTGGGGAAGCGTCTCTCCTTATTGGCATGTTCGCTGGTAGGGTACCTATGCTTCCTCAATCAAGTTCTGGGCGTCTCCAGGTTGAACATCGCTTTGATCGTAACGACTTGATGACTCAATTTTCCATGGGGGCGGACAAGCTCGAGGAGCTCATAGCTCTCCGCAAGCAGGAGAATGGTGTCTTCCATGTCTATGCGATCCTTGAAGAAATCGGAGCTGGAGTCAGTTAGCACTTTGTAGTACCGTTCTTTCCTGCCGACACACACGGTGCCCCCTTCCGAAAGGTTGGGGGCACGCTTATTTCTGGTATTGTTAATCCTATGAATTCTTCCATTTCAATATATACAACCAAGCCTTCAAAGGACTACGAACTTCTCGATAGTGGTGGAGGAGAAAAACTCGAACGATTCGGGAATATTATTTTGCGCAGACCAGATCCGCAAGTGCTGTGGGACAAAAGTTTGCCAAATAGTATATGGCAGAGCGCTGCTGCTCATTTTGATAAACAATGGCTTGGCCGCAAAAAAGTCCCTGAATCTTGGAATATTTATATGGGTGCGTATCAATTTAAATTGAAGCTCTCGGCATTTAAACATGTCGGCATTTTTCCCGAGCAAGAATCAAACTGGAATTTTATTAGTGAGACCATTTCCAAAGCATCAAAACCAGTATCAGTACTGAATCTTTTTGGATACACCGGTGGCACAACTCTTGCAGCACTTCTTTCAAACGCTAATGTGGTTCATGTTGATGGATCAAAAACTGCTCTTTCGTGGGCAAAAGAAAACACTGAGCTATCAGGGCTTTCAGATAAGTCCGTGCGATGGATTCTTGACGATGCGCTTTCATTTGTAAAACGAGAAATAAAACGAGGGCATGTGTACGACGCTGTAGTTATGGATCCTCCTGCATTCGGCCACGGACCAACGGGGGAGACGTGGAAAATTGAGCAGCATTTACCAGAACTTATTGGACTTCTCCCAAAACTCCTTTCAAAAAAACCACTTTTCGTTCTCGTGAACGGATATGCTTCAGGATATTCTCCACTCGCGTACCGAACCCTTCTCGACTCTCTCACGGCTCTGTATGGCGGTACTGTAGACATGGGGGAAGTAGCTATTGAAGAAAAAGATAGTAAAAGGCTACTTCCCGCAGGAATTTTTGCTCGATGGACTAGAGAGTAAGATTTGGTATTACTGAGCGTCTCACACTATGAACAACGAATCTAGAGAAGAACAGTTCACTCAAGCTTTTCACCAGTATTCAGATGCTCTTTTTAGGCATTCATATTTTAGAGTCTCAGATAGAGAGGTTTCTATCGATCTCGTACATGATGCGTTCAGTAAAACCTGGGTACAGGTAACTCGTGGCGAAAACATCGAGAATTTCCAAGCATACCTCTATCATGTCCTCAATAATCTTATTGTTGATTATTACCGAAAGAAAAAAAGTCTTTCGCTTGATACTATGGCTGAAGATGGTTTCGATCCTATTGGCACAGGCAGCAGCGAGGTTTTCGCTCACGCTGAGCACGGTGAGCTGATGAGACACCTAGAGCAGCTTTCTCAAGGTGACCGAGATGTAATTGTCATGAGATATATTGACGGGCTTCAAGTAAAGCAAATCGCGAGCGTACTCGGTGAACAAGAAAATTCTGTTTCTGTAAGACTTCACCGTGCGGTAAAGAAATTGAAAACATACATAAAAAGCGATGCAAAATAACTTCGAAAAACAGATGGCAAGTGCGAAAAATACTTCTCTTTCACAAAATGAGAAAGATATTTTGCGCGCACGTATTATGGAAGTGATTCGTCAAAACCCATTTCCTGCTACTCAAAAAAAGGTAGCAATTATTTCTCCATATTCAGTATTTCTTATCGTGCGGAACCATATTCTTGCGTCAGCACTTATTGTTCTCTTTTTTATAAGTAGCACAGGAACATTACTTGCAGAAAAAGCTCTTCCAGGAAATACACTGTATGGCATTAAAACTGGTGTAAATGAAAAAGTTCTCGGTTTGTTTGCAACATCTCCTCAAGCAAAGGCAGAGTGGCAACTCACCTTGGCAGATCGAAGGCTTTCCGAAAGCGAGACCCTCGCAACGCAAGACAAATTGACTCCTGAAGAGAGTGCGCAATTGCAGGCGTCATTTGACGAGCATACTCGTCTTGCTCTTAATGCTAATGATTCTGACTCCGTCGAAGTTCCACTTCACGCAGGCGTTACTTCTACAACTGCGGTGCAAGTGCCAACCATAATGAGGCCAATGAGTATGCAAGCGATCAGTGCTCCTTTAAAAAAAGAGAAGGGAAAGAAGATCGCAACTACAACTCCGGTTACGCATGTTTCTCTAGATCAAATTGCGACACTTCGCAGTCAGGTAGTAGCCAAGAAAGCAGAATTTGAAGGATATAAGGATCAGCTCATACAGCAAAACCAATTTATCCGTCTAAAGGGAAGATCACTTGTTGCAGAAAAGTTATTGTTCAGTGCGCGCGAAGCTCTCAAGCAAGGAGATGAACATAGTGCTGACTCGCTCTTTTCACAAGCAAAGGTTTCGTTTGCAATGGCAGCAACATCAACTATGAATTCTATCGATGCTGAGACGATTTCTGCTTCGACAACCCCAAGGGATGACGGAAAAAAAGAATCAGCGTCTACTACAAGTACCACTCTCCCTACTATTTCAACAGAAGGAAGCATTCTCGATAGTCAGGATCACTAATTTTCTCAAATTTCTGTATAGTATAGAGATGAGCAATCAGCAGATTACCAGTCTCAGTTTTTTTACAAAGCATCGCACCCTTTTTCTCGCTAACATAGTTTCGGTCTTTGTTTTTTGCGTCCTCGCATTTGTCCGAACATCTTTGGGCAATCTAGGTGATCTAAATGTTTTCCCGATCGCAAGTGTGTTCGGGAGTAATACTATTACCGATATCATGATCGGAATCAGTACCGCAATCAATCCAACAGCACTTCTGGTCGTGTCCATTTTATGTTCGGCATTATTACTCGCAAAGAAAAAAAGGTCATGGGCTGTATTTTTCTTCATCACTATCGTTTCTGCTGTTTTCACGGCAGTGTTATTCAAAAGTATTTTTCAAACCGCGAGACCTCGTGACCAGATTGTTCCAGAAATTGGATTTGGATTTCCATCTGCGCATGCGACCGCAGTCGCAGTATTTTTCTTGACCTTTGCATATGCTATTAAAGAAAAAGTTCACGATACGGCAATTGTCTATTTATGGATGCTTGTTTCCGCAGGGCTTATTGCGATTACCGGGTTCAGTCGAGTCTATCTCGGAGTACATTTCATTTCAGATGTGTTTGCGGGCTTTGCTCTTGGTATCTTTTGGGCGACACTTGGTATTTTGGTAATGGAACAAAGAAAAAAATATGAATAATACCTGCCTCATTCTTGATGGAAAAAAAGCCAGGGAATATTCGGCTGTTTTCCTAAGAGATAAAATAGCGAATTTACCCATAGTCCCAAAGCTCGTTATTGTTAGTATCGGAAACGACACCGCATCCCGTGTGTATGTTCGCAATAAAGAAACATTCGGTGTTTCATGCGGAGCTTTGGTAGAGGTTCAGTCATTTCCTGAAGATGTATCAGCCGATACCCTTGTCAGAAAAATAGACGAGCTCAATCTTTCAAGTTCTGTGCATGGGATTATCGTACAAGCTCCACTTCCGAGCCACCTATCTTTTTCCGAACTTACTCAACACGTCGATCCAAAGAAGGATGTAGACGGTCTTGTCCGTGATTCTTTATTTATTCCTGCAACAGCGCGAGGCATTCTCTCGCTTCTTTCTTTTTACGAAATTCAAGTTACGGGAAAGCGAGTGGTTGTGGTGGGTAGATCCGAGCTTGTCGGTTTGCCAACTGCAAAAGAATTTTTGAAGCATGATAGTACCGTTACGATTTGTCACTCTCACACCAAAGACCTCGCACACCATACTAAGGATGCAGAGATTCTGGTGGTTGCGACTGGCCGGCCTCGCATGATAACAAGGAAGCATCTATCAGAGGGGCAGGTGGTGATAGATGTGGGGATCCATCAAACAGAGGTAGGACTTGTGGGTGATGTAGATTTTGAAAGTGTAAAAGATATCGTTTCTGCAATAACACCAGTCCCAGGAGGGGTAGGGCCGATGACAGTTCTTTCGCTATTTCAAAATCTCTACGACGCTGCCTCAGTTCAGATATTGTAAGAAATGAGTGGTATAATCGTCTCAAATTACACAATTAATAGATTCATCACACTTTTATGCAACCAACACCAATGCGCCTTCTTCGATTTATTCCACTTGTAGCTATTACGCTATCTATCTTTCTTGTAGTACTCACGATCAACTCTCTCAAGGAAAATAAATATATTGGCGGAGGAGTAGCTGCTTCGAATGTTATATCCGTAACTGGGGAAGGGGAAACCTTTGCAATCCCTGATATTGCGACGTTTAATTTTAGTGCTCAGGCAACAGGAAAGACGGTAACAGAGGCGCAAGCTCAGGTAACAAAAATTATTGACTCAGCACTCGTAGAAGTAAAAAAGGGTGGAGTTGAGGATAAGGATATCCAGACTACCGACTACAGTGCGAATCCAAAATACGAATACATAAATGGTGTATGTACTACAGGAGGAATGTGTAAGCCATCAACACAAAATATTATTGGATACGATGTAAGTCAAACGATTAGTGTAAAAGTACGAAAGGTTGATACTGCCGGTACTATTCTCGGGGCTATTGGAGGAACTGGAGTAACTAATGTAAGCGGTCTTTCATTCACTATTGATGACAAAACAAAACTTGAATCCGATGCTCGCACCAAAGCAATTGCTGATGCAAAAACAAAAGCTAATGAACTTGCAAAAGAACTCGGAGTCTCTCTCGTTCGCATTGTAAGCTTTAATGAAAGCAATGGAGGCGGTACGGTTATGTACGCAAAGACGGACATGGTTACTATGAGTGCTGGCGCAGCACCCGCCCCACAACTCCCAGTAGGGCAGAATAAGATTAGTTCGAACGTGACAATTACGTACGAGATTAGGTAGCTTTTAGTTGATAGTTTTAGGCTGTAACTTTTCGAAAAAACCCTCGACAGAGGGTTTTTTTGATACGTTTGACACCAAGGTCAAAAAAGGTATAATAGATGACGTAACGCCCGCGGGCTGTTTTTTTATACCAAAACAGCACTTTGGCCATATGACCAATTAACTAATCAACACCATGTCTGCAATCACCGATTACATACGAGATACACGAGGAGAGCTCAAGCACGTCAGCTGGCCTACACGTAAGCAAGCGATTCTCTACACTCTATTGACGATCATTTTGTCAGTTGGGCTTTCTCTGTATCTTGGACTTTTTGATTTCATCTTCTCGTACGGACTTGAGAAGGTCATTACTCGTTAATTTCACTAGCAACTTCTATGTCAAAACAAACACTTCAAGAAGGAAGAAACTGGTACGTGATCCACACGTATGCAGGATATGAAAACGCCGTGATGCGTAACCTCCGCCAGCGCATCGAGTCTCTCGGAATGGAAGACAAGATTTTCAACGTAGTCGTGCCTACCGAAAAGAAGATCAAGATCAAAGCAGGGAAGCGTGTCGAAGAAGAAGAAAAAATTTATCCCGGATATATCCTCGTGGATATGATCGTAACTGATGACTCATGGTACGTCGTTCGTAACACGCCACGCGTTACCGGATTCGTAGGGTCTGGAGT
>JBBQUO010000007.1:0-27759 GCA_038212375.1 Minisyncoccia bacterium
CGGGTTCGCGTTCGCCGTTTCGCAAGTTGGTCCTCAAAACTAAGACACTCTGGACTTCGGTCCTTAGAAACTTAGTCCTTAGCCCTGTGCGTTTGCCAAAAGCAAACCGCAGGGCTTTTTTATATAAATGGCGTTACGCCACGTCCTTCTATTGGGACGACAAGTGCAGTGTGAGCATCAACCGCAACGACGACTGGAGCGACTTATGGTGGTTTTCGGGCATTCGCAAGTAGTGTTTTTGTTTCTGCCCCGCATACGAAAGTATGCGGGGCTTTTTGTTGTCAGCAAAAAAATCTGATACACTCTCCTTCATGAAAGCACACAAAAAAACTTTGCCAAACGGACTTCGTATTATTACAGTCCCAATGAAAGATACCTCGACAGTTACCGCATATGTACTTGTTGATGCAGGAACCAAATATGAAACCAAGGAGATAAACGGAATCTCACATTTTCTTGAACACGTCTGCTTCAAGGGAACGACAAAGAGACCTACTTCAGCTCATATCAACAATGAACTTGATGGTATGGGCGCACAGTCGAATGCATTTACGTCTCACGAATTTACAGGTTACTACGCAAAAGCGCAATCAAAAAATCTTCCGCAGATTATCGATATTCTTTCTGATATTTATCAAAACTCCACCTTTCCAAAAGACGAAGTGCAAAAAGAGAAGGGAGTGATTCTTGAGGAGATTAATATGTACGAAGACTTACCCCAACGAAAAGCCGCTACACTTTTTAGTCAGCTTCTCTATGGAGATCAGCCGGCAGGGTGGACTATTCTCGGGAGAAAAGAAGTAATCGAAGGTATTGAGCCAAAAGATTTTGAGAATTATCGCAAAAAGCATTATGTGGCAAGTGCAACTATGATTGTGATTGCAGGAAAGATCGACGAAAAGAGTGCTGTAAACCTTGTACAAAAGGCATTCAAAGATATCTCTGCGAGCAAAAAGCATCCAAAGAAAAAAGTCATAGAAAAGCAATCTGCTCCCGCACTCCTTATCAATCGCAAAGAAACCGATCAGAGCCATATTGCACTCGGCGTACGAACCTTTCCAGTAGGAGACAAGCGTGGCCCAGCTCTCGCGCTTATGAATACTATCCTTGGAGAAGGAATGAGTAGCCGTCTCTTTCAAAAGCTTCGTGATGAAATGGGTATTTGCTATTACGTTCACTCTGGACTTGACGAAAATACCGATCACGGATCACTCGTGGTTACTTCGGGAGTAGATACGAAGCGCCCACTCGATGCGATCGAAGCCATCCTCTCTGAATTTAGAAAGCTTCGCGACACACTTGTTTCCCCAGAAGAATTGAAAAAAGCAAAAGACTATAGTGTCGGCACGATGTACCTTGGTCTTGAAACGTCAGACTCACTTGCAGGATTTTATGGTATCGAAGAAATTCTCCGCAAAAAACTCGAAAGTCCTCTTGAAATAGAAAAGAAGATTCGCGCAGTTACAGCAAAAGATATTCAGAAGGTAGCAAAAGATATTTTCAAAAACGAGAGACTCAACCTTGTCATGGTAGGGAAGGCTCCGGAAGAAAAAGCAGTGAAAAACATTCTCAGGATCTAACGGTTTAGGATTACTTTCGCTCTAGAGTTTTGCGGTGTATGATGGTCTCATGCAAAAGCATTTAGGAGCACGGGGAATAAGCATCAGTACAGGAACTCTTATCAGGTTTATCCTGGTTCTTGTGATGTTCTACTTTTTCTATTTTATTCGAGATATTGTCCTTATCCTTCTTACGGCTATCGTCATTGCCTCCGCAGTAGAGCCAGGGACGAGATGGTTTATGAGGCGAAAAATCCCTAGAGTTCCTGCGGTGCTTATTATTTATCTGGGTACCGCGACGGTGTTTGTCGGAGCCATTTATTTTTTCCTCATTCCGCTTGTTCAGGATTCCGCTACCTTTTTGAGTACACTCCCTTCATACTCAGAAACACTCAGTCAAGCTACGAGTACTCAGTCAGGATTTTTCGGTGGTATTAGTAATACTTTTTCAATCCCAGGTCTTATCGATGGGGCGAATGCTGTTTTGCAGAATCTTTCGAGTGGTTTCTTTGGGACAGTCAATGTTGCCTTCGGTGGTATCATCTCTTTCTTTCTCATTATCGTCCTGTCATTTTATCTTGCGATGCAAACTGACGGCGTTGGCAAATTCCTTCGCGTTGTTGCACCAATACAGTATGAGGAATATATCGTTGATCTATGGACACGTTCGAAAGAAAAAATTGGTCTTTGGATGCAAGGACAAATCCTTCTCGCATTTCTTGTGGCAGTCCTTGCCTTCCTCGGACTCACTCTCATTGGCGTAAGAGAAGCCCTCGTCCTATCATTCCTCGCAGGACTTTTTGAAATTATTCCACTTTTCGGTGCATTCCTCGCAGCTGCTCCGGCAGTACTTGTCGCTTCGATTGACGGGGGTCTATCAGTTGGGCTCATGGTCGCAGGACTTTTCCTGATTATTCAACAGTTTGAAAGTCAGCTGGTGTATCCGCTTGTAGTGAAAAAGGTTGTCGGAGTTCCCCCGATCATTTCTATTCTTGCGCTTGTTATTGGTGCAAAGCTCGCAGGATTCCTTGGAGTTATTCTTGCAGTGCCGCTTGCGGCTGTACTCATCGAGCTCCTTAGTGACTACGAAAAAGGTAAGGTACGAGAAGTGATAGATGATGCTTCAGTGAGTTAATATCTATAGTCCAAAAGTTTTATATGCCAAAACCATTTTATATAACCACGACTCTTCCGTATGTAAATGCGCAGCCGCATGTTGGTTTTGCGATGGAACTTGTTCGTGCTGACAGCATTGCGCGGTGGAAGAAATCACAAGGTTTTGAGGTGTTTTTTAATACTGGCACTGATGAGCATGGTCAAAAATTATTCATCTCGGCAAAAGAAGCGGGGAAAGATGTGAAAGAGTATGTCGATGAATTTGCTGAAAGTTTCAAAAAGCTTCCAAAGGCTCTTGGAGTCACTGAGGATATTCACTTTGTGCGTACGACGGACAGCTCTCACGTGAAGGCGGCTCAAGAATTTTGGAAGCGCTGTTTTGATAATGGATATATTTACAAAAAAAATTATGAAGTGAAGTATTGTGTCGGATGTGAACTCGAAAAAACAGATTCAGAGTTAGTAGATGGACGATGTCCGCTTCACTCTAACCGAGAGATCGAGCTCATTTCTGAGGAAAACTATTTCTTCAAATTTTCTACATTTGGCGAAAAACTCATCGCATTATATGCAGCGAATCCTCACTTCGTTATTCCAAGTTTTCGATATAACGAGATCAAATCTTTTGTGGCAAGAGGACTCGAAGACTTCTCCATTTCTAGGCTCAAAAGTAAGATGTCTTGGGGAGTACCTGTGCCAGGAGACTCAGATCATGTTATGTATGTGTGGTTTGATGCGCTCGTGAGTTATATATCTACCCTTGGTTGGCCAGAGAATGTAGATCAGTTTGTTACATTTTGGCAAGACGGCACTCCAGTGCAGTATGCGGGCAAAGACAATCTTCGTCAGCAATCTGCGATGTGGCAAGCGATGCTCATGGCGGCAGAACTCCCGAACTCCCATACCATTGTCATTAATGGATTCGTAACAGGTTCAGGTGGAGTGAAGATGTCTAAGTCACTCGGAAATGTGATCGATCCGTATGATGTGGTCAGTGAATACAGTACTGACGCACTTCGATATTTTGTGTTGCGCGAAGTCTCAAGTTTCGAAGATAGCCCGTTTACGATGGATCGGTTTAAAGATGCCTATAACGCAAATCTCGCCAATGGTCTTGGAAACTTGGTAAGTCGTATTATGAAAATGGCTGAAACTAATCTCCCAAATACCCCAGTATTACCCGAACTTGTGATCCCCGAAGAGATTTCAGAAGCAGTCGAATCGTTTGAGTTACAAAAAGCAATGGATGCTGTATGGACGCGTATATCGATGCTTGATTCTCGTATTCAAGATACTCAGCCATTTAAACTGGTAAAAACAGACAAAGAAAAAGGAATCGAAATTATCTCCAGTCTCGTTATTGATCTCCATGCAGTTGCAGGTATCCTCGCATATTTTCTTCCAGACACCTCTGCAAAAATCATCGAGCTTATAAAAGAAAACAAATCTCCTACTACGCCGCTCTTTGCCCGGAAAGAGTAATCGTTATTCCTCATTCGTTATTCGTATGCAACCCGACTACTTCGATATTCATTCTCATATAAACTTTCCTCAGTATGATGCTGATAGGGAGTTGGTTTTGCAGCGTCTCACTGATACTAATACTTCCACGATAACCGTAGGCACGGATCTTGAGTATTCAAAGAGCGCAGTTGCTCTTGCTGAGTGCCACGAGCATGTCTACGCATGCATTGGTGTCCATCCTGTTGATGATGCAACAAAAGAATTTGAGCTTTCAGAGTTTGAAAAACTTGTTGCACACCCAAAAGTAGTGGCGATTGGTGAATGTGGACTCGATTATTTTAGAATGGAATGGGACAATACTGCAGAAAAGAAACGACAGAAAGCGCTGTTTGAACAGCAGATACACTTTGCCGTAGAGCACAAAAAACTTTTAATGATTCATTGTCGTGATGCATACGAAGATGCGACCGATATGCTCGAAAGTTTCTCAAAAGAATACGGAGATAAACTTTGGGGCAATGCACACTTTTTTGCGGGAGGACTCGAGATCGGCAAAAGACTCATCGATATCAATTTTTCACTTTCGTTTACCGGAGTACTTACGTTTACTCACGACTACGATGAGGTGGTAAAGATGGCGCCGCTTTCCATGATTATGTCAGAGACCGATGCTCCATATGTAACCCCTGTGCCGTACCGAGGTCAGCGCAATGAACCGAGCTATGTGTTTGAAGTCGTAAAAAAAATTGCAGAAATAAAAGGGAAGGATTTTGAGATAGTGAAGAAGGTTTTGGTAGAGAACGCACTCAAAAGATTTAAGATAGTCTAATTTATTGACACAAATATAATACGTGTTATTCTGTTTTGTAGAATTTCTTTCCCACCAGCCTCAGGAGTGATGGATGAAGATCGCGTACGCAGAAGATGTGCAGAATTTGAGACAAGTAGTTATTCGTATACTGAAAGCTGCAGGTCACGAGGTAGATGCTTACCAAGATGGAGCTTCTATCATTCACGCTCTTTCGAGCAAAGGCTACATCTGTGATTTTGTTGTTACTGACAACCAAATGCCCAAAAAGACGGGCATGGAAGTGTTGCGTTTTATCCGATCTTCCCCAACCTTCAAACTTCTTCCGGTTATCGTTTTGTCAGCAGATGATGACATTCAGAAAGAAGCTGAAAAGTTGGGAGCATTTTTTTTCAGCAAGACATATCATGATTTGCAAGGTTTACCGGAGATAATTTCCGGTATGGCAACAAAGTAAGGTGAGGGCCAGCACAGTATGTGCCGGCCCTTTTTCGTATACGGAGAGCTCTTGATTCAGCCTTATTTCTATGATATTCTGGCCCTGCCTCGATAAGAGGATTTTAACAGCTAGGAATGTTCGAATATGACCGAAACAATGACAGAGAAAGGGGAACGTCGGATCTATGAAGTGGGCTATCTCTTGCTCCCTTCCATTCCAGAGGAACATCTCGCAAAGGAAGTTAGTGAAATTAAGAAATTAATTTCTGACGCCGGAGGAGAGTTCATTTCTGAAGAAGATCCAAAACTCCGACCACTCGCATACGAGATGGTAAAATTAGTAGGAACCCGAAACGAAAAGTTTCGATCAGCATACTTTGGTTGGGTGAAGTTTGAGACAACCGCCCCAGAAGTTCTTGTTCTAAAAGAAAAGTTTGATAGCAAAGAATCTATCTTGAGACACCTTCTTGTGAAGACTGTTCGAGAGGACACCTATGTACCTCGAGGTTTGGCTACAGACGAAGATGGGGCTCAGAGTGAAGAGGTTAGTAGTGAACGAGTAATGGTTTCTCCTGAAGAAGGAGAGAAAGTAGTTGATCCAATTATTACTGAGTAATACACATTAACTATGTATTTCAACCGAGCAATTGTTATAGGAAATCTGACTCGTGATCCAGAAATAAAAGCTCTTCCATCCGGAATCCAAGTGGCTACATTTTCTGTCGCTACGAATCGAGTTTGGAAGGACAAGGCAGGTGCTAGGCAAGAATCAAGCGACTATCACAATGTTGTAGTATTCGGCCGACAAGCTGAAACAACAGGACAATACCTCAAAAAGGGAAGCTCGGTACTTGTCGAAGGGCGCATGCAAACCCGAAGTTGGGACGGAGCAGATGGCAAAAAAAACTATCGCACAGAAATCGTCGCCGATAGGGTACAGTTCGGACCAAGACCAGGACCCGGTGGCACTCAAGGAGGTTCATCACAGCCGCAGTCAGTACCAATGTCTGAAGACAAAGCTTCCGGATCAGCTCCAATGGTTGATTACCCCGAAGAAGAGATTAACCCAGACGATATTCCATTCTAAACAAGTGAAGTTGTGTTTCAGTTTTTACTCTTTAATTTAACGTTATGAAGCAGACTATAAATTTACAAAATATTAATCACATTGATTACAAAGATGTTGATCTCTTGAAGAAATTTCTCAACCCGCATGCACGTATGCTTGCTCGTAAGCGAACTGGAATATCTGCAAGACATCAGCGTCAGGTTGCAGAAGCTGTGAAAAGAGCACGATTCATCGGACTCCTTCCATTCATAGCAAAATAGTTGTACTCAAAAAACTGCCCATCGTGGGCAGTTTTTTGATATACAATATCTGTATGTATGCTCGTAACGCAATCAAAGGAGGATCCTTCACGGCAGCTCTTGTGGTGCTAATTTTTTTCCTCAAAATTATTTGTCCACTCGAAACTGGGTGTCTGGTAGATCCTTTCCTTGTCGTGATGTTTTCACCACTGTACATCATGAAAATTACAGGAGTAGTCAGTCTAGTTTCTGCAGAGAGGGAACCTTTTGTTATCCTTGCATTCTGGATCCTTATTGGATTTTTCGTAGGGTATTTAGTAACACCTTTTGTTTCCAAACGCCGACATCAAAATTCTTCCATCGAAGAGACTTTTTGATCTGATGCAAAATTTTGTCTAAAAGTTAGATCCTAGCCTGTCAGTGTATTCTCCGGTTTCAGTATTGATGCGAAGAATATCACCTTCTTTCACAAACATAGGTACGTTGATAGTAGCTCCCGTTTCAAGAATAACCTGCTTTGTACCTCCTTGAGCAGTATTTCCTTTTACAGCAGGATGAGCTTCGGTCACCTTGAGATCAACTTTGATAGGGAATTTTACTCCAATAATATCCTCCCCGAATACCATCGTTTCTATAAGAGTATTATCTTTAAGAAACTTTCCTTTCTCGCCGATCAAATCTCCATCGAGTTTGAATCGATCGCTTGGCTTTTCTGGATCACTAAACCACCATTCACCGCGATTATTGTAGAGATACTTCACTTCTTTTGTTGTAATATCAGCTTCCTTTACCTTTTCTGATACATGGAATGACCGCTCAGTTACTTTGCCAGTGATAAGGTTCTTCAGCTTTGTCGCGTTCACAGGTTTTCTTTGTTGTTTGCGGAAAACATGTGAATCGATGACTTCGTAGGGAGCACCATCGAGGATGATGCATTTATGTTCGGTGATTTCGTTGTATTCAAGCATAGGTATTATAATTGTGGCTAAGTAGAGCTATTCTAGCCAAGAATGGAGAATTGTCCAGTCTAATTAAATAAGTACATTTGACTTTTCTTCGTCGTAATCAAAAAATAGTCGAGGGCACTCAAAGGTCTCACTGAAACTTGGCGAGACCTTTTGTTGTTTATTGTACTCGTGAACATGAGGAGAAAGAAAAAACCAAAACACAAAGCGCGCCCCTTTTTTTGTCAGGACGCGCTAAGGTTACATACTCCACAAGCTTTTAAGGTGACTTCCTCTTTATTCCTCTTTGAGTTTTGTGCGGATCAACTTCAAAATCTCGTCAGCTACTTTACTATTTTCTTTTAGATACTGCCTTGTTGCATCATACCCTCGACCGATTGAGGTTTCGCCATACTTATAACTTGTTCCAGATTTTTGGAGGATTCCATATTTTTCACCGAGCGCAATGATTTCTCCTTCACGGCTAATACCCTCGTTGTACATAAGGTCGAATTCTGTTTGCTTGAAGGGTGCTGCTACTTTGTTTTTTACTACTTTTACACGTACTCGTCCTCCCATGATTTCTTCACCTTTCTTTATCTGTGCAATACGACGAATATCGAGGCGTACCGATGTATAGAATTTGAGAGCCTTTCCTCCTGGGGTGGTCTCAGGATTACCAAACATCACACCAATTTGCATACGGATTTGGTTGATGAAGATCACGATAGTCTTTGACCTCGCAACGATAGCAGTTAGCTTGCGAAGAGCTTGTGACATGAGGCGAGCTTGTTTTCCTACATGGTGAGCACCCATATCTCCTTCGATCTCATCTTTTGGGGTAAGTGCTGCTACTGAATCGATAACGATTACATCCATCTTTCCTGAACGTACCAAACTCTCTACGATTTCGAGTGCTTGTTCTCCTGTGTCAGGTTGAGAGATGAGAAGCTGATCAATCTTTACCCCGAGTCTTTTTGAATACTCAGGATCCATCGCATGTTCTGCGTCGATGAATGCACAAATGCCGCCCATTTTTTGTGCTTCTGCAATAACATGGAGTGAGAGGGTAGTCTTACCTGATGATTCTGGTCCGAAGATTTCTATAATTCTTCCGCGAGGAAGTCCTCCGACACCGAGTGCAGCATCGAGACCAATAGATCCAGTTGGGATTGCGTCGACGCCAACTCTCGGTTTTTCTCCGAGTTTCATGATCGAATCTTCACCGAATTTTGTTTTGATCTGGCGAATGGTGTCTTCGATATTTCGTTCGCCAACCTTTTCTTTTTCTGGTTTCTCAGCTTTTGATTTTTTCATATATATACTACTAATGAATAATATGTGTAGATGATGCCTGTGTGCTGGTGGAGAGTTTCGCTCCCAGTATCTCGGTGCTTGTAGAAACGGGTGTTTCCAGAAGGGGAGATGCTGCGGCTTTGGGTAAATACAAATGGATACGTTTTTCGATTTTTTTACCGAACCGATCTTGGCCAGTAACCTTTATTATAGAGTAGCCGGGGGGAGCTATCAATTTTTCGCTGAAAAGTCCTTGTTTATCAATGAATATCGGTCTATCGTCAATAGTAACTGTGGTGACGTTTTTTGTGGACCCTTTGATGGTAACAAGGTTGTAGGAAAGTGTGGCACCGTCACTTGGTTCAGAGATGACTATCTCGGGACCAAGAATAAGATTTTGTGATTGAAAGAGGATATAGGAAGCACCAATAATACCGAGCAAGAAAAATAACCCTATTCTCAGCTTTTGTCTGGGGGTGCTTGTCATTCGACCATTGCGCCGCTATTGTGCGGGCCATCATCCATGCCACTTGAACCTTTTTCCAAAACTTCGCGAGGCTTTGATCCTGATCCAGGTCCGATTACACCGCGTTCTTCAAGCATATCCATGATTCGTGCTGCACGTGCATATCCCACACCAAGTTTACGCTGCAAATAAGAAGTCGATGCTTTTCCAGCAGCAACAACTACTTCGCGAGCATCTTCATAGAGATCATCATCGTCATCTCCATCCATACCAGCTTCAAAAATAGCACCTCTTGATTCACCCTGCATAAAGTCTATTTCCTCTGGAATATCGCCTTCATATTGTTCGATAAGGAATTTCACAAGCTTTTTCACTTCGTTTTCTGTAATAAAGGCAGATTGTACTCGTTCTGGTTTCGACATTTCCCCCGACATATAGAGCATATCTCCAGCACCGAGAAGTTTTTCAGCTCCTGCTTGGTCGAGAATGGTACGTGAATCAATCTGAGATGCTACTTGAAGCGCAATACGAGAAGGCACGTTTGCTTTGATAAGTCCCGTAATTACATTCACTGACGGTCTTTGAGTAGAAAGAATAAGATGAATACCAACAGCCCGAGACATCTGAGCGAGGCGTACTATTGCAGATTCAAGCTCTCTTGGGAAAGCTTGCATGATATCTGCGAGCTCATCAATTATAATAACCATATAAGGCATTGTTTCTGGTACCGCTTCTCCTTCTGTACTTTTACCACCATTCTTTTTGATGGTATCGAGTACTGGTCCAAGAATAGTTTTGTGGTACGAATCAATATCGCGCACAGAATGCTCACCAAGAAGGTCGTATCTACGATCCATTTCTCTTGCAGCCCACTTGAGAGCCATAATCGCTTTCTTCGCATCCGTAATAACAGGCCCAAGGAGATGAGGGATTTTATTGTACAGAGTAAGTTCCACTCGCTTCGGATCAATCATAATGAGCTTGAGGTTGTCTGGTGGGTTGCGGAAAAGAAGTGATGCGATTATTGCGTGGATTGTCACTGACTTTCCAGATCCGGTTGCTCCTGCAATAAGGAGGTGGGGCATCTTGGCAAGATTAGAAAAATGAGATTTACCAGAAATTCCTTTGCCGAGTGATACAAGAAGTGCTTTATCTGAACTTGCGAATTCCGGTTCAGCGAGAAGGCTCCCGAGACCCACAGTTGTTTTTGTGGTGTTAGGGATTTCAATACCAACAAGTGATTTTCCAGGAATCGGAGCCTCTATACGGACAGGGTGCGCAGCGAGAGCAAGCTCTAAGTTATTTTGGAGTCCAAGAATTCGTGAAAGCTTTACTCCCTCTGCTGGCTTGAGCGCGTAACGAGTGACTGATGGACCAATTGTCACTTCGTCCATTTCAACGATAATGCCAAAGTTTTGGAGAGTTCTTTTTATAATATTTGCATTGGCTTTCACATCACCTACCCCAGGCTTCCCGCTATCCTTTTCAAGGAGAGAAAGGGGAGGAGCTATAAACGGTTTCAGCGATATACTGCGAGGTTTCATGAAAGCAAAGTCTTCATCCTTGTCTTTGATTTCTTCAGAATCTTTTTTCTTAAAAAGCTCCTTCATTTTTTCAAGCTTCGGAGTACTGTCTTCGCTGGTCATAGTGTGCGATTCAGGTAATTGAATGGGTGCAATTCCAGGGACAGGTTTATGTTCCAAAGGTTTCTTTTTTAGTAATTGAGCGATTACGGTAAGGAAGTTAAGTTTAAGAGTAGTATCAAATGTAATCAGAAACGATATGACAAGAAGTGCTACCAAGATGATGCTGGTTGCATATACATCAACGAGAGAGATGAGTGGGTGAGCAACAAGTTTGCCGGCAATTCCACCCGCATCATCGCTCATGACTGTGATGAGTCCGAGAGATGAGAGGAAAAAGAGTATGGATCCAATCGTTTGAATCCCAGCAAAGTTTTTTTTGATACTTTGAAAATACGATACGCAGAGTGTGAATAATAGAATAGGAAGAAGGTAGTATCCATATCCAAAGACGAGTTTGAAGAATTCAAACAACGTATCTCCCACAGGTCCTGCCATACCGTGCCTTACGCCACCACTATCTACACCGTGAGGGATTGCAGCCAGAATAAAAAAAAGCCCAAGGGCAAAAAAAACAACAGAAAGAACTCCTCTTAAAGTTTCCTCCTCAAGGTGCTCTTTGAGACTAAGCTTGGTAGTCAGTGATTCTTCTTTCTTCCTTCTTCCCATGGTGTTTTTGACTCTTGTAATGAGTACAAATTATAGCATAGGAAGACCTCATATTTGAGGATGCTCGACGAGCGCATTAGTTCGACTATGTTTGAAATGGTGGCTCAACCACAACGTCCAAGAGAAAGCTGTCTTATAGAGTAAAGGACACTTGATTTATTCTAAAAGACATGATACAATTAATAAGACATTATAAAGAACTAAAAATTTATCCTTTATAAATTAAAGACAAATATTATGGAATCAGTTCATCCATCAGACAAAAATATATCTCCATCTGGACAGCAAAATCCAAAAAGTAATACCTCTATTGCTTTGTCACCTTTGTCTTTTTTTAAAAAAGACAAAGACTTTGTCTTTGTACATCAAAAAGCCGAAAAACTTGTTTCGGCTATCTACATGCTGACAAATTTTCTACCAACAGAAGAGTCGATGAAGTGGTCACTTCGTAATCTGGGAATGAGTCTACTTACGTCAACTATTGACCTTAAAGAAGAGGTTGCTTCAAGTCGTATTGAAGCGGAGCAGTCTATTCGTAATACTACACTTGAAATCACTTCACTTCTTGAAGTGGCACAGTTTGCAGGTCTCGTCTCCGAAATGAATGTCTCCATCCTCAAGAGAGAGTTTCACTCGCTTCTCACGTTTATTCATACAATGAATAGTGCACACGGCAGTCTTGAGTCGTTGTTTGTTGAGTCACGCCAGTTTCCTATAGAGACAGTTGAAGTATTACCAAATACAAATAAGGTTACCGAACAAAGTGCAATTATTTCGTCCGATACGTCTAATACAGATTCAGTAGTAGTAGCTCAGATCGAAAGTACACCAATAAAGGACAATAGTATTATTTCAGCTCCAAAAACTCATGTATTGAAAGAATATAGTCCTGTTGCAGTGAAGAAAAATAAACGTCAAAGTATCATCATTAATCTGTTGAAACGAAAAAAAGAGATCATGGTAAAAGATGTCTCTGAAATCATTCATGATTGCAGTGAGAAGACGCTTCAGCGTGAACTTCTTACGCTAGTTTCTCAAGGGGTTTTGGCTAAAGAAGGGGAGCGAAGATGGACAAAGTACAGTCTCGCTTCATAACATTTTTGGGCCGCTATTTCTTTGACTTTCGGGTCATATAAGAGTAGTATTGCTCGACCAATGGTTTTCGGTATTGATGCTGAAAACTTGGGTTATCCACACGGTTTTGTTTTGCGACTCACATTCTGAGTACTATAATACTCTGAGGTACATAGTTTGAGCTTTGCTTTCTCTATGTAATGAAAAGTATTTGTGTACGTCGAAGTTTGTGAAAGCACAAAACGGTGTGCATGTGACCTTTGAAAACTCAATATGGATTACGATACTTCTGAACTCAGACTATTCGGTCATGGTTGTATATTTCTGAACTCCAACTATCTATAGCAACTCTCTTCTCGGTTCGCGTCGATTTATTCGGGTGCACAATGCGCATTACTACTCGCTACTGTAAGTTAGTACGTATTGTGCACCCTGGTAAAGTGGACCGGGGGGTTGATAGTGTTCGTTTGTTTTGTTCGTTAAAAAAATTATTAGTATTTATTATTCCGATCTTGTCAGAGAAATTTGGCAAGGTCATATCAACGTTTTGAAACCTTTACCTTTTTATTAATAAATGAAGGACAAAACGTTGTTACAATTACATTCAATTATGAAAAGAATTTTGACAGGTGTTGTCGCTCTTGCGATGGCCGCTTCATTTGCAGCTCCATTAGGTGCTGCTTCTGCTGCTGACATCCAGGCGCAAATCGCTGCGCTTACCGCACAGCTTAGTACTCTTAATGGTGGTTCTATGACAGGTTCAATGTCACTTGCAAAGTTTAATACCGACCTTACCCTCGGTAGTAAAAACAGTGATGTTTCTGCTCTCCAGGCCCTCCTCATCAGTAAAGGATATTCAATCCCAGCTGGTGCAACAGGTTACTTCGGAGCACAGACAAAGACTGCAGTTATGCAGTGGCAGGCAGCTTCTGGTATTACACCAGCTGCAGGTTACTTCGGACCTAAGTCTCGCGCTGCTGTAAACGCTATGTCTATGGGTGGAACCACAACTGGTGGAACTTCTATGGTCGCAGGTTGCGTAGCTGGAGCAATGTTTAGTTCAACAACTGGAGCAGCTTGTGCTGGATCAACCACAACTGGTGGTACATCTGGTTCAATCACTACTCCTGGAGTTGAAGGTATCCTTACTGTAACCGCAGGTCCAATCACGAACACTGTTGTGAACGTTGGTCAGACTATGGTTCCAGTTCTTACTGTTCGTGCTCAGGCTCAGACTTCTGACATTTCTGTTGGACGTGTACAGCTTGATCTTGGACCAAGTACAAACATCTTCAAGAAAATTTACCAGAAGCTCTATGTTGTAGATACTACAACTGGAACTGTTCTTGCTTCTACTGATCTTAACAACACTACTGTTGTTCAGAGTGGAAACAACTACTTGGTAACTATTTCTGGATTCAGTGCTGTAGTACCTAAGGGAACTTACAAGGATCTTGCTATCAAGGCAGACCTCTTTGGTTCAATTAGTTCTACTTACACTAGTGTTGGATATACTATCTCTGTTGATGCTAACGGCGTTCGCGGAACTGACGGCGCGGGAATCGACCAATACGGTCCTTCTTCAGCTATCAGTCAGCAGATCACTGTTAACAACAGTCTAGTTGACAATGCTATCGCAAACCTTTCACTCGACTCTTCAACACCACAGGCTAACTCAGTTCCAGTTTCTGACACTACAAACGGTCAGTACTTGAAACTTCCTGTTCTCGTGTTCAGTCTCGGTGCTCAGAACGATGGCGTGCACATCCACAACCTTCAGGTTGCTGTGATGACTTCTGGAACAGGTGCAGCTACTGCTGCGTACCTTTACCAAGGTTCAACACAGGTGTCTTCAGCATCAATCACAAATGGTTATGCTAACTTCACTAACATCACTGACGGAACTGCTGGCGCAACTGTACCAGTAAACACTTCACTTCCGTACACCGTTAAGGTTGACGTAACTGGAGTTACAACTGGAACTCTTGCTGTTACCGCGTCTACCTCAAAGACATTCGCAGGAACAACCATCTACAACTCTGACGACTCAACCATCACCACTAACTTCAATGGTAGTGCTACTGGAAATACTCAGACTGTTCTTGGAAAGGGACCAGCTCTTACTCTTAACAGTGCTTCAATCGCTGTTACTGGTCAGAACCAGAACGGAGGTACTCTTAGTACATCTACAATTACTGCAACCTTCAGTGTTTCAGCTCAGTCTATCGGAGCAGACACATTGTTTGGAACACAGGCATCTTCTACTTCTCCAATGTTCACCTTCAAGGGTTACAACGGATCAGGTGCAGTTGTAGCATCAAATAGTTTGATGGCTTCTACTTCAGGATTCATCGTTCCAACTGGTGCTGGATTCACTACTGGTGTAAGTAACACATTTACATTGGCACAGCAGCAGTCAGGTACCTTGTCTAACATTACATTTAGCTTCGCTGGAAAGGATTCTACTGGTCAGCCTTTGACCGCAGGCCCTTACTCAGTTGGTATCTCTGCTATCCAGTACGTAACTGCTGGAGTTGCTGGAGTACAGACTCAGAACTACATGGATGGTTTGACATCATGGAGAACTGCAGGTATCAGTCCTAACTAACTTACGCTTTCTCCTCTAGGCTTCGGCTTATAGAAGAGTCGTGATTAGTACAAAACCACCCCTTTCGGGGTGGTTTTGTTTTGCTTGGAAGTTCTCTATAATGACCTTAATGCAAAAAAAACGGACTATACAACTCTTCATTGTGCTTATTTTTGGACTTGTTATCGGTTGGGTTATAAGGTCATATAATACTCGCGCATTAGCTACCTCTGTACCTATTTCAGTGAGAGAAAATTCAACTACGTATAAATTTATCAATCCACTCATTTTTTCGAGAGTGAGTAAGGATCTATTTGCAGATGAGTTTAAAGGGCTCAATGATTCTCTTAATTCATATATAACACTTGCAACCAATGATAAAAAAGCAGAAAACATTTCAGCGTACTATCGAGATCTCAATAGTGGGGACTGGACAGGAGTTAACGAAGAAGAAACTTATGAGCCCGCGAGCATGCTCAAAGTTCTTGTAATGATTGGAACACTCAAACATGCGCTGCAAGATCCGACAATTCTTACGAAAAATCTGTATTACAGCGATGCGATTGATCAGGGTCAGTACTATAAGCCAAACGAAAATCTTAGTGTTGGATACCACAGTGTCAAGGATTTAGTAGAAGCAATGATTGTAGATTCGAATAACGGTGCCGCAAAAGTACTCCTAACTGATCAAGGTATTAACGCTGCATTTCAAGATGTATATAAAGCATTTGGCTTACCAAGTATAAATTCTCCAACGACCACTGACTTTATGTCTGCACGCTCATATTCAGTGGTATTTCGTTCACTATACGATTCTTCATATCTCACCTGGGATTTGTCTGATCAGGCTATGGCAGTGCTTGCTGGTACTGGATTTTCAAAAGGAATTGTCTCTGGTGTACCTATCGGTACCATAGTAGCTCATAAGTTTGGCGAATACACAAAAGTGGGACCGGACGGAAATCCACTCAACCATGAACTGCATGATTGCGGAGTAGTGTATTACCCAGAGCATCCATATCTCATTTGTATCATGACTCGAGGACAGAATTTTAATGATCTAGAGAAAATTGTTTCTGATCTATCAAAAATAATGTATGACTATGTAAGTGTAAAGAATAAAGCGGGTGCGTGATAGCTCCTATTTGGTATGATGTTCTTATGTTAAAACTTTTCGATAATACCTTTTTCAGATTCTTTTTTGGCTTCGTTGGCATTTTATTTGCGAGCCTCGTCATCTTAATGGCCACTCAGTATTTTGGTGGAAGGGAAGCCGCAACACCGGTAGAGCTACCTCAGCAAGCATCTCAGGGAATGTAGTGTAGCGCTCTACACTTTTGAAAAATATGTCGAATATTGCATTTAGCTATTGGATTTTAGGCAAGGAGCGCATACGCCTCATCTCTAGAGAATAAAGACTTATCCACAGTTTTGTGTCAGAGTATTGATTTATTTTCTGATAGGCAATACAGTTATTATATCAATATCATGAAGCGTTACTTGTATAGACAATTGTGTTGTCTGACGTTCGCACTCTTTTCATCACCTTTTCTGGCCTCTGCCGACACTAACCTCTCAGGAACTATAGCTTCAAATCAAACACTTACGGCCTCTAGCAGTCCGTATTTTATTTTTAATCAGGTTACTATTCCAGTTGGAGTTACGCTCTCTGTAGATCCCGGGGTAATTATTAAGTTCGGACAAAATGGCGGATTTGTAGTAAGTGGCACCTTTAAATCAAAAGGTACGACAGCAGACCCAGTGTATCTAACCTCTTATGGAGACGATGGTGTGGGTGGAGACAGTGGAAACGATGGGTATGGTACCGGACCTCAAGGGTGGAGCGGCTTTGTCTTTAATGATGGTTCGTCAGGTTCATTTGAACAGACCACCGTAGAGTACGGTGGTCTGGGTAATTCTGCAGCTTTGAATAACATTGGAGGCAACATTACGATAAGTGAAGGATTGATTATTTCAGCGAAAGGAAGTTCAGCACTTGTGCAAGATTTTGGTACTACGACAGTAACTTCAACAGAATTTTCAAACAACTCGTTGTCCACGTTTATATTTAAAGGTGGGGTAGGGATTATAGACACTTCAAATATTCATGATAACAAAGGAGGTGTTCTTGTAGTTAAAAATGCCAAGGTCAACGTGCAAAACTCTACATTTACCAATAATCAAAGCGACCTTGCAGTCATTATATATCCTGCTACATTTACTCACGCAGGAAACCATGCAACAGGAAACTGGATCAATGGTTTTTATGTTACCGGAAGTGTGCAGTCAGATACAGAGCTTACGAATGATAACGATATTCCCTATATACCGATATCTCTTTCTGTTGCATCCAATGTGACACTCAGTATTGACCCTTCAGTGCTCGTAAAATTTTTTGCGAATGCATCTGTGAGTGTCGGTGGAACTCTCAGTGCACTGGGGACTCTCGAACACCCGATTACATTTACTTCTACATACGACAAGCCTTCGGGAGAACTATTTAACGCATACCCTGATTCACCAAGTGCAAATAGATGGGGGTATATTGGAGTCCAGAATGGTGGGAACATCACCGCGACTCACATTGAAGTTGCGTACGGAGGTGGTAATGGGGTAAGTACAGGTGCGATAGTAAACCAAGGTGGACAGGTGCATATTAGTGATACGTATTTTCACGATAATACAGTCTCAGTTTACACCGCCTCGGGTGATACAGAGATCGTACACTCTCGATTTTTGACACCAGATAATAATAAGGCTGCGTACTTTGATGGTGGAAATCTCTCGGTTCATACGAGTAGTTTTGAGGGAGTAAATGGAAGCGATAGATATAGTAGTAGTGCAAGTATCCAAACTCGGTATTCAGTGCTCGATAGCGTCGACGCAACAAACAACTGGTGGGGTAATGCAACCGGTCCATTCAACCCTTCGAATCTAAATGGGTTAGGTATTACAGTAAATAACAAAGTAAATTTCACTCCATGGCTGACGAGTAATCCATTTGCGACTAGCTCAGCTACAACGACAAATATTACAAAACCAGTAATTATTATTCCGGGAGTACTAGGTACAGAAATTTTTAAAGGTAGTGAAAAACTATGGCTTAATATTGGACATACAGTCACAGACATAGGGGACCAGTTTATGGATTCTTTGCAGTTTGGCGCTGATTTACTTCCCACAGATACGGGCTTGAGCACGGGTGATGTCATTAGAACTGAAGGTCCATCAGCATTTAAATTTAACTACACTGGCAGTTTAATAAAGGAATTTGAGGGTCAGGGTTATGAATTAAATAAAAATTTATTTCTATTTCCATACGATTGGCGTTATGGAATAAATGATGCAAATGTAAACGCTCTTGCGCAGAAGATCGAAGACATCCGCACCCAAACAGGGAAGGATAAGGTTGATGTTGTCGCACATAGTACAGGAGGGCTTCTCGTTAAGAAATATGTCATTGAACATATAAGTGATAGTCATATTGATAAGGCGGTTTTCGTGGGAGTGCCAAACGCCGGTGCACCAAAGGCGATCAAGGTCCTTCTTCAAGGGGATGGATTTGGTGACCCTTTCCTCTCAGACGGTGAGATGAAGAAAATATCCAAAAATCTGCCAGTCGTGTACGATCTATCCCCAAGTAAGCAGTATTACGACACTAAGGGTAGTTTTGTTCGGGTCATAAACCGAAGCTTATTATATTCAACAACACACGATCTATCATTTGGTGAATCGAAAAGTTTTTTAAATGATAATGGCTTAAATGCTCAAGCTATAACAAATGCAGAGAATTTACATACCTCATCTTTCGATAATTTTGATTTAAGGATTGCAGGCATCAATCTCTATAACATCGTAGGCTGCAAGGCGGGTAGTATAGGAAAAGTTATTCAGACAAACACGCAAGGTTTATTTAACACACAAACAACGTATGATTTACAGTACACTCCTGGAGACGGGACAGTACCACTTGAGAGCGCAACTAATTTGCCAGTTGATCAAACGGCAAAGTATTATGCCTTATCCGCGGATCATTCACAGATGATGTCACAGGATGGGATAAGACAGCAAATTACAAACATCATTACGGGTAGCAATCTTGCAGTCGGTAACAAAATAACCCAAGACATTTCAAGGTGTGGACTCAACGGCAAGGCGATATCTATTTTTAGTCCGTTGCGTATAGATATCGTCGATCAAGCTGGTAATCATTCAGGTTTAGATGCTGATGGTAATGTATTTAATAATATACCCAATGCAAGCTTCTCAGTTTTTGGAGAGCATAAAGCTGCATACCTGCCGACTGGTGATGGGCAAATGTACACCGTATCACTCAATGGGACAGGAAACGGTACATTTACATTAAAAGATTCAGATATTGTAAATAATCAGATTATTCAGACGAATCTTTTTAGTGACATACCAGTTACACCTGCACTTATTGGAAAACTTGATTTGCAAAATAGTGTACTCCTTTTGAACTCAACCAATACTGGTACCAGTACCACAGTATATCCAGACGAAGGGAGCAAGACTCTCAGTGAACTCCTAGTAATCCTCTCTCAGGAAATTCAAAATCTTTTAGTAAAAGATAAATTGAAGCAAAACCTTCTCAAGCAAGTAGAAAATATAAAAGCCAAAATCGTAAAAAAAAGAGAGAAAGATGCAACCATTATTTCTAATTTTCAAACAAAATTATCAAATCAAGTAACGAAAGGAAAAGTTGATGTGGTAAGCATTGATGATATTTCTACAATACTGAACGGATTTGAAGCACAAATAGAGAGGGTTTCTTTAGATCAAGAGACGTTAAGTATTCTTCAAATAAAGATACAGGCTTTAAATATCAAACAGGATCAAAAAAACTTACTCATAAAACAAATCAGTAAGATGATGGATAAACAAAGAGTTACAAAAACACTTTCAAATTTTGTAGCAATAATTACAAATAAAAATAGTGGTGGTAAGATTAATGATACAGATGCTCGAAGTCTATTAGATTTATTAAGTCAGGTTGAGGGCATTATTTAGTTCAAGGTTACACTACTAATATTCTTATGACAAAAAAGCAAAAAACGTGGTTATTAATTTATGCATTAATGTTTATTGTTCCTGAGGTATTGTTTTCTTTTGTAGCTTCCTCCACCCTGTTTCTTTTTGGAGTTAATTCTCAGATTCTATTCAACAAATTAACTCATATTAATCTTTTTCTCGATTATCAGCTATATTTTTTTTTAGCATTGTTAATTGAAATAATTGGTATTTTGGGATTATTGGTTTCAACTCTAAAATTCAATAAATCTAAATTTAAGTGGATTATCTGTTTTTTCCTTTTTATATTATTCGTAATTGCAATTATTATTTTTTATGCAGCATATTACATGCGACACGGCATTGGGTTTTAGTAATATCTTTTTAAGAACTTATGATATTTTCTAAAACTAGAAAAGAATTGATTTATTGACACTCTCTAAATAATCAGTAGAGTTACTGTCAGATTTTTGTACCTTCGTCCACCATCCTTTCGGCAGAGGACTCATCATGACAGAGGAGCAAGAAAATGCTTTCGGGTGCACGTATGAGAGGGTAGTTCTCCCTGGTGAGGACCCCCAGTGTCCTCGGGCAGCTGAGGCTTCACTGAATCGCTGTTTCTCTCATGCCGGAAAGAAGTGTACTGGTTGTGGCGTCACCGCGACTAGGGAGTGTGGCGGGAATAAGGATGAGCATTGCAGCGCACCAGTTTGTGAGCACTGTGCACATGATGTTGGTTTCCAGCATTTCAATACACGAGTAACCCTCGCTTCAACAGCCTACAGGCTCAGGAGAGCCAAAGCGTCATAGCTTTTTCTCGAGAAGTCCGAAGCCCACGTGCAAATACGCATGTGGGCTTTATCTTTATAATGAGATTTTTGGATAATATTGTTTTCTAATACTGCAATTCATTGACACTTTGTGGATACTGGAAGAATATTGGATAAGGAATGCTGGTCTTTCAAAACAAGCTAATCCGGAGAAAAAGACCATGAAGATTGAACATGATTCACTCGACCTGCTCTATGCAGAAGTTAGGCATCTACCCATCTTGCCCAAATCCGAGCAAAACACTCTTGCCATAAAAGCGCAGGGTGGTGACGAAAAAGCTCGCGAACAACTGGTCAAACACAACATAAAATTTGTAATTGCTGTTGCAAAAACCTTTCAAGGTCGTGGCATGGATCTGCCAGATCTCGTAGCCGAGGGGTATCTTGGGCTTTTGCATGCAATTGATACATATCAATCGTCACACAAAGCAGTCTTTCTCACCTATGTATGGTACTGTGTAAGGCGATCAATTTTTGATGCAATCGAGAAACATGCAGACGTAATTCGAAAGCCTGCTCGTCACCTTCGCCTGAGAAACAAGGTTCATAAGATTCGGCACACCTATCGCAGCATTCACGATGGCAGAGATCTTCCACTGAAGGTTCTGGCAACTGTCCTGAGAAAAAGCGAAACGGATCTTTCTGAAGTGATGTACGGTAGTTATACTGTGAGTATCGAAGAGTGTTCGAACGAAGCTTCGGTAAGCTGCCTGAGAAATCCTGAAGACGAATATATCGAACAAGAAGAACATCTTCTGTTAACGAGTAAGCTAGCCGAACTTCGTCGAAGAGTAAATTGTATCCATGCTACAGAGAAAGATAGAAAAATATTTTTACTGAGGCATGGTCTCGATGAGGGTGATGAATACGAGATGAGAACCCTAAAGGAGGTGGGAGATCTCACTGGTGTGTCCTACGAAACAGTAAGAAGTGTGGTACTGAAAATAGAAAAGCGCATCAATGCACTCTCGGCATCTTCACCAAAACCTTTCTTCTCTCGATATAAGGGAATTGTAATTCCTAAAAAATAAAAGCAGGTACTGTTTAGTTTTTGATTTCACGCCTCGTGCACAAAGTTGTGTACGAGGTTTTTGTTTGACAAAAGACACGTCCATCAGTAGACTGTTTCTCGTAAGGCCAAAGACAGCGAGCGGTGTGAAAATACCTTAAACCAAAAGCTCGCCGAGGTGAGAAACGAATACATGGAGTTTCGCAAGACCGGGGGCAGCCGTGCCGAGGTAGGGCCGAAAACTTTTTAGCAAAAAAAGATTTTCGGTAGAAGCGAATACCATTGTTCAATTCCAACACTCTATTTCACGGCTCTTTACAACAAAGGTCGCGTTTTTTTATTCTAAATTATTATTACTGTGGCAATAAATAAAGACAAAAAGAAAGAGATTCTTAAGAAACTTTCTGGCATTGTGGGAGAAGCTCAGTCAATTGTGTTTGTGAACTTTCACGGATTCAACGTAGCTGGTACTACCGAAATGCGTCGAGCCCTCAAGGGTGCAGGCGTTCAGTATCTTGTTGCAAAGAAGAGTCTCATTAAGCGTGTCATCGGTGAGACAAAAGTAGAAGGTGATATGCCAGAGCTACCAGGTGAACTCGCAATCGCGTGGAGTAATGATCTCATTGCTCCAGCTCGTGAAGTGTATGCGTTCCAGAAAAAGAATCCTACCAACCTTTCAATTGTTGGAGGAATCTTTGAAGGAAAGTTTATGAATCAAGGAAGTATGATGGACATCGCAACGATTCCAGCGCTTCCTGTTCTCCATGGCAAGTTCGTCAATATCATCAACAGCCCAATACAACGATTTGTTATTGGTCTAAGTAAAATTGCAGAGAAAAAGGCAGCTTAATTAACACTATTTAATACATTATTATGTCAGAAGAAACACACGTAGAAGTACCGGCAAAGTTCAAATCTATCGTAGATGAGATCGAAAAGATGTCTGTGCTTGATCTCAACGAGCTCGTAAAATTGTTCGAAGCAAAGTTCGGAGTTTCAGCTACTGCGGTTGCAGCTGCTGGTCCTGCTGCTGGCCCTGCTGAGGAAGCGAAGGATACAATGAACGTAGAGCTTACCGATGCCGGTGCTACAAAGATTGCTGTTATCAAGGTTGTAAAAGAAGCGCTTGCTCTTGGTCTCAAAGAAGCAAAGGATCTTGTAGATGGAGCACCAGCTATGCTTAAGACTGATATGAAGAAGGACGAAGCAGAAGCTCTCAAGAAGAAGATTGAGGAAGCTGGAGGAAAAGTGACTTTCAAATAAGGTTACTTATTTGGCAGACCTTACGGGCGCAGATATATCGCGGATAGTAATTCGCGATACCGAGCCCGGGTCACAATTCAGATTCGCTCGACGGAGCGAATCTGAATTGTGACAAGGTGATTTTCAAATAACTCCAAAAACAAAAAGCCCCACCGGGGCTTTTTGTTTTTGAGAAAATTTGTATAAAAAAGATGGCGCCTTCCTCGTGAGAGGGAAGCGCCATCGGTGCTACGAGAAAGCGGGGAGAGGTTCTTGTTCTGCATCAGGTCTCTTTCGAGAGAGATGCAATTACCCTTTTAGGGAGCGCACGCGCTCCACCCTAGCTTTCTTTTTTGTTCAACTACGCCTTAGCGAAGGCCTCCTCAAAGAGTTCGCGATAAATGATTTCTTGAAACTCCATGAGGTCTTTGGCGGGAACACCGAGGCGTTGTGTCTCAGCATTCACATTACGCCGGATGTCGGCCAACTTGATTCCTTGCTTACGAACGATATCTTTGATTGCTATCAAAGCAATCTCACCTTGACGTTCTTTGGACATAGCCATACAAACTCCTTAAAAAGAACACCACATACCCAGTGGAGAGGGGTATTGAGAGAGTCTCGAATACCTACTAATAATAGCATGTTTTAAATAAAAAGTCAATCATTTCCTCATTACCTCCACGCAGTGTAGAATAGCCTCAATACTCACATATATGGAAACCCTCACAAAACTTTTCGGAAACGTTGCCAAGGTAAAAGTTATCAAACTATTTGTTTTCAATACTGGGTCCGCATACGACATCGCACAGATCGCTGATCGAACGAAAGAGTCAATATCCAAGGTTCGCAAAGAAGTGAACTTACTCGAGAAGATGGATCTCGTTCGTAGGAAAAGTTTTCACAAGAATGTCACTCGAAAAGTGCGTGGCAAAAAGCAAACTGTAAAAGTAAAAACTTCAGGATTCATCCTCAATGATACGTTTGAACATCTTTCTCAACTTTCTGAATTCCTTATTGGTGTAAGTAAGTTTGCACCGAAAGATATCGCACGGAAACTTTCTCGTTCTGGAAGTATCAAGCTCATCATCGTTGCAGGAACGTTTATCAATAGTCCTGAAAGCAGGCTCGACCTACTCGTAGTGGGGGACAACATTAAGAAGGGTATGCTTGAGCAGTCGATTAAGATTATAGAATCTGAGATGGGTATGGAACTCCGCTATGCATTCTTTGAGACTGCAGACTTCAAGTACCGACTCGGTCTCTATGACAAACTCCTTCGCGATGTCCTCGACTTCCCACATGAAAAGGTGGTGAACAAGCTCATGATTTCTTAGGGAATCTGGGTTTGTACATTCTCCCCATTGGCGTTTCGGTAGATGTTGCCCGTTCAATATGGGTGATATAATACTACCCAGAGCACTTTATGGGTTTATTAATTACTAGGTTAACGGTTGCGTTACGCAACTCGTATCGAAAGAGATACATAATATTCGTATGATTATAACTACGTGGGGAGACGCACTGACCGCGTCATTCCGAGACTTGTGGATGGGTGTGGTGGCATATGTGCCAAACTTGATTGTTGCCATTATTATCTTTGTTCTTGGTTGGGTAGTGGGAACTATCGTTAGTCGAGGTATCGAGCAACTTTTCAAATCTATTCATATCGACGAAGCTCTCAAAAAAACTGGAGCAGATGAAGTGATGCACCGTGGTGGAATGACTCTTAACTCTGGTGCGTTTGTAGGGGGTCTTGTGAAGTGGTTTGTTATCCTCGTATTCCTCACTGCTTCATTTGAAGTGTTGGGGCTTGTGCAGGTAAATGAATTCCTTCAGGGCGTCGTGCTCTCGTATCTTCCAAAGGTTATTGTTTCAGTGCTTGTACTTCTCGTAGCAGGAGTGCTCGGTGATGCGATGCAAAAGATCGTTACTTCATCAGCACGTGCAGCGAACGTTCGTTCTGCTGGCATGCTCGGAGTAGTGACAAGATGGGTTATCTGGGTATTTGCACTTCTCGTTGCGCTTTCAAATCTTGGTATCGCAACTCCGTTCTTCCAGACTCTCTTTACTGGTTTTGTGATCGCAATTTCTCTTGCTGTCGGTCTTTCATTTGGACTCGGCGGTCAGGAGGCTGCTGCTGACATCATTCGCAAGGTGCGTTCTGAGGCATCAATGAAGTAAATTTGTCTCTCTAAAAAGTATCCAAAAAACCACCCAGATCTGGGTGGTTTTTTGATGGGGATAGGGTGGGGATTAACCCCTTGATTTTGGCCTCTACCTTGTATTTGACACTCAATTCAATATAGGTATACTAGAGGACACTCTATGTTGATTAACTTAAGAACCATATTTCAAGCGGGCTTACGAGTATAACACCTAGGTGTTTACCTCAAAAGAACCGCTTCAAAGCGGTTCTTTTGTTTCCAACATAGAAGTTCGTTGACAACTAAATTCCCATCACATACGTTTCTCTCTTGCGACACCCGTCAAAAGAGGGGGTCTTCGTTATGGAGATGGGATTGTCGCTTCTATTTTTTTGAAAGAAAAAAGAAAGGCGACACAAACAACAAACAAACATTCTCGTGTGATTTAATTCATGCGAGAAATAGTAAACATAGTGTTTTGTTATTGAATGCAGGTTCTGACATACGTGAAGGAATTGATTTCATATAACAGGATGAAGCAATCCTCAAAAATAATTTGTAAAAATTATTTTTGAGGAAAGCGTTTTGTACATATTGTGTATGCGCATGATATGTATGAAACAATCCGTTTTTTATTTTCTTGTAGAAATAAAAAACGGACGTGCGGTTTTTAAATTTCCTAATAGGAAATTTAAGGGCATATGGTGGATGCCTTGGCTCTAAAAGGCGATGAAGGACGTAGCTTGGCTGCGATAAGTTTCGGGGAGGTGCCTAGCAACCTTTGATCCGGAAATCTCCGAATGGGGAAACCCTACAGTTTTTTAACTGTAATGCAGGACTAGACGCCTGCATGCGCACCCTGGGAAGTAAAACATTTCATTACCAGGAGGAAAAGAAACCAATCAGTATTTCCTTAGTAGCGGCGAGCGAAAAGGAAGGAGCCCAAACCTAGCACCATTTTCACCGGATAATTTATTGTCCAGTGGAAATGTTGCTGGGGGTTGTAAGACGATACCGTCACTTATTTATAAGTGAGGAAAGTTATAAATTGTTTTGTTAGCTGAATCTTCTGGAAAGCAGAACCCAAGTGGGTAATAGTCCCGTAAGCGAAAACAAAACAACTTTTTTGGTATTGTTCTTGAGTACCTCGAGACACGAATGGCTCGGGGGAATCTGCCGGAACTAACCGGCAAGGCTAAATACTTTTAGAGACCGATAGTGAACTAGTACCGTGAGGGAAAGGTGAAAAGCAGTCCGGTGAGGACGATGAAATAGACCTGAAACCATATGCCTACAAGGAGTCAGAGCGGGTATTTATATCCGTCATGGCGTGCCTATTGAAGAATGAGCCAACGAGTTTTAGCATACTGCTCGGCTAAGCCCCGAAAGGGTGGAGCCATAGGGAAACCGAGTGTGAATAGCGCGTTCGTAGTATGCTAAAGACCCGAAGCCAAGTGAGCTTGTCATGAGCAGGGTGAAGTTTGACGAAAGTCAGATGGAGGCCCGAACGGTTGAGCCGTGCAATACTCTCCGATGACTTGTGATAAGAAGTGAAAAGCTAATCGAACTTGGTAATAGCTGGTTCTCTCCGAAAGAGCTTTTGGGTTCGCGTCGTATGTTCCCGCGAGGGGTAGAGCACTGGAAGGTTTCGACAGGGAGAAATCTCGCGAAACCTATCAAACTCCGAATACTCGCGATTAAAAGTACGGCAGTTAGACTCCGGGGGCTAAGCTCCGGTGGTCAAAAGGGAAACAGCCCATGATCTCTATTTAAGGTCCCTAAATCCACACTAAGTACACTTAAGGTGGTGGAGTTTCTTCGACACTGAGGAGGTTGGCTTAGAAGCAGCCATCCTTTAAAGATAGCGTAACAGCTCACTCAGTAAGAGATTCTGCGCCGCAGATAATCGGGGTTAAGTGTGGTACCGAAACTGAGGGTTTTCATTGCATTCGTGCAGTGGGAGCGGTAGGAGAGTTTTCGCATCCGCTGTGAAGGTGAAGGGGTGACCCACACTGGAGCGTTGCGAAGTAAGAATGTTGGCACAAGTAACCGCAATACGTGTGAGAATCACGTACGCCGAAAGAACAAGGTTTCCTTGGCGATGTAGATCAGCCAAGGGTTAGTCGGGCCTAAGGAAATGGCGAAAGCCGCATCCGATGGACACATGGTTAATATTCCATGACTTTTT
>JBBQUO010000008.1:0-27231 GCA_038212375.1 Minisyncoccia bacterium
TATACTAATCACAGCCCAGTCCTATGTGAATATAGGAGCTATGGTAGGGGTGCTTCCACTTTCTGGAAATCCTCTTCCATTTGTCAGTCATGGCGGTACAGCCCTCCTTATTACCCTGGCTCAAATAGGCATTATTCTCAATATTTCAAAACATCAAAAGAGAGTCTAATATTATTTAACTACGCATGAAAATATTACTTACCGGAGGAGCTACAGGTGGACATTTTTATCCCGTTATAGCTGTTGCCGAAGAATTGAACTCAATCGCAAGAGAAAATAAAATCGTCGATATGGAGCTCTACTTTATGTCACCGACCCCTTATAACGAAGGAATTTTATTTAATAACAAAATTATATACAAAAAAAATTATGCGGGAAAAATACGCAGGTACTTTTCTATTCTCAATTTTTTTGACCTTTTTAAAACACTTTGGGGAGTGATCCTTTCTACCTGGGATATTTTTATGCTCTATCCTGATGTTGTTTTTGGAAAAGGTGGATACGCAAGTTTTCCAGCACTCTTCGCCGCAAGAATACTTCGAATACCTGTGGTTATTCATGAGTCAGATAGTGTACCAGGAAGAGTGAATCTATGGGCAGGAAAATTTGCAGAAAGAGTAGCCATCTCTTACCCCGAAGCATCGAATTACTTCAAAAAGGAAAAGGTCGCCTACACATCAAACCCAATCCGAAAAGATCTACTCATTCCACTTACGGCAAATGCTCATGAATTTCTTAATCTAAAGAAAGACATTCCGACAATTCTTATTCTTGGTGGATCACTTGGCTCACAGACAATCAATGATGCACTCACAGAAGCGCTGCCAAAACTTCTTGAAACATATCAGGTCATTCATCAAACAGGAAAGACTCATATCGAAGAAACTAAAAAAATTGCTGAAGCGGTACTTTTTCATAGTTCATTTAAGGATCGTTACCATCCGTATGACTATATGGACTCGCTTACCTTACGGAGCGCAGCGGGGGCTGCAGACCTCGTTATTTCAAGATCTGGCTCTACTATTTTTGAAATTGCAGCGTGGGGAGTACCATCAATACTTATACCAATCAGAGAGAGCGTAAGTCATGATCAAACCAAAAATGCATTTGCCTACGCTCGAAGTGGTGCTGCAATTGTAATTGAGGAAAACAATCTTACGGGAAATATTCTCTATGCTGAGGTAAATCGCATTTTACAAAACCCTGACATCACTCGATCTATGAGAGCAGCTACCAAAGAATTTACCAAACCAAATGCAGCGCACCTTATCGCAGAAGAAATTCTTAAAATTGCACTTCGTCATGAAGTTAAAAATTAATACTATGGAAAAATTCTCAAAAAAAATTGTTGTTCGCATGGCTCCATCACCAACAGGGAACCTTCACATTGGCACTGCTCGAACAACTCTTTACAACTATTTGTTTGCAAAACGGAATGGCGGCAAGTTTATTCTTCGAGTTGAAGATACCGATACCGAACGTTCAACTAAGGAGTTTGAACAAAACCAGCTCGATGGCCTTGCGTGGCTTGGACTTACTTACGATGAGTTCTTTAGGCAATCCGAAAGAACTGATGTATATGTATCCTATGTAAAGGAACTGATTGAGAGCGGACACGCATATATCTCAAAAGAAGTGGTGACAGAAGTGGGACAAAGAACCGAAGTAATTAGATTTAAAAATCCAAATAAAAAAGTATCTTTTGAAGACATTGTCCGTGGAACTGTGGAATTTGATACAACTGACCTCGGTGATTTTGTTATCGCTCGAAGCATTGAGGAGCCTCTTTATCACCTCGCAGTCGTTATAGATGATCATGAAATGGGTGTCACCCACATTATTCGAGGCGAAGACCATATATCAAACACTCCACGTCAAATTCTTATCCAAGAAGCAATTAGTGCACAGCGTCCAATATATGCGCATATCCCACTTATTCTAGATTCAGACAGGAAAAAGCTATCCAAGAGAAAGCACGGAGCAGCTGTATGGATCGACACATATAAACTCGAAGGATATGCTCCGTCTGCACTACTCAATTTTTTTGCTTTTCTTGGTTGGAATCCAGGTGGGGAGAGGGAAGTGTATTCCCTTGCAGAGATGACAGATATTTTTGATCTGGAGAGAGTACAGAAGGGTAGTGCGATTTTTGATATAGAAAAACTTAAATGGTTTAACAAAGAACACCTAAAGCTTCTTCCAGAAGAAACAATTAAAAAGGAAATAAAAAATGCTGTTGAGCATTCACAAAAATATCTTTCGAAACACTGGAACCTTACCGGGGAGATACTGACTAAAAGCTGGAAGATTATGTTTGAAAGAATTAGTAACTGGAAAGAACTATCTGAACTTGTAGATGCTGGCGAGTTTGACTACTTATTTGAACAACCTGCACTCACAACGTCTTTGCTATTCTGGAAAGATGAAAAAGATGCACTTATTACAAAAAATCATTTGGTAAAAGTTCGAGACATTCTGAGTAATCTTTCGGATGATAATTTCTCAGCTGAAAACCTAAAAGCTTCAATATGGGATTATGCCACCGAATCAGGAAGGGGGAGTGTCCTTTGGCCTCTTCGTACTGCCCTATCAGGAAAGGAAAAATCTCCAGATCCTTTTGTGTTAGGAGAAATTCTTGGTAAGAAAGAGACTCTCGGGAGAATCGCCTTCGCAGAAGAAAAGCTTAGTTAGAGGGTATAATCAATTGAATGAAGTATATATGCTCAATCAAAAGCATAGTAATCTCACTATCGGTACTATCCGTTTTTTTCTTTTTTTCTGCACCTCAAGTTCACAGCGTAACTCAAACTGATCTTCAAACACAAATCAATAACAAAAGACTTGAAAAAGCAGCTCTTGATGCAGAAAATGCAAAGCTTCAAGTACAAATTGATGCTTCGAATAAGCAAGCGAAGACACTTCAGAGTGCTGTAAAAACTCTGGAAACAACTGGTAAAAAACTTCAAAATGACCTGAGTGTTACGAGCAATAAAATTGACACTACCAAACTTACTATAGCTCAGCTTGGTATCAATATCGACACAACAAAAAATAGTATTACAAAGAACCAAAGTGCAATAAAAGAAACTTTGCAAGCATTATATAGAGCTGATGATGCATCTCTTATCCAAAACTTTCTTGAATTTAAAAATATCAACGAGCTCTGGGGAGCCATTGAATCGATCCATCAATTCCAAACATTGGTAAAACAAAAAACTGATGAACTTTCTCGTGACCAAAAAAATCTCGAGGATCAAAAATCACAAAATGAAACACAGAACAAGGAGCTCACAAATCTAAAAGCTGAGCTCGTAACAAGAAAAACAATCGTTGATCAGAATAAAGTCGCAAAATCTAACCTTCTTACAGTTACTAAAAATCAAGAAACTGAATACGAGAAGATGTTACAAGCAAACCAAAAAAAGGGCCAACAATTCGAACAAGAACTTTTTCAGTTTGAATCTCAACTCAAAGCTCAATTAGATCCATCAAAAATTCCAACAGAGAGAAGTGGTGTACTATCGTGGCCACTTGATAAAATTGTAATTACACAACGATTTGGTAAAACTGTAGATGCAAAAAGACTCTACGTTTCTGGAACCCACAACGGAGTAGACTTCGGAACTCCAGTTGGTACTCCGGTAAAATCTGCAGCAGATGGTGTCGTTATTGGAATGGACAACACTGACAATCAGTCAGGATGTTACTCATACGGTAGATGGCTTCTTATTCAGCATAGCAATGGGCTTTCAAGTCTTTATGCACATTTATCAGCTTACAATGTAAGCCCAGGCCAAGTAGTTGCTCGTGGCGCGACTGTTGGGTACTCTGGAGGACAACCTGGTGCGTTTGGATCTGGATACTCATTAGGGCCTCATCTTCATTTTGGACTCTTTGCGGCAGAAGGTGTAAAAGTCGCAAAATACTCCTCGAGTAAATTTTGTAAGAATGTAACGATTCCCGTTATCGAAGGATTAAACGCATATCTTGACCCGCTCGGATACTTACCACCGCTAAATTAAACCTGGAACGCATTATGAAGAAACACTATTTTGAAAAAGGCTTTGTAACTCTTATTATAATTATCATAATTGGACTCGCATTACTTCAAATGCTTTTCCATGTCCAAGTCGCAGCATTTTTTGGATCTGATGTGTTTATTGGATTTCTTATAAACCTAAAGCAGATTGTAATAAGTTTGTGGGACTCTATTACCAAAGTGAAGGCTTCGTAAGTTATAATCTGATTTAAGTTTGATCAGGTATTGGTTTAGTGGTAAGGTAGCAAATGCCATGAAACCTAAGAAAATCTTGTTTTTTGTTCTAAGCCCGATTTACGTTTTTTTGCTTGTTTTTTTTAATTTGACGTATAAATGGTGGGAGGGTTTATATGACTAGTTCAAAGAGAGAGTAAATATATATATCTTATTTAATTTGGTACCAAATTATAGACTATCAAAAAAATAAAAAAAATCGGGAGGGAAGTGGTCATTTCAGGAATGGCCTTTTCTCCTCTATACTAACGTCGCAAAAGATATATTGTGCGACACTCATCTAATAGGAAAAGTTCCATTCCCTCTGAATGAATCGCCAGAAATTAAAAAGTTTTAATTCTTTCTTTTGTTTATAATTCTATCTCTTGGTGATAGAATCAAAGTGGAATTAGAGACCCCTCTCACAGGAGCTTTTATGAGGCACAGTCGTAAAGTTGTCATGCGAGAACTTTTTGAAATTCTCGTAGTCAGAAAGGGTGCTCATGGAGAGCGTTTGTGCGAGCACATTGCATTTGTTCCCTCTCTTGTGAATCTTCACATATTTTCAAGCTCACTTTCAGCAGGAGATCATTACGTTACAAAAAAGGTACTGATCGCATTTGAGCTAGTGAGAAAAGAAAAATTAAAATTAAAAAAATCTGGATCGAAGTATTAACAAGCACGGTAAGGAAAATTCTATAGAATAGTGAGTGCGCAATAACCTTCACAAAATATTTTGTGAAGGTTGTTTTTTGTTTATACACAATTTTAAAAATTAAATCAAAAAACCGCTCTTTCGAGCGTAGTTTTTTGATTATGCGCAGGACTCACAAAGATTTCTATCAGCTGGGTCCTCCATAAGATTTACATCAGCTTTAGAAACGATGTCCGCATCCTGCATTTGTGATTCATTTGTCTCCATAGATACTATTATAGTCCCCTTTATTTGATAAAAAAGTGGAAATGTTTTTCCAGCACAGGTTGGACCGAGAGTCTACTCCCTCTCTGAGCTACCATCATATTTTTAAGGCTGGAATCAGCCTTAATAAGTGGTAATCCAAAGGGTTCTTTTAATTTCTGTTTGAATCCAACATCAACCGTAGACCATAGTGGCTTCTCTTTTGTAGCTTTTGGGTCAAAATGTGAGTCTTTGGTATCAAACTGAGTCGGATCTGGATATGCATCAGCGAGAACCTTGCCGATGCCAGTCACTGCCGGTGGGTTATCTCCCGAATGATAGAAAAGGAACAGGTCTCCCTTTTTCATGGATCGAATAAAATTCCTTGCTTGGTAATTTCTCACTCCTGTCCAAGATGTTTTCTTCTCTTTCTTGAAATCGTCAATTGAATATGAAGAAGGTTCAGTTTTCAATAGCCAGTATTGTTTTTCTTTTTTCATATATAACAAATATTAATTTCAATAGTAACTTCCGGAATAGAAATCCACTGAGGACTCATCTCACAAATTATAAATTACATCGTAATCTAAAAGCTATCAGCTATCAGTTAACACCTAGAAGCTTCCCTAATACTTTCGAATGACCGCTTTTACGATGGCGGCAACATGGAAACTTTCTTCAGGATAGATGTTGTCATACTTTTTATTTGCCGGTTCGAGATAGGGAATTCCCTTCTTATCTTTACGGAAATACTTCATCGTCCATCCGCCATCAACTTCCGCAATGACGATATCTCCAATGCGGGGTTCGCCTTTGCGCTCTACGAGCACATAATCCCCTTCTTCGATATGCGCATCAATCATCGAATCCCCTTTTACTTCAAGGAGATAACTTTTTTCTTTGTCATCAATAAGAAAATCTTCAACACTTATAGTATCGAGGTCTTCTTGCTCAGCAACAGTAGGGATACCAGCTTCTACAAGACCAAGGAGAGGTATCTCTCCGAACACACGATTTGGAGTAAGACGACCCTGAGAGTCTTTCTGCACCACTCCCTCTTCTACAAGCCATGAGATAAGCTTATGTACTGAGTTCTTGGACTTGAATCCAAGCATATTCATGATCTCCTGATATCCAGGCATTCGTTTGTTGCCTTTATAGAACTGGAGAATCTTTTCTTTTTGTTCAAACTTTTTACTACTATTCATAAGATTGATGAAATGTTATCGAAATGAAAGGAAACTAGAAAGTCTACCCTGCTGTGCCACTGACTTTCGAATGTCATGAAGCATGGAAACGAGAAGCTTGTGTCTACGAGATTCCTTGCGATACGGAATCCCCTTGATCACCTTCCAGTCAATCTGTTCATTGATCGCATCGAGCTCTCGTGAAATGGTGGAAATTAATTTGTGATTACTCATAGCGTTTCGTGTATTACTGTTTCTGTTATGTTGTAAGTATAAGTGAACTATAGTTCACCGACAAGAAATATCTGTGGACAAGGATACTGCAGCACGAGAAAGTATTTTTGTGAACAGAGAAATTTGATATACTGTACATCTAATTTTAATTACACAAATACGTATGTCATTCATTAAAAAAAACATGTGGGTTATTGGATTTGTCGTCATTATCCTTGGAGCGTTTGGTACTATGGCTCTCGCTTCAAGACACACTACACTTCCATCTGGATACGCTGTAGCACAAGACACTGTGAACTTCACTATCACTGACCAAGATCATGCAGAGGGTCCAGCGAACGCAAAAGCAACTCTTATCGAGTTTGCTGACTTCCAATGTCCAGCTTGTGGAGCATACTTTCCTTTCTTAGAAAGGCTTCATACAGATTTTCCTAATGATCTCCGTATTGTGTATCGTTACTTCCCACTTCGTCAGATCCACTTCCAGGCTCAAAACGCTGCTCAGGTTGCTGAGGCTGCTGGACTCCAAGGTAAGTTTTGGGAAATGTATACTGAGCTCTACACCAATCAACAAAAATGGGTAAACAGTGCCGGAAAGTCTGCGTTTGATGAATATGCCAAGAATATCGGACTCAACATGGATCAATACAATGCAGATGTAGATTCGAGAAAGGTAAAAGACCGTATCGATTTGGATTTGAAAAATGGAAACGATATCGGAATCAATGGAACCCCTACGTTCTACTTGAATGGAAAAAAGATGGAGAACCCACAATCATATGAAGCATTTAAAGCTGAAATAACAAAAGTAGTCGGTGGTACGGGTTCATCAAGCCCTGAACAAGCTACGAGTACGGTCCAAAGCGCAAGCTAATTTTTCTATTTTCTCATGACAAAATATATTCCAACTTGGCTTATAGGATGTATTCTTTTCGTAGCGTTTTTGGGTTTTATGGACGCAAGCTTTCTTACAGGTGAGCATTTCCTCAAAATGACACCACCGTGCTTTATCACAAGCGGCTGCGATACTGTCACTACAAGCACTAATTCTAAGCTATTTGGTATTCCTGTGGCGCTTTTGGGTATGATCTACTACATAACCGTACTCGGCACCGCAATGCATTACGCTGACAAACGGAAAGCTTTTTCATTAAAAGCTCTTCACCTCATAACGTCAGTAGGGCTTCTTATGAGCGTATACTTCTTGTACGTACAAGGCCTCGTTCTCCACGCCTGGTGTATTTATTGTCTTGGCTCTGCCATGGTATCAACTATACTCTTTATACTAGTTTCTCTCGCTCATTACAAAAATTGGCCTGAAAAAAATAAAGAAACTACCATCATATAATGCATCCAAAACAAAACCCCGCATTTCGCGGGGTTTTGTTTTGGGTTAAAATAAATTAACTCTTTGAGATATTCTGGTATTGTGCCCAACATGCTGATGAGGCCATCCATGGTCTTGCACCTTCCTTCTCATAGAGATGGCGGGCGTATTCCATATTTCCTTTCAGTGTGTAGATATCGATACCGAGTTTTTTTGATTCATCGAGGTGATACATCTCATTGATCTGCATCACACCAACGTCGTAAGGATTCTGTACACCTCGGAACACGTTTCCAAGCTTGTCAGTCTGACGGAAACGGGATTCACAATGGGCTATGTCTATCATAATCGGTAGATCCGAGAAATAGGCATTTACCGACTCCTCTGTAGTAAGTGGCTTTGAAACTTCCACTGACTTCGCATTTGAGATACTTGGGTTTATTGTGGCCATGGCTATTGGCGCAGTACCCACAGTATTAAATCCAGAAACAACAGCTAATAATCCAATCGTAGCTAAATTAAGAATACAACAATAAAGTTATGAGTAATTCTGTCGTGGCTGTAGAGAATGTTTCTGTTTTTAGGCTTACCTAAATCTTATAGGTTGGTTTTGAACGGCCTAGAAACAGAAAACTCAGCGTTTACTGAGTCACTGATATATTAGCAGGTTTGAAACTTATTGTCAACCCTTTTAGTTAAGAAAAAACTTAAAGTAACTATATTTATAGCCATATATCTGCCGTACTAGAACAAGCCATTTTTAGCTCTTTTTGTCAAAAACTTGACTATATTAAAAATTTGTATTAATATTTCTTTTAGAAGCTCCTGCTCTGTAACTAAATCCAAAGAATGGAGGCTTTCTGGAAGGTATATATGAGCCAACCACCCCACTCCAAGGAGGAAGTATGCCGAGCACCTATGATGTGCAGGCAAAGGTTCGGTCGTTCACCAATAACCACGGCGAGTTCGGTACTCTTGTGTTGAGAACGTTCAACACAGTGGACCCACTCCAGTGTTATTACGGTGATGACTGCAATCCTGATGAATACGTTGGCTATGCCACGCGATTCATCACGAGTATTGAGGGAGCTTTTATCTCTCTCAATCGTCCAGATCGTAAAGAAGTTCTCCGTAGTCTTGCTCTCGAGCTACTACGCAGAAGCTTCTATGCGGCCCAGATTGCTGAAGGACGGGTTAGCGAAGTGGCAATCATTGCACTGCGCGACACTCTCTTTCAGCAGCTCGAGCTTGCTCCATCAGAAATTTTTCACCAATTGCAAAGCGGAGGTGCTTGCTAACAACTACTTAGGTCGTTCTCACGTGAGAACGACCTTTTGTTTTGCAAAAAACAAAACAACGTGTGGAATATCAAGGTTATATCGAAACAAACTACTTTAATTTCAGTTTGACTATTCAGGCACAAAAGAAATCAGCGTTACCCACAACTGTGGGTAACGCTGAAAATTTCGCGAACTCAAGAGTCAAGAATTCAAAAGACTCAAGGATTCAAACGACGAAGATCACTGCGGAACGAAGGCCGACACAGAACCATAGAACTCGAGGGCGTGGCCGAACCAGACCGAGCTGAACACGAGCTCGCCGTCGTCCCAGATGAAGATCGGCGCGCGCACGAACTTACCAACGGCGCCTGGAGCGTATTCGTCGCCGGGACAATCGGTGTGGAGCTGCTTCCAACGAACAAATCGTTCTGGATGCGTCAGTGCGAGAATCGCGACTTCGAACGCACCGAGACCGAATTCGTTCCCCTGGAAGACTTCGCGTGCCCGACGAACCGACCGGCCGCGATGACGAAGACCGAACTGCAGTGGAACCACAAGAATGTCATGATCCTTCTGCGTGTCGCCGATCTGCTGCATCTTTTGGATCTTGCGATCCGTCTGACGCAGGCGCTCGGGTTCGATTTGACCTTTGCGGTAGTTCGTGAACGTTCGTGCTTCAGCGATCTTCGAGAGCACCTTCTCGAGCGCTTCTTGGTACGTCGCACCGAGCGACTGCCAGCGCGGGATGGCGAACCATCCTTCGGCACCTTTTGGAAGTGGCGCTTCCATCACCTTCTCATCGGCGAAGCCAAGGCCCGGGAAGAGTTGCCGTAGAATGTTCGTCTGTGGGACGAGATCCTTGCGCTTGTACTCCTTCGGGTATTCATAGCCTGATCGAACTTCCTCGTTCGCGAACTGATTCGAGACCGAGAGTTCCTTGGCCTTCGAGGTGATGGTTTGAATGACCGCCGCCCGAAGCTCATCTCCGTTGTCGAGAAGCTTGATGAGACCATCGTTATCGAGTTCGCCAAGGGCGATGTTGACGCCGTGAGCTGCACCCGAACCAACGAGATCTCGCAACTGCTTCTTTTGAGACGCGATCGCAGTCATACGATGCTCCTATAGAGTAATTCCTTCGGATGCGCTCCGAATAGCGACTTGTCCCTTATGAGACGAGCTCTTTAAGTCTTGGGTAAGGCAAAAAAAGCTCGTCTCATTGCAGTAATTTTTCAAAGAATTCTAGGGGTATTATATCAAACTATCTTGCACTTGTCAAACTATACGAGTGCGGCTTTTGCTACGATAATTTTGCAATTATCACTACAGAATATACCTTGCTCGGTCTCACACAATTCACAGACAAGAAAATGAGCGTTGCATGAAGTATTTTTACAATTCACATAGTGTTCAGTGGAAGATTGGCAAAGATCGCACTTCCCTACCACAGTATGGTTGTCAGGAGTATCGAAGTCCATCGCAATACGATTGTCGAATACATAGAGCTTTCCTTTAAAAGCTTTATTTGGAAACTTCTCGATATAAGTCACAATACCATTGTGAAGTTGATACACATCTTTAAAACCTTTCTTGATAAGATATCCAGAAGCTTTTTCACATCGCACTCCACCAGTGCAAACAGGGATAATGGGTTTATCTTTCAATGGCTCCAACTTGCTAATAGCATTCGGTAAATCACGGAAATTTTTCATACCCATGTCGATCGAGTTTTCAAAATGGCCGATCTTGTATTCATAGTCATTGCGCATATCGACAATAGTGAACTCTCTCCCCTCTTCGATCCACAAGTTGAGCTCATCTGCTGAAAGATATTTACCTGTAGTTTCCCAAGGCTTCACATCGTCTTCACCGAGGCTTGCACTCACTATTTCACTACGAAACTTCACTTTTAGTTTCGGAAATGCATTTCCGTCACCAACACTTCGCTTTATATTAATATCTAAAAAGCGAGAGTCTGTAAGAAAATCTCTGCAATACACATTGATTGCATCTTTCGTACCTTCCAAGGTTCCATTGATACCCTCTGTTGCGATAAGGATGCGACCTTTCAACCCAAGCTTCTCGCAGAGCTCTTTTTGAGTCTTTACAAGCATCTCTGGGTTCTCTATGGGAACGTATTTGTAATACAAAATAATCTCGTAATTCATTGTAGTAAGTAGGATATATCAAATCCTATTTTCCGCCAACTTGTACAGTGTCTCCGAGAGAAAGGCCGGAAACGATTTCGATAGTTCCATCATTGCCAATAAATCCTGGGATCACTTCTGTTTCAGTAACCTCTTTTCCATTTACCTTTTCAACATATGATTTTCCATTCTTTACAGCTACGGCATACTGTGGGACTTTGAGTACTGCGGCTTTTGTTGCTGTTTTTACTTTAAGGTTTGCGGTAAGACCACTCTTTACAGGAGTAGTCGATGCTTCAAAATCAACAGTAACTTTATAATTGACTACACCATCAACCAAAGTTTCACCTGGATCTATATACACAACCGATCCATCAAATCTCTGACCCGGAAATGCATCGAATGTAATAGCTACTGGATTACCTATTGCAAGTTTGCCGATATTTACCTCAGAAACATTGGCATTAATCTCAAGATTATTATCAGAAATTACAGACACCAGAGGTACTCCTGCAGTGACAGTTTGGCCCACCTTAGTGTCGTACTGAGTGACAACTCCAGCAATTGGAGAAGTCATAACAGTTTGATTGAGAGCTGCTTGCGCGCTCTGAACCGCAGCTTGAAAGTTCGCTACTTTTGCTTCTGCAGAAAGTACTGCATCATAATTTCCACTTAAACCTCCCACTTGCTTTGGAGCATTGTTGTAAACAGATTCTGCAGTCAGCAAATTGGTAAGTGCGCTTCCAACACTTGTCCGAGCTTCTGAAACGGTTGTTTTGAAGCCATTAACTGTGCTGACATACTGAGAATCTGGAGTTTGTAGTGCATTTGCTGCTTGTGACACTAGGTCAACAAATTGTTTTGCATCATTGAGAATCTTTTCAGCTTGAGTTGTGTAAGGTTTGAGGTCTGTTGCACTATCCACTGATGCGAGCGAATTTTGCCAGTCAGAAAGTTCGGATTTTATATTTGCATGACCTGAGTTGATCGTAAGGCGTAGTGAAGTATCGATATTTCCAGTGTACGCATATGAGCCTGAAGTAAACGAGAAATCGATATGATCGTTATTTACTCCTGTCTTATTAAAAAACTGATCGATGTTATTTCTGATTGAATCGTTTGTTTTTGAATATGCATCCTTTAGTGCTCCTACAATCGTGCTCTGGGCGTTACTTACATTGCCGCTTGTTTCATTCTGAGCTTCACTGAGCGCAACCTGTCCTCCAGAAAGATCAGCTTTTGCTTTTGCAAGATCTGCGGCAAGCTTTCCTTGATCAAGTACAGCGAGTACATCGCCCCCCTGGACTCTATCCCCCACCTTATGACTTGCCTGCGCTACCTGACCTCCAGTTTGAAATCCCAGACTGACCGAACTGACTGCTTTTGTAATACCGGTTACGGCCACTTCTTGGACAAGATCGCCACGTATCACTCCAACATTCTGAAGATTCGCATTTGAACCACCTCGCAATACCAATATGAGTATCAAAGCAACAACAACTGCCACGATGAGTTTTTTAAGATTATTCTTGATAAATGATGTAATGGTGTTCATAGATAATGTGGTTATACGCGCTTTCTGTTAATTATATCACTGACTATCTGTCCGTCTGAGAGCGTAATGTTGCGATGAGCGAGATCCGCATACTCTTGCTCATGAGTTACCATAACAATAGTTTGGCCCTCACGATTAAGCTCTAGAAAAGTATCAAGCACAATCCTTGATGTTTCGATATCAAGGTTTGCAGTGGGCTCATCAGCAAAAATAATTTTAGGGTTGTGTGCGATAGCTCGTGCGATCGAAACTCTTTGTTGCTGACCTCCAGAAAGTTGACTTGGAAGGTTGTCGAGTCTGTCTGCTAGACCGATACGATTCAAAGATTTCTTTGCTTTTTCTACTGCATCTTCCATAGGAAACCCTTGCATCATAAGTGGTACGAGTACGTTTTCTAATGCTGTCAGCTCTGGAATAAGTGCGTAATCTTGAAATACGTATCCCAGTTGTTCGAGACGAATACGAGTATGTTCATCGACTGGTCTATTGGTTACATCTACTCCATCGAGAAGTATATTTCCGGATGTTGGATGATCGAGAAGACCAAGTTGATACATCAAAGTTGACTTCCCAGAGCCAGATCGCCCAGTAATAGCAACAAACTGTCCAGTCTCTACTTTAAAAGATATTCCTTTAAGAACAACGAGTTCAGTGTCGCCACTTGGAAATGATTTGATTAAATTTTTTGCTTCTATCATAACGTTGAAATTAATTACGGCCGAGAATTGCATCGAGCGTATTTTGCTTTACCACAATACGTGCAGGAATGTACCCAGCAATTAAGGTTGCGATCATGAGTGAAAGAGCTCGAAGCATAGTACCTGGTAATTCTGCAACCAAGATCCCATCACTAAAGGGAAATTTGATCGGATGTACTGCGACGAATGGAACGAGGAAACCATAGAGTATTGCGAGTCCAAGCAAGATCCCAAAGCCAGCATAAAAGACAGACTGCAATACATATGCAAATTCAACAGCGACCGAATCAATACCAATACCTTTGAGAATTCCAATGTATTTCCTGCGAGTAATAGCATTGACGAAAATAACAATGAAGATAGTGATCGACGCCACCACAAGCCCAATTGACCCAATAACATTTCCAAGAATTCCAAATGTATTTTTAATATCTATCAGAAACTTTGGAAGCGCTTCATCTGCCGTTTGGACTTTTGCAGTCCTTCCTACACCACTTCCAAGGAGTGCATTTTTTACTACTACTGGATCGCTTCCAGGCTTGAGGCGCAATGCGATTTCGTCGACATTGTAATCGCTCCGTCCAATAAGGCCGCGAAGTGTTGTGTCGAGCATAAATGCACGTGTATCGATTTCACCTACCTTACTTTGTAATATTCCTTTGACGGTAAACTCCTGCACATTACCATTTACCGTAATACGAACTCTGTCCCCAACGTTTACATTTTCAATAAGGGCAATACCTGGAGACTCTACGGGTACGTATTTTTTCAAGAGATCTGCTCCAAGGACAATACTATTGGTATCACTCGGCGTAAGAAATGATCCTTCGATAATTTTTGATGAAATATGCGTCGTCGCATCTTCGTTTGTTGGATTTATACCAGCAAAAGAAGCTCCGCCAATATTTGCCTTATCTGAAAGCTTCACGCGATCTTTATAACCAGCCTCGATAGTACCACTCTGCAAATATCTCGCAGAAATAGATTCGGTCCAAGGCAGGTTCTTTGCAATCTCTTCAACTGATGGGCTATTTTCTATAAAATCCTTTTTAGGAAGTGTCGACATAAGCACCTCTCCTGAATATGACTTTGAATACACATTGGTCGAGCCTTGGATAAGTCCAACGAGAACTCCGCGAACGACTACAAGATTTAAAAACGTGAGCATCATAACAAAAATAATCAGTACTGTTGTTGCAATACTCGAACGCTTTACTTGCCGATATGACAAAAACCACCCCACCGAGAGTGAGGTTATAAATGTTTTAGATCTTCTACGTAATCGTTCCATGAGTAAGTAGTATGATTCAATATTATCGCATATTTTAAGCATGAACTCAATGAAGCATCAAGTATCACCACCTCACCACACTACTTCAAACCCTTACAAGAAGCGGCTGGAGAAAGGCCTGCTTTTTGAGCTTCACTTGAAGTAGCAAAATATATTTTATTTTCTTCGCTAATTCGTTTCGCGCCAGAGCAAGCAACAAAATAGTATTTTGTACCATTTTTTGAAGCAACAATGGGTCCAGTTGGCACTGTTCCTAAAAGGCCCTTTGCACTCTTTGTAGAGGGAGCTAATTTGGTTGGTTTACTGATTGTACGAATAGAAGAACTTTTTGATGCTGTGGCTGGCTCAGAAACTGCGGCAGATTTCTCTGTTGCACTAGAAACTGAAGCGCTTGCCTCTGAAGTTACATGTATCGGTATTTCCGCTTTACGATAGGTAACAAGTTTACCAATACCGAACGAAATTAGCGCTATAAGGAACAACGTGAGGGCTATAAAAGCAGAATGGCGGTACCCTTGGCTTTTCCCCACCACTTCTCCCTTGGAGACGATATCGAACTCTTCTTCATTGAGGAGCTCTGCTGGGGGGTTGCGCTCTTCGCTGTTTTGCTCTATACTCATCGGGTCAATTATATAAGAAATTCATAGTTTTTGTATATGGTTTTTCAAAGCCAATACCCAATCTAAGATAAAACCTAAGTTTCATGGCAACAAAAAAAGCAGGAGGTTCAAGTAAAAACGGCCGAGATTCAAATCCAAAATATTTGGGTATCAAAGTCACACCTGGCTCATCTACGCAAGTAGGTGCTGTTCTTGTTCGCCAGAGAGGAACTGACGTGCTTCCAGGGAAAAACGTAGGAATGGGTCGCGATCATACTCTCTTTGCTCTCAAGGATGGGGTTGTAGAAATGGGCTCTAAAAGAAAAACTCACTTCGATAACACCGTCTTGAAGAAGAAGATCCTTCATATCGTCTAATACAAAAAATCGCCTTAGGCGGTTTTTTGTTGACTTCCCTTTTCTTTGGTGTACAAAGAAAGCTGGAAAGCAGTTCATTTTACTCAAACTGGAGAATAGTATGTTTTCTCTTTTGGAATTTTTAGAGCGTGGTTCGGCTCATTCTGTAGCAGAGAAAGTGCTTTCAAGTTGTCACGTTTCCTTGAAAGATATCCAAAGACTCAAAAGAGCTTTAAACGACGGAAAAGTAGAAGGTATGTGGAATACATCATGTTTTATTGGTATTCTCGCAGGAAGTTCTCCGTGCGGCTACTTTGAACTCAGAGGAAAGATCTTTCCTGAGCAAAAAGTGCTACGTGGATCTTACCCAATTGATAAGTACTGCGTATCAGTTAGGAAAGGCGATCATCCCAAAAACAACATACGATGTAGGTTCATGCTTCAGTGGACTCAAGAAGAAATCACTAAACGAAAGGAGAAACGAGAATTAATCTTGCAAAGAAGTGAGAAAAAGCAACCTCGTGGAACTTCTGTAATTTTTTCTTAACAAAAACCCCGCACAGAAATGTGCGGGGTTTTTTCGAAAGAGATATGGATCTTACTTAGCAAGTACCACGAGTGTAAACGTTACCTTTACATTCTGAACCCTTACCTCAATCACATGTTCTCCGGATGTTTTTATTGGCTTTTCAAGGTTTATGTATTCTGGAAGAATCTGGAGTCTTGTCTGTTCCATAAGCACAGGGACAATCTCTGCCGCATGAATACCCGCAAAAAGATGGCCCTTATCGTTTGCAGACTCCATCATTTCAATTCGCACACCTTCGAGGTCTTTTAGATTCTTCATAAGTAAATCTTCGTGAATTTTTTGCTCACCATCAGCAGCAGCTTTTTTGCCCATAAGGCGCTTTACCGCAGCATCAGTTGCAATTTCTGCAAGCTTTTTTGGGAACAGAAAGTTCATTGCATATCCATCTGAGACGTTTTTAATTTCGTATTTATTACCAATATTTCGTACCTGCAGCAAAAGAATAACTTTCATAAATGTCTATAGCGATTATCAGTTAATAGAGTAAGTAAGTGTATTTTAATGATTTTTAGAGAAAAGTCTAATGCCAAACAACCGTCAATCAAACTTATCTATAATCGGCTTGATTGGCTATTGCGCTAACAATAAGCTAATTGCTTTTTCCTTCTGTGGATCCTTCCCAGCCACCTGATCAGCCTTTGTCATATCAACTACCACATCTGGCTTAATACCTGTTGCAGAGATCGATGTGCCGTTTGGTGTAAGCCATCGTGCAATAGTCACTTTCAGTGAAGTAGTAGGAGTAATATCTACCAGCTCTTGTACAGATCCTTTTCCGAAGGTTTTTTGACCAACAAGGGTCGCGACGTGGTGTTGTTGAAGTGCGCCTGAAAGAATTTCGGATGCAGATGCGGAGCCACCATCTACCAATATAATAAATTTTAAATCTTTTCCAAAAATGTCATAGCCTTTACTGTGGTAGACGGTAGGTGCTTGTTTTGCCCCATAATCTTCACTCACGATAACGTCTCCAGCCGGCAAGAACCAACTTGCCATATCGATAGCCGCTTCAAGATAGCCTCCTGGATTACCTCTCAAATCGAGTAAAAGTTTTTTGCTACCAGATTGTACAAACTCCCTTAGGGCATTTCTAAATAGGTCCGGAGACTGAGCAGAGAAGCTATACAAACTTATCTCAAATACTCCTTGAGAATCTAGTTCTGATGTAATAGTTGGAATATCAATGACCTCACGATTCATACTCAACTCTACTGGATCCTTAGAGCCGATATGAAGAACTGAGAGCACTACTTTTGTACCTTCCTTTCCGCGAATAAGGGCGATAGCATCGTCAGCGCTCAAACTTGCTGTTGAGGTGCCATTAATTGAGAGGATCTTGTCCCCTGCCTTTACACCAGCGCGATATGCTGGAGTATTTTTGAGTGGTGAAATGACTGTGAGAATGCCATCTTGTACACCAACCTCCATTCCTACTCCTTCAAAGTTCCCTCTTACACTGCTCTGAAATATTTCGTTTTGAGCAGGTGGAAAGAATACAGTATATGGATCTCCGAATGATGCAGTGAGACCTTGGATAGCGCCGTACACTTTTTGTTCGTCGATTGGAGAACTACTACTATGTGTTGGCACATACTTTTCGTTCAAAATATTCCACGCTTTCCAAAAAATGGAAAAGTCTACATTTTGAGGTTGCCCGAGAGTTTTGCCAGTAAGGTTTTGGAATGACTGACTAGACTGCATATGAGAAATTCCTGATTGGTATCCAGCAAAAAACGTGCCACCTAAAAGAAAGATGACAAGTATTGATGCAACTACATTCCGGATTGGTGATTTCATGAAACTTATTTTAAATATGATACCACAGAGTTTCAAATGCTAGTGAAACATACAATACACTGCCATTAGATACATACTCGTGGCAAGAGCATGGTATACTAATTTCAATTACTCTCGCATATATATACATGATAAGACGATTTCAATACAAAGACGCTACATGGATCGATATCCAGACTCCAACAGAAGAAGAAACTCGGGCCATCATGGAAGAGTTTGCGGTAAATCCCAATGTGATAAGTGAGCTTATCGGGCCTTCAATGAAAAGCCGTGTTGAGCTTCACAAAAATTATATCTACATGATTTTGCATTTCCCTGTGTTTAAACACAGCCATGCAGATGAGATGCGTCAAGAAGTTGACTTTATTGTTGGAAAAAACTTTGTTATTACTGTTCGTTACGACACTATTGATGCGATCGAAAAGTTTACAAAAATCATTGAAGTAAATTCCATCCTCGACCGTGGTATCGAAGAAAACTGCACCACTATTCTCTTTTTTGGAATTATCGCCCAAATTTACCAATCTCTTGCAAATGAACTCGATTATATCGAGGGAAGTATTAGCTCAATCGAGCAAGCGATATTTGAAGGAAGAGAAAAAGACATGGTCTTTGCACTCTCTCAAGTAGGACGCAATCTCTTAAACTTCAAAAAGTCTACCGATTTTCATAGTGAAGTTCTCACCTCGCTCGATAGTTATGGTAGGACAATTTTTGATGAGCATTTCTCATATCACACAAGAAAGATCCAAGATGAATTCACAAAGATTAAAAACCTACTCAACAACAACATCGCTTCCGTCAGAGAACTTCGCGAAACAAACGACTCTATCCTCTCTACAAAACAAAATGAGATAATGAAAACTCTTACTGTAATGGCATTTGTTACATTCCCTCTTACTCTTATGGCAGCAATATTTAGTATGGATACAAAATATACTCCAATTGTCGGTATGGAAAACGATTTCTGGATTGTGATGGGTATTATGGCCTTTGCAGGAGTCTGTATGTTTTCGTTCTTCAAATACAAAAAGTGGTTTTAACAACAACTTGCTGCTTTTAGTAATTAGGTTCTAAGAAATCCATGCTGAAACTTCATAATACACTTACTGGGACACTCGAAGAGTTCAAGTCGATCAGCGATGGGAAGGCTTTGATGTATAACTGCGGTCCTACAGTTTATAACTACGCGCATATAGGCAACCTTCGTTCATATGTATTTGCTGATACACTTCGAAGAACGCTGCAATATCTGGGCTACGAAGTGACGCAAGTCATCAATATTACCGACGTAGGACACCTTTCAGACGATGGCGACGAAGGTGAAGACAAAATGACCAAAGCGCTCAAGCGTCTTGGTAAACCGATGACTACAAGCGCAATGCGAGAAGTGGCAGATCTCTATTTTGAAGAATTCAAAAAAGACTTACGTAAGCTGCATATTGAGCTTCCTACGTATTTTCCATTTGCAAGTGACCATCTTGTTGAAGATATGAAGCTCGTAGAGACTCTGATAGAAAAAGGTTTTGCGTACAAAACTTCTGACGGGATTTATTTTGATACCGAAAAAGATCCTCACTACGGCAAGCTCGGACAACTCACTCCAATATCGGACGAGCAATCTCGCATAGGTATGAATTCTGAGAAAAAAAACCCCCGCGATTTTGCACTTTGGAAATTCAATAATGAACTCGGATACGAGTCTGCGCTCGGTCGCGGATTCCCTGGTTGGCACATTGAGTGTTCTGCCATGGCGATGAAATATCTTGGAGAGACTTTTGATATCCATACTGGTGGCATCGATCATATTCCTGTCCATCACAATAACGAAATCGCTCAGTCTGAATCTGCAACTGGAAAACCCTTTGCTCATTACTGGATGCACAACGGGTTCGTAAATGTAGAAAGCGGCAAGATGGCAAAGTCAGAAGGTAATTTTTTGAGCTTGCAAACACTCCAAGAAAGAAACTTTCTTCCACTCGCCTATCGATACTGGCTTTTACAAGCTCGCTACTCGACGCAGGTAAACTTTACTTTTGAGGCGCTCGAGGCTGCACAGCAAGCATATAAAAAACTGGTTAAAACGTGGCAACAACTTCCTGATGGCGGAACTTCTTCAAAACACCATATTGATACTTTTCAGTCATTTATTGAAGATGATTTAGATACTGCAAAATCACTTGCTCTTATATGGGAACTTCTTAAAGATGATTCTGTTGTTGCTGCAGACAAAAAAACAACCATCGCAGAATTCGACAAAGTGCTTGGTCTCAACATTTCAAAGCAACCAATAGAAAGTGCCGGGGGTATTAAAGTTGAAGATGAGCACTTGGTGAGCGAACTACTTGCAAAACGTGTAGAAGCTCGGAAACATAAGGACTTTAAAACATCAGACGAGATGAGAGATGCACTCGCAAAACTTGGATATAAAATTGAAGACAAACCAGAAGGCACAATAATCTCTCAAATCTAAAATATCCCTTAAAATAAGGGTATTTTTACTATTGTTGTGTGCAAAATGAAAAAATAAGAGAATCCCGTTCACACATTGTGTGAACGGGATTTTTGCTTGCATAGTTCATGGTATTGTATTTTGCTATAAACTAAACCCTATACGTTAGAAGTTTAATTCATTCTCCACACCTTAGTAACACATTGTTCATTGATTGTGACGTTTCATCGCAAGACTCAGGATGGTAAGATTCCTACATGGCAGATAATATCATTCGAGAAAAAGTTCGAATCCCCCCACAGAACATTGAAGCAGAGATGGCTCTTCTTGGTTCTATTATGCTGCGCCCAGACTCAATCTATGAAATCGTGGACATTGTCACACCGAAAACGTTTTATGCAGATCGTCATGCTGTTATTTATGATGCAATGCTCGATCTGTTTGGAAAGCGTCGGCCTATCGATCTTCTGTCGCTCTCTTCTCATCTCAAAGAAAAGAATCAGCTCGACTCAGTCGGAGGTGCAAGCTATCTAACCGAAATCGTCAACACAGTTCCCTCTTCTGCAAACATCAAGCACTACGCGGAGATCGCATCAAAAAAGTTTCTTATGCGACGTCTCATTGATGCATCAGAATATATTTCACACCTCGGATACGATGAGGGAACTGAGATTGAAGAGACTCTCGACAAGGCAGAAAAGCAAATCTATGAAGTAACTCAGGGAGGTACCCCTCACAAGTTCGTCGCCATGAAAGACGAACTCGTTGAAGCATGGGAGCGTCTCGACAATCTCCATAACAACAAAGGTGAACTTCGCGGTGTTTCTACGGGATTTCCTGAAATCGACAGTAAACTCGCAGGCCTCCAAAAAGCAGACCTCATTATTCTTGCAGCAAGACCATCAATGGGAAAGACAGCCCTCGCACTCGACATTGCCCGACAAGCTGCCGTAAACCACAATGTACCTGTGGGTATATTCTCGCTCGAAATGAGTTCCCAGCAGCTCGTCGACCGTATGCTTGCCTCTCAGGCAAATGTTGATGCATGGAAACTCCGTACTGGAAAACTGACAAGTGAGGAAGACTTCGCATCGATTCGCAAATCACTTGATCAACTTTCTCAAGCGCCTATTTATATCGACGATCAACCTGGAAACACTATACTCAAAATGCGTTCTGTTGCTCGGCGTCTCAAAAGTGAGAAAGGTCTCGGGCTTCTTATTGTTGATTACCTCCAGCTCATGGTGCCGCCTGGAGGCAAGGCAAACGACAACCTTGTTCAGCAAGTGACAGAAATCTCTCGGTCACTCAAAAACTTAGCCCGTGAGCTCGACGTGCCAGTGCTTGCCCTCTCGCAGCTTTCCCGTGCCGTAGAGAGCCGAGGAGGCCGTCCTCGCCTTTCTGACCTCCGTGACTCAGGATCTATTGAACAAGACGCAGATGTTGTTATGTTCATTCACCGTGAAGACAAGTACAAGGACGCATCAGAAAAAACAAATATCGCAGAAATTCTTATCGAAAAACACCGAAATGGAGAGACCGGAAAAGTTGACCTTTTCTTTAACGAAAAGAAAGCAACATTCCAAAGCATCGACAAGAGTCAGTTTGGAGGAGCAGAAAAAGAGTTTGAAAGTTTTTAATCTATGAATTCAATAAACAAGCTCACCGAACTTTTCCAAAGGTTCCCTGGTATCGGCCCAAGACAATCAAAACGATTTGTGTATTTTCTTTTGTCTCAAAACCAATCCTATATACAAGAACTCATTCGAGAACTCGAAGTGCTGAAGCAAGACATTGTAATGTGCGACTCGTGCTTTCGTTTTTTTAGTCGTAATACCTCGAAGTCAAACCTTTGTTCAATCTGTAGTAATGGAAACCGTGATCACAATAAACTCATGATTGTATCAAGTGATGCTGACCTAGAAAACGTTGAAAGGACGAGCGTATATGACGGTCTCTATCTCGTACTTGGCGGCACAGTCCCCGTACTCGATAAAGAACCTGGAAAAAAGATTCGAGTGAAAGGTCTTACTGATACTGTAAGTGCTCGTGCACAAAACGGTCTTTCAGAAATCATCTTAGCAATGAGTGCAAATACTGAGGGAGAAAATACTGGCGAATATGTAGAAGCTGTGCTCAAACCCATATCAGAAAAATTCTCTATAAAAATATCTCATCTTGGGCGTGGCCTCTCTACTGGTCTGGAGCTCGAATATTCTGACAGCGACACTATTGCAAGCGCTCTCAAAAATCGTACATAAAATCTCACTAAATAAAAATCACTCATTTGGGAGTGATTTTTATTACTTAATACTAGTGATTTTAACTTGAAAGAAAGGTTGGCGATGGCCGTTTTTCTTGTAGTATCTACTCTTTTGCTTGTATTTGATAACGGTAACTTTCTGAGCTCTACCGATATCTTCGAGAGTTGCAGTGACCTTGGCACCAGAGATGTATGGAGTACCGATTTTAGTTGCGCCATCTTCGAGGAGGAGTACGTTGTCGAAGGTGATAGTATCCCCTTCTTTGTACTCACCAATCATTTTTTCAATCTTAAGGAGTTCTCCTTCAGAAACTTTGTATTGCTTTCCTCCAGTAGCGATCACTGCAAAAACGCCAGATTTTGGCTGTTTTGGAGCTTTTGGTGCCTTTACGGCTTTTGGCTTTGCTTCTTTTGTTGCTGTTTTTGCAGGCATAGTGGGTACATTCTATACAAAATAGCTTTTTTGGCAAGCCCCTCTGATACCAAACTGAGGATTACTAAAATGTGGCTAAGATTATGGATATAGGCTAGCCCCGGTTTAGCAAAGCTAAACCGGGGCTAAATCCTCTCCAAAGCAACATGTGAGTGGATGCAGCAGTAAACATAGGAACGGAAATCTCGATCACCTCCCTCTGACTGTGGTTGGTTCTTCAAGAATGAATTCTCGAAGGGTAAAACCAGAGTAGAAGGAGGTACTAAGAAGATGCGTTACCGCTCATTGTTACCTCAGAGGGTTGAGTGTAGAAGTTCAGAAGGTACTGTGCTACTCATTAAAAATATACCTACTGTTGCGAAGCTGCAAGAAAATATGGGGATTACTCGTCTTCAAGAATTGGCTTATCTATTGCAAATACCTCAATCTCAGGCGATGTACCTGTAATGCGCGTGACATCTTTATCAATTTTCCCGAGTTCTTTGCGTGATGAATTAAAGTGATTAACCACAGTACTCAGAGAAGTACCTAGCTTTGCATGGTATTCCTCATACGACTTGAGATGCTTACCGAGATCGTTTACCCGTTTGATGATATCTTGTGCTGTCTCCTCGATTTGGAGCGCTTTGAGGCCCTGGAGTACAGTTTGAAGATATGCTAAGAATGAAGTCGGGGAAACGATGATCACGTGATACTTCCCCGCTGCTCGTTGAATAAGATTCTCATCATTATCGGTTCCAACCTTTCCCACAAGAAGATCGTAATAAATGGCTTCATGCGGAATGAACATAAACGCGAAGTCGAGAGTCCCTTGGTCTGGTTGAATGTATTTTGATGTTTCGATAATACGATTCTTAAGGTCATTTGCAAACACTTTTTCAAGTCGAGCTTTTTCAGCTGCATCAGTCGTCTCAGAAATACGATTATAATTTTCGAGCGAAAACTTAGAATCAACAGGAATCACTTTATCTTTCACAAAGACCGCAGCATCAACAATAGTACCGTCAGGAAACGGATACTGCATTTGATAGCTTCCAGCAGGAAGTACGTTCTTGAGCAGAGTTTCAAGATAATATTCACCAAGGATTCCACGTTGCTTCGGATTCTTCAAAATGTCTTGCAGAGACTTGAGCTGCTCAGTAAAGCTCATGACTTGCTTCTGTCCTTCTCCTACCTTTGTAAGCTCCTGCACAATGTCACGAATAATTTTATTGGATTCACTTGCCTGATACTGCATCGATTGATGAAGACGATCAGAATTTTCTGAAAGTTTAGTATCGAGTGAACGAGTCAGTGCATTTACTTGATTCTGAATAAGAAGCAGTCCATCTTGAGAAACACCTTCTTCACTACTCTTCCTTGTGCCAGCAAAAAGGCGCCACAAAATAGCAGCGTTTACTACAAGAATAATCAAAAGAAAAACAATGAGAGGAAAAGTGTCTGTCATTATGACACTAGTATAGCATCAGAGATTTCTATTTGCTGCTATCAATTCTGCATTTACCTCGATGCTGGACGTCATAGAGAAAAGTTATATAATCATCGATATGTTACAACAAACAATTCGAGACCAGATCAAAGAAGCGATGCTTGCGAAAGATAGTGTAAGACTCAGTACCCTTCGAGGACTTCTCGCGGCGTGCATGAGCGAAGTCATGGCACAGAAACGTAAACCTGATGAAGTTCTCTCTGATGAAGATGTGCTCGCGGTCATTACTCGAAGTGTAAAGCAACGGAAAGATTCTATAGACCAATTTATGAAGGGTGGTCGAAGTGATCTTGCTGAAGCTGAACAAGCAGAGCTTGAAATCTTACAAACATACCTTCCTGCAATGATGAGTAAAGATGACATCAGAAAAGTGGTAGAAGCCAAGAAATCTGAAATGGGAATAACTGATACATCTAAGATGGGTCAATTTATGGGAGCAGTCATGAAAGACCTCAAGGGAAAGGCAGACGGAGCAGATGTGAAAGAAGTTATTGATTCAATGTTTTCATAGAGCCATTTTTAGCTACTCAGAAAAGAGCGAAGAACCGTAGGTTCTTCGCTCTTTTCTTTTCCCCAGATATTGCTTGACTTTACAAGTTTACTATGATATAGTCAAATACAGAGATTTTGATTATCGAGCTATCGTTCTCCCAAACCCTGGAGGCGTTGTGCAAGAGTCATACATCAATTCACTTGCTGACAAGGTCAGTAAGTTGTTACAGAAAAAGAATGCTCAGTTCATTGCATGCATCCGTGCGGTAATGAACGAAGCAAAGGTTCCTTCAAATGAGTGGGGTGAAACTTTCAGACTCATTCAGTCAGAAATGACTCGAAGGAGCTCAGCGGCGAGAAACGCTGCGAAAGGAAGACACCACGCTGCAGAAGCACCGGCACTAGTTCGTACCACCAACCGCACCGGTTGGATGGATCAGTACGATTGATGTCATTGAAGTAACGGAACGGGAGAACATCCCCGTTCCGTTTTTGTTTTATACTAAATATTGACAAATATATTTTATTAATGTATTATAAAAAAAGGCATGTAGCACATTCCCACTATCTTTCGAGGTTGTTATGCTGAAGAATCTCTTACTCGTTGCCCTTTCGGTACTTACACTGATTGGGTGCCGCAGCACTACCAACATGCAGATCACGGTCAACAATCGCACCACGAATTCCATTGAAGTTTTTTTCGATGGACATTCGTTTGGCGAACAAGCACCAGGTCCTCGGTCATACACGGTCCCAGTTCTCACGGAAAATTACGGTAGCACATCGCCGTACAATCCTGATTATGGAAGCATTATTGTCTCAGCACGGGACAACAGAACCGGCAAAACCACTCGGAGCGTGAATCTGTCCGTGCAGTCAGACAGGCGGACTTCGATTGATTTCAATCCTGGAGATTTTGTTTCCTATAACAAAATCCCAAAGGATTCGTTAATGTTACCGTGATAACTCACGGATTATCCCGCGACAGCTTTGCTGTCGCGGGATATATTTTTTCTTAATTACTCTTTGTATTTTTCCAAAGTAAATATTCTATAGATTTTCTATCATAAGGTCGCATCTGAACCTCATTTCTATCCGTTACTTGATGACACCGTTATACCCCTCTGCAATGAGTCTTTTTCTCTTCACCTCTACCCCACCAGGCCTATTATAATTTCCCAAACTTCCATCAGATTTTATGACTCGATGACATGGGATCGTTTCATCATAGTTATTGGCCATAATACTTCCGACAGCTCGATACGCACCAGAACTTCCGGCTGCTTTTGCTACTGCTCCGTAGGTCATTACCTTTCCTTTTGAAATAGATTTCACTACCTTTTGAACACGAATTTTGAAACTATCTATTCCTGTAAAATTTTTATTTCTCATGATCAAAACAGTATACCAAACAAAAAACTACACGAGCCAATACTATTGAAAAAATTGAAATTTTTAGGTATTGTGTTCATCTATGGCCCTATCGTCTAACGGTTAGGACAAGGCCTTCGAGAGGTGAGGAAGCGAGACTCGAAGCTTCCGCAAGACCTTTGATAGTTTTTATGAGCTCTGCGAAATAAAAACAGAAAAGGTGTACAGCTCCAGTGTGGAGGAAAATTCAGGTTCAAAAAAGTATGTTTGATAACATGGCCCTATCGTCTAACGGTTAGGACAAGGCCTTCTCAAGGCTTAAATCAGAGTTCGATTCTCTGTAGGGTCACAAAAAGACACAACAACCCCGAAAGGGGTTTTGTGCTTTTTGTGAAGACGGAGCGATGTTTTCTCAGCAGAGAAAACCGCGAGTCGGGGTCGCGGAAATCCAATTGTGACGACAATTGGATTATCTGTGACACAAACATTTCAACCTCTCCACTGTTTCAAACTTTTGTGAAGAC
>JBBQUO010000009.1:0-25488 GCA_038212375.1 Minisyncoccia bacterium
TTGGCTCATAATCATATATATGCTCGATACCATCCTTCGGAGAATAAAAAAATATATTCCAAAACAGCTTTTTGATACTGCTGCCCCGGTATATCACTACCTACTGTCACTCACGGGAGCACTTATCTATCGCTTCCCTTCGCGGTATCTCTACATAGTTGCGGTTACAGGCACTAAAGGAAAGTCGAGTACCACGGAATTTGTAAACGCAATTTTAGAAAAAACCGGACGTACAACCGCACTACTCAACACTATTCGTTTTAAAGTTGGTAAAAACTCAAGACCTAACAATCGCAAGATGACGATCCCGGGAAGGTTTTTTGTCCAGAAGTTTCTTCGTGATGCACTCGATAGTGGCTGCGACACTGTGGTACTCGAAATGTCTTCCGAAGCAGTAAAACAATTTCGTCACAAGTGGATAGACCTCAATGCACTTATCTTTACCAATATTTCTCCAGAACATATAGAATCTCATGGTTCATTTGAAAAGTATCTTGATGCAAAACTCCAAATTGCGCGCGCACTCGAAAAATCCTCAAAAAAGAATCGTGTCATCATCGCAAATGCCGACGATACAAATGGATCGAAATTCCTTAAAGCAAAAGTAGACATGTCTGTACCGTTTCGTATGAGTGACGGTTATCCATGGGAAGCAACTAGCAAAGGGATTATGTTTACCTTTGATGGAGTAAGGATCATGTCTCCTCTTCGAGGTGAATTTATGATTGCGAACGCTCTCGCCGCAGCGACGTTTGCAAAAAGCCAAGGTCTTGTGACGAACATCGTCAAGCAAGGAATAGAAAGTGTGGATGAAATAAAAGGACGTGTGCAGTTTGTAACAGTCGACAAGAAAGAGCGAAAAGCTCAAAGCTTTGATGTGGTCGTAGACTACGCTCACACCATTGATTCACTTGAGAAGCTTTACCAAACATTCCCAAATCAAAAGAAAATATGCATCCTCGGAAATACTGGCGGTGGAAGAGACAAATGGAAACGGAGTGGTATGGCAGAAATCGCTGACGTATATTGCGATGACATTATCCTGACCAATGAAGATCCGTATGACGAAGACCCACGTTCCATCGTCGACGAGATGAAAAAAGCAATAACAAAAAAGCCATGTGAGATAATTATGGATCGCCGCACCGCTATCAATACAGCTCTATCGAGAGCAAAAACAGGAGATGTCGTACTTATTTCCGGCAAAGGTACCGACCCATATATTATGGAAGCCAACGGCAAAAAGACTCCGTGGAGTGATGCGAGTGTTGCGAGAGAAGAAATAGAAAAAATTCTTAATTAATTTGTATGGATACACAGTATTTTGATTCAGTGCTTTGGAAGAAAAAAATTAACAATCCACTCTGGTACATGGGTATTGATGAATTGAAAAATAATTTAGTAAAACTTTATAATATTGACAAAGCTAAGTACGAAACAGAAAAAAAAATAATCTATGATTTTTTTGAGCAAGCTCTAGTTTATGACGAAATTGCTCTTGGAGACAATGTTGGGTTTTTTGACACAGAACGGAAACCTGTAGATACTATCGTCGTTCACCATACTAGCAATGCGCCTGGAATGTCCTTGGTTAGACTTTCTGCAATAGAACTTATTCGCTTATATGGGCCATACTTTTCAAACCCTACTTTGGATAACGAAGCTCACATAAAAGGCACTCCGGTTTTTTCAGGTCACGTACGAGGAGGTAAGCAAGTGTTTTATCCATATCACTGGATCATTCGTGATGACGGGACAGCAGAGCGCCTGCTAGAGGACAAGGAGACTGGATGGCACTGCGGTAAATGGGAAATAAATTGTAAAAGTGTAGGGATAACATTTGACAATGACTTTGAAAATAGCAAGCCCACCAATATTGAACTACAAGGAATGGCGAAGGTTATTAAAGAGTATTACCCCTTTGTAGGAAAGGGGCACGTTGTTGGTCATATGGAAGTAAACCCAAAAACAACATGCCCTTCTCAAATCTTCCTTACGGCAGAAAACAATCGGGGCTGGAAAGAAGATTTACTTGATCTTCTGTAATATGCCTGAACTCCCAGAAGTCCAAACAACTGTCGATGGTATCGAAAAGTACGCAAAAGGATTGCGTATTGACGATGTATGGACTGACTATTTTTCTCTCCAATACGAAGGAAAGTCACATATTAAGAACAAACTATTCTTTGCGAGCTTCAAGAAAGATGTGGTTGGGGCCAAGATCTTGGGCGCAGAGCGTCGTGCAAAAAACGTACTCATTCATCTTTCAAATGACAAAACTATACTCATCCACATGAAGATGACGGGTCATGTACTCTACGGTAGATACATCAAAACCTCAGCCCAAAAAGATCCTTGGAAATCGGATGACGATAACATTGCACTCAGAGATTCTTTTAATAGGTTCATTCATTTGGTACTTTCTCTTTCGAATGGAAAGCACTTGGCTCTCTCTGATATGCGGAAGTTTGCCAAAGTAACCCTCATCGAAACCCCTACTCTTTTTGAATCAGCGGATCTCCGGAGCATCGGACCAGAACCACTCACCTCGTCATTTACTGCAAAAGTTCTCGGAGAGAGATTAGCGACGAAACCAAGCGGCAAAATAAAAACCGTACTCATGGATCAGCGTGTCGTGGCCGGTATCGGTAACATTTATTCAGACGAAATACTCTGGGCATCGAATATTCATCCCCTCTCTATTACAAAGATGCTTTCAAAAAAAGACATTGATCTAATATGGAAACAGACCAAACTCATCTTGAGAAAAGGGATCGATTTTGGTGGTGACTCAATGTCTGACTACAGAAACCTCGACGGAAAGCCTGGGGAGTTTCAACTGCAACATGAAGCCTACCGAAGGACAGGAAAACTCTGCAGAAAGAAAGGGTGCTCCGGCATCATCCACCGTCTCAAGATTGGAGGTCGAAGTGCCCACTTCTGTCCTGTGCATCAGAAAGTCACGAATTGACAAAGGTAATACACAGGCTATCTTTGGTCAAGAACCTTAACCTAGGAGAAACTATGCGATCTCCGATAGCAATATTTATTGGTATCGTTGTCCACGTTATATTCATAACAATCGCTCTTGTGCCGACTTGGATTTTTCTTTTACTGCATGCGGTACTCGGCAGGCAAATCATGGTGCAGCACCCCAACCTTTCTGGGCTTTTGCTGGTGATTCTTGGGTGCGCACGATTTGTCTGTTTGTGTTTTCTCTTTTTTCCGATTTTCATGTTTTGGAATCCTACAGACTAGCGTTAAAACACAACGAGGATCAGTCCTTGTTGTGTTTTTTATATCCCAAGCATCTGAAATATTGCGATCCCTCCTGCAACAGAGACATTGAGTGACTCCTTCTCCCCTTTCATGGGGATCTCTACCACTTCATCACAGAGTTTCAAAGTTTCTGGTTCAATACCGGTCACTTCGTTACCAAGTACAAAAGCGACTGTATCTTTTATCTGTACATCTCGATAGCTGATTGCACGCTGATCTTGTTCAATACCGATAATCTGTACACTCTCTTTTTTGAGTTTCTCTACACATTCTTCAAATGAACACTTCTCCCAAGGAATAATTTTCTCTGCACCGAGTGCTGTCTTTGCAATTTCCTTCGACGGTCTCTCAAACTTATCGAGTGGTGCTGGTGTGTATCCAGTAAGAAATACTTTTTGTATTCCTGCAGCGTCTGCGGTGCGAAACAGAGAGCCAACATTTTGGCTACTGCGGATATTATGGAGGATCAAATAGGAAGTTTTGGATTTCATAATGGAGATGCTACCATAATCCCATGCTTAATCCATTTCCAAACCTTCTTACATATTCACTGCTTGCACCATTTATCCTGCGCCTCACCTTAGGCTTTATCCTTGCAAATCTCGGATACCTCAAGCTCACGACCGAGAAAGCTCGTTGGTCTGTAATATTCGAATTCCTCAATCTCAAAAATCATAGTGATCTTGCAGCAAGAGTTATCGGGACTCTCGAAATTGTGGGCGGTATCATGCTCATCGCTGGATTCTATACACAGGTAGCAGCTCTCGCGTTTGTGATTCTTAATGGAGTTGAGCTGTACATTGAGTACAACGACGAAACCCTCCTTCGAAGAGACATAGTATTTTACGGACTCATCTTTGTTATCGCTCTATCCCTTATGTTTACCGGAGCAGGTTTCCTCGCATTTGATATACCTCTCTAAGAGCTTATAGTTAGCAGTGAGTAGCAGTCAGCATAAAGCTCAAAAGCTTGGATTTTTTGGTATCCATGGTATAAAGTATTGCTTGTGAGTATATGCATCCATAGCTCAGTCGGTAGAGCAGGTCCCTTTTAAGGACAAGGTCGTTGGTTCGATCCCAACTGGATGCACAATATATAAAAAGACGGCCAGTTGGCCGTCTTTTTATATATTGTGCATCCAAGGAGACGACTTCTCGTCTCCTTGTTGGCATCGAAAAGCACAGTCATATTTTGTTAGTAAACAAAATGACAAGCTGGGGTCGAGGAAACTCAATTGTGAAGACAATTGAATTATCCGTGGCCGATCCCAAGAAGTTTACCTAAAAGGTCTCTTAGACAAATAACTTTTCATTAAATTTGTGATAGTAAAATTCAAATCTTCGATGGCTTTGCTAAGCTTTTTATATACTCATCATAATTCATTTTACATCCCGAGCATCAACCGCTCCAGCGCAATATCGAACTCCACTATTCCCCTTCTCGCGTGGTGATAGATGTCGACAAGGTTTGAAGAAATTTTTTGTAGTTCCCCTTGAGAAAAGTTCCGCGCAAATCCTTGTGCTTTTTTGTATACAAAAGGATTGAGGTTTGCTTCGGCAGGAGTGCCTGCACTCACCGCTCCGAGCATAGCCTTTATCTGCCAAAACAGTATCGGATGGATCTCTTCTGCAGAAACTCCAGAGAGTAGCGCCTTTTGATACAGAGTCCATAATTCCTTTTTGTCTTTCCTTCCAAGCGCATCGGTCAGTGAAAAGATATTAAACTTTTCCTCTTTCTTTTCTTTGACGCTCGATATCTCTTGGATCTTCTCAGCTTTTTTTTCAAATTTTTTGAGAATCTCTTTCGTCAGCTCGCTTTCAGAGAAAATGAAAATATGCTCTGAATTTTGAAAATCTTTTAATCTCTCAAATAGAGCATCACTCGTTTCGTCCGTTCGCAGAAGATGGTCGAAAATGACAATATATTTCTGCACAAAGAGACCTTGTCCGCCGAGAAGCTCATCGAGATTTGTGTCCTTCCAGTTCTCCTCTGTTACCCGGAAACTAAGAGCATCGGGGCGTTTTGTGATTTGCGCACCTTCAATAGAGCGGACTTTCGCTCGCACTTCATTGTGTTTGTTGCCATAAATGAGATAAATCATAAATTAGCTTGTAGCTGATAAGTGTTAGCTTTTAGGAAAATCAAAACGCGATCTCAATACCATCTCCCCAATTGGTACCAACTTCTGCGTTTGCGACCAGCGTTATGCCTTTTGACTGCTCGAGAGTCAAGACACTTTCCATACACATTTTTATTTCTTTACATACTTCTTCTACTTTTTCTTCTCGTATTTCAAAGCAAAGTTCATCGTGTACTTGCAGGAGCATCCGTACATCTTTCTGTAATTTCTTTTTTACGATATACCCCGCGATCGCAATCATGGCGAGCTTCATAATATCCGCTGCGGTGCCTTGTACTGGAGCGTTTATCGCCATACGTTCTGCTGCAGCGCGAATATACGGGATCTTGGACTGTATTCCTTCGACATAGCGTCTGCGCCCGAAGAGGGTCTCGGTATATCCTTTTCGTACCGCATCTGCTTTTGTATGCTCAAGGTATTGTGCGATTCCTTCAAACTTTGCAAAGTATTCATTATAAAAAACCTGCGCCTCTTCCCTGCTGCCGCCAAGGTTTGAGCGTAAAGCGTTGACTCCCATCCCATAAAGAATTCCAAAGTTAATAACTTTTGCTTTTCTGCGCATCTCTTTATCTACTTTTTCAAACGGGACCGCGAAAACTTGTGATGCAACCGCTGTGTGAACATCCTCACCATTTCTAAAAATCTCGAGGAGTTTTTGGTCGTCCGAGAGTATTGCAGCTACTCGAAGTTCGATCTGGGAGTAATCGAGCGAAACAAACTTGAAACCTTCTTCTGCTACAAACGCGTTACGAATATTTCTTCCGAGTTCAGTCTTGATCGGAATATTTTGGATATTTGGGTTAGTCGAAGACATGCGACCGGTCGTTGTTCCCATCTGACGGAGGTTTGTATGGAGCCTGTCTTCCTTATCGAGCGCTGTCGGAATGGTATCGATATAGGTTGAAAGAAGTTTTTGAAACTCTCGGTATTGCAAAACCAGCGAAATAATCGGGTGTAAGTCTCGCAATTTTTCGAGCTCACTTTCACGGGTCGACTTCTCTCCTCCTGCAGTTTTTTTCATACCCTTTACCGTGAGTGCGAGTTTGTCAAAAATAATAACGCCAAGTTGTTTTGGGGAATTCACATTAAACTCTTCTCCTGCTTCTTTCCAGATCTTCGTTTGGAGAGCATCGAGCTTTTTGTGATAGTCAACAGAGAGAGATTTCAAATATTTTTTATCAATCCTTACTCCCACTGCATCCATCCCCTTTACAATAGGCATCAGAGGCTTTTCCATTTCCTTAAAAATAAATGAACTGCCTCGTTTCGCAAGCTCAGACATTATAATTTCTTGTGCTTTTTTGAAACTTCGGGTTTTTGCAAAGTTCAAAATTTCATCTTGAGTCGGGTTTGTAATATTAGAATCTACTACCCAGAGTGCGAGCGCTGTCTCTTCGAGATCTTGCAGAGAAACTTCTTCATCTTGCACGGCGCTGAGCGATGGTTGCGACATAGTTTCCTTCGAAGCTTTTTCTCCTGTCACCACCTCTTTGAGACGGTTATTGAGAGTCCTAAACTCGAGTTCAGTAAATAATGTATCGATATCACTCTGCACAAAAGCCTCTCTCCATGGGAGCTCCAATTTAAAATCAATCGGTGCATCTCTGCGAATGGTCGCAAGCATCTTTGAAAAGACTGCTTCTTCTTCGTTGTCAGAAAGAAGTGTAATGATGCGATCGGTCAGTCCAGCTTTTTTAAAACTCTCTGGATTTTTCTTGAGAGTTTTATACATCTCCTCAATTGTTCCAAAGGTTGTGATGAGAGTCGTTGCAGTTTTTTCTCCGATTCCCTTGATACCAATGATATTATCTGACGGATCTCCTCGAAGCCCTTTGTAGTCTGGAAGGAGTTTTGGGAGAAACTGAAAACGCTCCAAAACCTTTTCTACATCATACAAAATGGTGTCATGAATTCCTTTTTTAAGGGTATAGACTTGCACTCGATCTTTCTCGACAAGCTGAAGGGTGTCCATATCTCCAGATGCAATAACGATCTCAAGGTTTTTTTCGTTCTTTGTCTGCTCCGTTATGGTACCGAGCATATCGTCAGCTTCAAACCCTGCGAGTGAATAGACGGGAATGTGAAAAGCTTTGAATACATCCAGCGAGCGCTTTATCTGTGTGGCGAGATCATCATCTGTCTCTTTCCTTCCTGCTTTGTAGTCTTTGTATGCTTCATGTCTATAGGTCGGCGACGGCAAATCAAAACACGCGACAATATAATCAGGTTGGAGCTCTCCTATGATTTTGATGAGCATTGCAATGAGTCCATAGAGTGCGCCAGTAGGCTCACCTTTCGATGATGCAAACTCTGGGAGTGCGTGATATGCACGATGAAGAATCGCATGACTATCTAAAAGCACTAAACGTTTTTTGGGAATGCTATTATTTTTTTTACTTTCTTTTGACATAGTGCCTCAAATGTTTTTTTGAATTAAGAATTAACATGTATCTCAATCCTGTTTTATACACTTCACTTTATTGAAGTAAAATTTCTCTCGTTTCCGCATCTATGTGGTTAAGGTTAATCTTTCTTGCATTGCTTGGTATAAGACCCTTCACCATCTCAGGCCACTCTATCACAATAAGATTCTCTGGATTGGAAACTATGTCGCGCCAACCAAGATGGATAAGCTCATCTTCTTTTTCTAGTCGGTATGCATCGATATGGATAAGGTGAGTGAATGACAGCTTGTAGGTGTTAGCTTGTAGTTTGTAAAAATTCATAATAACAAAAGTGGGGCTTGTGATTTCATTTTTTGGAATACCAAGAAGATTACCGAGCTCTTTTGTGAAGGTAGTCTTCCCCGTTCCAAGATCACCAGAGAGTGTAAGAACTGTCGCGGTACTTTGAGGTATAAGACTTTGTAAAAAAGTTTCTGCTACTACCCTTGTATCTGCGAGATTTTTTGAAGTAATTGGAGTATTCACTCTCTCATTCTATAGGAATACCTATGTTTTGAAAGTAAAAAAGAAGAGCGCGTTTTGCCTTTGGCAAAACGCGCTCAAACCCTTTCTTCTGCTTCTTCTACGGACGGAACAAATTGTCCGTAAGTGTCCACTGATACGTCTGCCCTGGTTGGCGATAGTTGTTGTATCCATTACGATTCAACAAGTAGTCATACGCTGTGTGGAACTGTGCATTCGAAGATCCGACCTTTCTGCCGTACCTGAAGGCCTCAGCAAACAGCATGGCTTCAGGTCCACAGTTACGATAATGGACCTGCACCATTGCAGTGTCCACCGCTCGGTTCAACGAATGAACCTGTATACCGCAAAAACTTACTCGAACCGAATCCATCGATGTCTTGTTAGTGACGAAGACGTAGTTAGATTGCGGGTCAGGCATAGTGCGGACATGAACGCCAATGCAGGCGGTCGTGTTCATGGAGAGCAGTACGAGAGAAAGGGAAACAAGGAGCTTTTTCATACCAGTAAACCTCGGAGAGTGGGTTTGTTATAAGGATTATTCCTTACTGATCTGAATATATTATATAACATATACATGCTATTTGTCAATATCCACAGAAGGGCTCTGTTTGGGCCTCGTTCTCCCCTTCTTTTATGGGTTACCTTGAGGTCCCTAGGTGATACAATAAGAGTCATGACACAGACCCTGCCAGACTTCAACGAAGAGAAGTCACTCAAAAAATTCGACATCTTAAGAAAACAGGAGGAAGAAGACCTAGCCCAGGCACTATCCGGTAAGTATGGTGTCGGATATCTTGATCTTTCGATTATACCCATCAATATTGATGCGCTTCGGGTGATTCGTGAGGATGATGCACGCACATCTCAAATAGCAGCATTCAACATCATAGACAAAAAAATTGATGTGGCTGTACTTTCTCCGCAAAGCGATCGTACAATCTCTGCTATAGAAAAACTAAAAGATGCTGGATACAGCCCTACCATTTATATGGTCTCTCATGAAAGCCTTAGGAAGGTCTGGGATCGGTACAAGGACCTTTCGTACTCCTTTGAAACAAAAGGTGGAGCTATTGATATTTCAAACGATGAAATTGTAGAACTCCTTTCAAAGGTGCGCGGCGTCGGTGATGTTAAAACAGAGATCGAGTCTGTGCTTTCTCAGAAAAAGAGTTATCGTATTTCCAAAATACTTGAAATCATCGTTGCAGGAGCACTTGCGACCAAAGCATCTGATATTCACCTTGAACCAGAAGAAGGGTATGTACGTCTTCGATATCGCCTCGATGGAGTGCTGACTGATATTTTAGAATTCGATCGTGATACCTATAAGCTGCTACTTTCTCGAGTAAAGCTTATTTCAAATCTAAAGCTCAATCTTTCGGGCGCACAAGATGGAAGATTCTCTATAAAGCTTCAAACCGGAGAAATCGAAATCCGCACATCTCTTCTTCCTGGAGCATATGCAGAATCTATTGTGCTTCGAGTACTCAATCCAAACGCCATTTCGGTCTCTCTTGAAAATCTCGGCATTCACCCAAGACTTCTTACAATCTTGCTCCATGAAATTTCCAAACCTACAGGACTTATCCTGACTACAGGCCCAACAGGATCAGGAAAAACGACCTCTCTCTATGCGTTTCTAAAAAAAATTCATAGCTCAGATATCAAAATTATCACGATCGAAAATCCAATCGAATATCATCTTCCTGGAATCGTTCAAACTCAAACAGATGAGGCAAAACACTACACATTCCTCGAGGGACTCCGAAGTGTTCTGCGACAAGACCCTGACGTTATTATGGTTGGAGAAATTCGTGACAACGAAACGGCGGAGATTGCGGTAAACGCAGCGCTCACAGGACACCTTGTGTTCTCAACACTGCACACCAACAATGCAGCGGGAACATTTCCGCGACTAATTGATCTTGGAGTAAACCCAAAAGTAATTACGTCGGCAATTAATATTGCAATTGCACAAAGACTTCTCCGCACACTCTGTACAACATGTCGCAAAGAAAAAACGCCAGATGCGAGTGAGCGTGCACTCATTGACGAAACACTTCGTTCAATTGTAGATAAGAGTTATATCGAAGGCATCCAAACGGAAAAAATCTGGGAACCAGTAGGTTGTTCAGCGTGCAATAAAAGCGGCTACAAAGGCAGAATAGGTATATATGAGGCCATATTAGCCGATAAAAACATTGAAGCTGTAGTACTTCAAAATCCTAGTGAACGTGAAATTAAAGTTGCCGCAGCATCACAAAATATTCTTGATATGAAACAGGATGGTGTTTTAAAAATTTTGCAAGGATTGACTTCAGTTACCGAACTTGGCCGAGTGATAGATTTGGGGCAAGAAGCATAAAATCTTCTTGCTACTTCGTTCTCAATTGTGAATAATACGGTAGTAGAGTTTACAAAACACAACGCAGTACCAATGAAGATACTGCGTTGTGTGTAGGAATCAAACCGATAAATCTCTAAGCAACACTTTTAATAAAAGTACTAAAAGTCCGACGCAACGCTAAGGAGAAAACCAGTACGAGACGAGCTCGACCAGGATTTCCTCGAAGAAACGTCTGATTAAGCCTAGGGGGCCTCGTTGCTTAGAGATTTATATGTTGGATTCCAAAGAGGGTCAGAAAATGGGATCACATGACCCCGTTTTTCTTACTTATAGAGTGTAGCATGCTCTCATTCTTTTGTCAACCCCGTAGTGAAACTTCGATAAGTTTCTACTTCCATATATAATGTGCCTATGACCAATACTCCGAGCACAGAACATGAAGATGGAGACTCATTGTTTCTTGATCAAACCCTTAGACCATCTCGTTGGGACGAATATATTGGCCAAAAAAACATCAAAGATAACTTGAGTATCCTGATTAGTGCTGCACAGGAACGCAAACATCCACCAGAACATATTCTTTTTTATGGACCACCAGGGCTTGGCAAAACAACACTTGCGCACCTCATCGCAAAAGAGACTGGATCACAAATGAAAGTAACATCCGGCCCAGCAATTGAAAAAATTGGTGATCTTGCTTCGATCCTTACGAATCTTTCTCCGGGTGATATTTTATTTATTGACGAAATCCACAGACTGAACAAAACGATTGAGGAGGTACTCTATCCTGCAATGGAATCTGGTTCCCTTGATATTATTATTGGAAAGGGTCCATCAGCAAGAACCATCCAGCTCGAGCTTCCGCCGTTTACCCTTATCGCAGCGACTACAAAAATCGGACTGATCTCTTCCCCACTTCGCTCTCGCTTTAGCGGTGGGGTGTTTCGACTTGAGTTTTATACAGACAAAGAAATAGAAGAAATTCTAAAGCGTTCTGGAAAAATTCTTGGTATTGATGTGCCGCAAGACTCTGCAGAGGAGATCGCGAAGCGCAGTCGATACACTCCGCGTACCGCAAACTATCTGTTGAAGCGTGTGCGCGACTTCGCACAAGTACACAAGAAACCATTTGAGCGTGAGCTTGTGGAGAAAGCTTTGACGCTTGTAGGGGTAGACAGTATGGGGCTTAATCCATCAGACAGAATGCTTATTGAAGCCATTGCTCATAAGTTTGGAGGTGGTCCTGTAGGGCTTAATACGCTTGGTGCTGCCCTCTCCGAAGAGGAAGGTACTATTGAGGAGTTCAATGAACCATACCTTATCCAAATCGGCTTTTTGGAGCGTACGCCGCGCGGAAGAACTCTAACTGAGCGTGCGTATCTCCACCTCGGACTTACTCCCCCTGCAAATCTTCAGGAAAAATTACTATAAATTTAGCTTATTGATCTATTTGGTCTTCTTGTATTAAGCTATAAGCTGTTCACTAAAAGCTAAAACCTCATCATGTCCGGTCACAATAAATGGTCAAAAATTAAGCGTCAGAAAGAGAAAACTGATGGACAGAAAAGTAAAATCTTTGGAAAGATGGTGCGTGTTATCAGTGTGGAAGCAAAAAAGGCAGGAGGAAATCTCACAGCACCTGGGCTGCGTACTGCGATAGAAAAAGCTCAAGCTGCGAATGTGCCGAAAGATAATATTGAGCGTGCGATCAAAAAAGCTACCGAATCGAGTGCTGCAATGGACGCAGTCACATATGAAGCCTACGGACCTGGAGGCACTGCCATTATTATAGAAGCCCTCACTGAAAATCGGAACAAAGCGGCTCAGGAAATAAAACATATTCTCTCAAATAACGGACTCGAACTTGCAGCGATGGGATCTGCAACGTGGGCATTTGAAAAAAACAACGAAGGCTGGAATCCGACCATGACCGTTCCTCTGTCTGATGAAGACGGTGAAAAGCTCGGGGTACTGATCGATGAACTCGAAGAAAATGACGAAGTGCAAGAAGTGTTTACGAACGCTGAATAATGAAAGAACAGGAAACTAAAAACCAGCAACCGACACGTTTTCCAATTCGGGTGCTAGGTGTTGATCCAGGATATGAGCGTCTTGGTGTGGCTATTGTTGAGAAGGATGTGAAAGGAAAAGAAACCCTTCTTTTTTCTAACTGCATCCGAACAAGCAAAACACTTCCTCACCATGAGCGCCTCTCAATCATTGCTCGAGAACTTGGAAATCTCGTAGAAATATATGTGCCGAACATTCTTGCAACCGAAACGCTTTTTTTTGAACATAACCAGAAAAGTGCAATGAAAGTTTCTGAAGCTCGTGGGGTTATCATTGTTTCTGGATCAATACGAGGACTAAAGATTTGCGAATACACACCACTACAAATCAAGGTGGCTACCACCGGAGACGGCCGGGCTGATAAAAAACAAATGATGCGAATGATTCCCCTATTGATACAGTTTCCTGATAGGAAAATGCTCGATGATGAGTATGACGCAATCGCAATAGCCCTCACTTGCCTTGCATCAGAAAAGGTTTCGCGGTAATCTGCTTTTTCCTATCGACTATCGAGAGGAAGGGTTACTCACTACCTTCAGGTGAGTGCAATCCACAGGGTTACCTTTTTCCCCTTTTCAAACAAAACAGGATTTGGTACAAATATGAAATCCTAAAAGGAATCCCACGGTAGTGGGAATGTTACAAACTAATTTAACCTAGACGCACATGATTGATGATGAAATAAAAGACGAGGTTATGGGAGACGAGGCTGTTGATGACGAACTCGATCCAAAAAAAGTCAAAGAAGATGGAGATGTGAGTCTCGACGATCTTGCAGATGACGAACTTGATGTGGAGGATTCGTTTGACGACGTAGACGCACTCTAATAAAAAACCACTCGATATCGAGTGGTTTTTTATTACTCTACGATTATTTTGATAAAACGATTTTTCCCTATACGGTAGGTAGCTGTCACCAATACGGTTGCCTCTGCTACATCAATCGTAGTGTTTGTTTCAATACTTTCAATAGCACCGGCAGCGACAAGTCTTCGGTAATCAGTATTGGAAGAGACGATATCATTCTCTCTTAAAATCGACAGGAGTGGGGTACCTTTTTCTACTGAAACACTTATTACATCATCTGGAATCCCGCCCTTTCGGAAAGTGTTTACAAATGCTTCTTCCGCCTTCAGTCCTTTTTCCTGTCCGTGGTAGATCTCAACAATTTCCCGTGCAAGACGCATTTTGATATCCCGGGGATTTTCTTTTCCCTTCTCGAGAGCTTTTTTGATAAGAGCGATATCTTCAAGTGGTGTGTACGTGCAGAGCTTAAAATATCTTGGGATAAGAAGGTCTGGTATCGACATAATTTTCCCATACATATCTTCTGGCGCATCAGTAATTGCGACGTAGTTATTGAGACTTTTCGACATCTTCTCTTTTCCGTCGAGACCTTCGAGCAGCTCAAACGCAAGAACTGCTTGTTGAGATTGCTTGTTGAGCTTCATAATATCGCGACCCATAAGCATGTTGAAGGTTTGATCTGTCCCCCCAACTTCAAGATCGCAAGACCCGTATATGTGTGCAAGAGCACTTGAATCTATTCCTTGAAGTACTGGGTACATCATTTCGTGCATATAGAGCTCTTCCCCTTTCTCTATACGATCTTGAAACATGTCTCGTCCGATGAGTCTTGCGTGCGTGATCGAGCGAAGAATAGAAAGTACATTGAGGAATGAGTAATTGTTGATCTTATTTTTTTGCATTCGGCTTTGGTTCCAGACAAAGGTTTTTGCGATAATATCGTTTGCGGGAAGTGGTGGTAGTGATATTTTTTCACCCTGAACATCTAGCTCTATCTTAATTCCTTCTGGGGTTGCGATATCGTTTATTCCTACAAACCAATCTGAGTTCCTGGTCCAAGAAAAAACGGCTGGATCGAGTTTGAGAATCTTACCCACCTGATCAAGATAGGTTTTCATATTAGCTTCTATTTCTTGCTGATCAATCTCTGGTCTTACTTTACTTTTTCCAGTTGGATCTCCGATTTGAGCAGTAACGTCTCCTACAAGAAAAATGACTTTGCATCCGAGATCTTGAAACGTACGGAGTTTTCGAAAAACGACCGCATGACCGAGGTGGATATCAGGTCGAGTAGGGTCAACTCCAAATTTAATAACCACATTGTGTGGCTCTATTTCAAGCTTTTTTCGAAACTGTCCTTCTGGGTCAATAAAATCTCCAACCCCTCGGGTTAGAAGATCGATCGTTGACGGACCTATGTCGCGACTATTCATACGTTCAATGTACCATATTTGACTCATTTCTGAACAGAAAAAAAATTTCGTATCGTGGTACGATAGAGCTACTTGAGTCCATAAAAAGATTTTGTATGCGCTCTAAAAACATCATTTCTCGAATATCGAAGCGTCAGATAAAGAACTATTCCATTCTTTTTTTAGCGGGAATGATCTTTGTGGCGGGAGTTCTGTTGGTATGGGCGGTAAGTCTAAAGATTCCAACACTTGAATCGTTTTCCCAAAGACAAGTAGTAGAGTCAACAAAAATTTATGACAGAACAGGCACTGTACTTCTCTATGATGTAAACCAGAACGTAAAAAGAACCGTAGTTCCCTACGATCAAATATCTCAGAATGTAAAAAATGCAACGATTGCTATTGAGGACAGAAGTTTTTATTCTCACGGTGGAGTGGACTTCACCTCACTCTTTCGAGCTCTTATTGCAAATATTGAAACTCTTCGTTTTAGTCAGGGTGGATCAACAATTACTCAGCAGGTGGTAAAGAACTCTCTTCTTACAAATGAAAAGAGTATTTCTCGTAAACTCAAAGAGTGGGTCCTTGCAATAAAACTTGAAAAAATTTTAACTAAGGATGAAATCCTCAATCTGTATTTAAATGAAGTGGCGTATGGCGGTGCCATTTATGGAGTTGAGGAAGCGAGTCAAGCTTTTTTTGGTATTCATGCAAGTGAACTTACAGTAAACCAAGCTGCGTATCTTGGAGCACTTGTACAAGCTCCCTCTTACTATTCCCCGTATGGACCAAACAGAGACAAACTTGAGAGTAGAAAAAATTTAGTTCTTGATGAGATGTATAAAAATGGATATATAAAACAAGACGAGCATGATAATGCAAAAAAAGAAAAAATTACATTTAAACAACTCGAATCTAAAGGAATAAAGGCTCCTCATTTTGTGTTTTACACCATAAGTAAACTCCAAGAGATGTATGGAGATGACATGGTTCAAACAGGAGGTCTTAAGGTGACCACAACTCTCGACTGGAACATTGAGCAGGCGGGAGAAAAGATTGCGGATAAATATGCTGCGTCAAATAAAGTAAACTTTAATGCAACTAACGATGCATTTGTTGCGCTTGATCCAAAAACAGGACAAGTTCTCGCAATGATCGGATCACACAATTACTTTGCGAAAGATATCGATGGAAATTTTAATATCGCAACCGCCCACAGACAGCCCGGTTCTACGTTCAAACCATTCGTATACGCAGCCGCTTTCAACAAAGGATACACTCCAAACACTGTTCTCTTTGACGTCCCCACTCAATTTTCTACAAATTGTGATGTAAGTAATATGACAAGTACAAATGGCTGCTATTCACCGGGAAACTATGATGGACAGTTTCGTGGTCCAATGACCCTCCGTAACGCACTCGCTCAATCTATCAATGTTCCCTCGGTTGAAACCCTGTATCTTGCAGGCATAAATAACTCTATTACCCTTGCAAAACAGATGGGTATTCAAAGTCTCGGTGATGCAAATCAATACGGATTAACCCTTGTACTTGGTGGTGGAGAAGTTTCTCTTCTTGATATGACTAGTAGTTATGGGGTATTTGCAGACGAAGGGACAAGACATGAATACACAACAATATTAAAAGTGGAGGATAAACAAGGCAATACACTACAAGAATTTAAAAACAGTGAAAAAACCATCCTCCCAAAGAACACCGCTCTTACTATTTCAGATATTCTTTCCGATAACGAAGCTCGTACCCCAGCATATGGAGCTAATTCAGTACTTCGATTTACTGATCGATCAGTTGCAGTAAAAACTGGTACCACAAATGATTATAAAGATGCTTGGATTATTGGATACACACCGTCAGTAGTACTCGGAGCATGGGCTGGAAACAACAATAACACTCCAATGAGTAAAAAGGTTGCGGGACTTATTGTTGCACCTATGTGGAGAGAATTTATGGACGCGATTGTAAGCACCTTACCAGCTGAGCAATTTGAAAAACCTCAAATCGACGATTCATTTGATTTAAAGCCAGTTCTTCGAGGTAAATGGCAAGGGGGTGAATCTCACCTTGTTGATAGTGTTTCAGGTGGATCAGCTACAGAATACACTCCAAACGACAGTAAAGTTGAACTTCTTTCTGGAGGAATACACTCGATATTATATTGGTTAAATAAAGATGACCCGAGGGGACCAAGACCACAAAATCCTAATCAAGATCCTCAATATTCATACTGGGAATATGCTTTGACTCGTTGGTTAAATGAAAAAGGTATTGTACAGCCAACCGACCCAACACTTCCTCAGAGCATCGATACTACTCATACAATAGATTCACAACCAAAGGTTAGTGTTCTCTCTCCTAATGAGGGATTAGAGCTTTCTGGAGGTACTCCAATAACAGTTACAACAAGTTATGTAGGTAAATTTCCCCAAAAAGAAAATAATTTTTATATAAATGGAAATTTTGTAGGTAAATCTATAACACCTCCTTTTTCATTTACTTTTATTCCTAACGATTTTTCTTTTATTACTGAAAACAACACCCTTACCGTAAAAGCAGTCGATACATCACTTCAAAATTCTCAGATGGACGTCCATTTTATAATTACCGCAAGTCAATAATATCAACACCTCGATCTTTGTATTGTTTTAGGAGACTCTTTTTATTCATGATGAGTTCTGTTTTCTGAAGTGGAGATGTATCAATATAGATAATTCCTTTCCTTATTGAAATACAGTCGAAAGAAACTGAAAAGTAACAAGTATTTTCTATAACTTCTTGGATAATTTTTTTTTCTTCTTTTTTGTCTCCAAGGAGAACTTGAAACTTTTTTAAGTACGAAGATAATCCATTAATATCCATAGAAATACTATTTATTCATCGGCATCACAAGGTACATAAAAGTTTGATCAGATACTCCTCGGATAATAAGAGGTCTTCCGAGACCTTGAAACGCGAGAGTAATACTGTCAGCTGGAATTGACTGAAAACAATCAACAATGTATTTGTAATTAAAACTTATCGTAAGATCCTCTCCTTTTATAATTACTTCAAGATTATTATGGTTTTCACCTAGATCATTGTTTTTTGTAGTAATCTCAAAAAGTTTTTCTCCTGGGACCATTTTCATTATTACTTGATTGAAAGTGTCTGAAAATACATTTGCAAGTTTAAGAGATTGAATAAAATCCTGCTTCAAAAGGGTAATTTCTGTTTTTGGATCTTTAGGAATGATTTGTTTATAGTCGGGAAAGTTTCCGTCAATAATACGAGAAACTAAATACACTCCATCCCAAGACAATGCTATTTGATTACTATTTACAACAACCTCAACAGTATTTTTTACACCATCAAGAGTTCTTATAATTTCAGAAACATTTTTAAATGGAATAAGAATACTTCCAAAACTCTTTAAACCTTTTATTCGAACTTTTTTTTCTGCGAGCCTAAATGAATCCGTTGCAACAAAAACAAGAGATTCCTCCCCGTCATGATAAATATACACACTAGAAAGCTCTGGTTTCATACTGGTAATTGCAGCGCTGTACCAAACAGACCTAAGTCCGGCAATAAATTCTTCGGGCTTTATCTCAACTGAAGAACCGTCAACAATTTTTGGTATAATCGGAAAATCATCGTTATTTTGACTCTTAATAGTGGTGTTTGTATGTTCCGTTTTAAGTATGATGTTTGACTCAACAACTTCAATAAGAACTTTTTCACTTCGGGGAATATTAGATAGAAATTGAAGGAGTAATGACCCAGGAATTGCTACAGTACCTGGCTCAATAACTTTCACAGGGATACTGATTTCAATACCAATATCCAGGTTTGTTGCTTTTAGTGTAAGTTTCGAATCTTTTGCTTCAAACGAAATACAAGAAAGTATTGGAAGGGTTAAATTCTTTCCCGTGACCTTTTCTGTTTTTTGTACAGCTTCTAGAAGTTTTTCTTTAATGCACTCTATCTTCATATAGGTATACTTTATCTTATTAAATACTTATTGTTATTACTAAGGGTGTTGATACTGGTGAAAACTCTATTATATGTTTCCTTGTAAGGATATTTTAGGATACTGAAACTGTTTTATGTGGGGAAAACATTTTACAATATGGGGGTTTCTTTTTTTTAATGAAATCTTTTCCCCACCCCGGTCTCTTTATCCAAACTTACACACAGTCAATCCACAACCTTTTTACACAATCATTGTACGAAGCTCGTTAATCTCACGAAGAAGTCCAGCGTCGACCTTAATTTCATTTTTAATCTTTTCACACGAGTGAATAACAGTTGTGTGATCTCTGCCTCCAAGTTTTTGTCCAATAGAAGGGTACGAGATATTGAAATCTTCTCGCAAAATATACATTGCGACTTGTCGCGGCTTTATAATTTCCTTTCTTCGAGTTTTTTCATACACACTTTCCTCATCAATTCGATAATAATCTGCAACCAATTTTACAATTTCTTTAATAGAAATTACTTTTTTTGGTTTTGCATTTATTTTAATAAAATTTCGTATCTCACTGAGAGATAGTTCCCTCCCCTTCAGTTGTATTTGCATAACAACTGAGTTGAGAGCTCCCTCGAGGTCTCTTATATTTCCAACAATAGTGCTTGCCATATAGTCCACAACCTCGTCACTAAGATGTATATTGTGGGCAATAGACTTTGCTTTGATGATTGCGGCCCTTGATTCGTGATCTGGTGGAGGAATATCAACTGTCATTCCAGCCCCAAAACGAGACTTCAGACGGTCTTCAATACTTGGAATGAGGTTTGGGTGCTTATCAGAAGAAAGAATTATCTGCTTGTTGTTTTCGTAGAGGGAGTTAAACAAGTGAAAGAGTTCTTCCTGAGTCTTTTCTTTTTGAGAGAGAAACTGAATATCATCCATAATCAGCACATCGTATTTTCGGTATTTCTCCTTCACCTGGTCTATTTTCCCCGTTTGAATAGCTCCAACAATATCTGAGGCAAAGCGTTCAGAGGTTACATAAATAACTTTTTTGCCACCACTATTTTTTATGTGGTTCCCTATTGCTTGGATAAGATGAGTTTTTCCATGACCAGTATTTCCATAGATAAAGAGCGGATTGTAGACAATACCAGGCTTTTTTACGATTGCTTGAGAAGCCGCGTGAGCCAGTTCATTATATGTTCCCACCACAAATGTCTCGAATGTGTAACGAGGATTTAGGTTGTCGTCCTTGTTTATGTAGTAATCGTTGAGCGGAAGCTCGTTTGTAGGCATTGGAATACCCTGATCAGAGATCTTTTCACGATCGCGTGGTCTACCGTCATCTTTTGAGACTATATATTCGATCGAGTGAATATAAGGAACCTTGTTTCTGATGTGTTTGAGTATAGGTCCGTGATATTTATTGAGAAGCCACTCTTTTACAAATGCATTTGGTACATTGAGATACAATGCACCTTCCTCCTGCTTTACAATATGGGTATCTTTGAACCATGTGTGGAAGCTCGCCTTCGAAACAGACAGCTCCATTTCTACAAGCACACCATCCCATAATTGTTTGAGGTCCATAAGTTGTTAGTAGAAAATGAGTAATGTACAAAGAAGTATATAACGCAGAAGAAAATTAAGAACTTGCGACAAAAACTCATTTGTGTTGATAAGGTGTTGATAGTGAGGGGGTAAGAAAAACAAGAACATGGAGAATACTTGAAAACAAACACCCTGGAAGAAAATGCCCAAGAATAGGAGCTCTTTTGCTGACGGGTTGTAAATTATGAGTCGTTTGTGTATTATGTCTTTCTATGTCACAAACATACCAACCTAAAAAAAGAAAGCGCTCTCGCGCTCACGGCTTCCTCAAAAGGTCAGCTACCCCAGGAGGAAAGAAGACAATTAAGCGACGACGTAACAAAGGTCGAGCAAAGCTCAGTGTATAGCTATGATTTCAGGTGCCCATAGGGTAAAAAAAGACTCCTTTCCCAAGTTTAATAACTCAGGAAGGAGTTTTTTTGCAGGACCTATTACCCTTCGGGTTATTCGGACTGGAGACTCTTCTCCAGTTAAAATAGCCGTTATTGTGTCAAAAAAGGTGGTAAAAACTGCAGTAAGGCGAAATTCCCTAAGGAGGAGGATTTATAGTTCGGTTGAGAGTAGTCTTCCTAGGATTAAACCGGGTTTTACTATACTAATATATCCAAAACTTGAGGTTTTAGAAGTGTCGTTCATTAAAATTCAGGATTTCTGCACCCAATCTCTTAAAGAAGCAAATCTCTTTCTTTGAGCTTCTAACCATAACGCGCTATAGTATCTTTCATGTCAGCACTATTCCACACACTACTGTTCCAACCTTTATACAATGGTTTTATTCTTCTTATTGACCTTTTACCCTGGTTTGATACTGGTGTTCTCATTATCATATTCACAATTTTAGTAAAACTTGCCATCTTTCCCCTCTCAAAAAAAGCTGTATCAGCTCAAATGGAACTGAAAGCTATAGAGCCAAGCCTCGCCCTTATTCGAGAAAAATACAAAGACGATAAACAAGAACAAGCAAAAAAGACTATGGAGGTTTATAAAGAAAAGAACATCAATCCCTTTTCAAGTGTGATTGTTATCTTGATTCAACTTCCAATTATTTTCGCGCTTTACTATGTATTCCTAAAGTCCGGACTTCCTGTGGTTAATAAAAGTCTTTTATACTCTTTTGTTCAGTATCCAACCTCTGTAAATATGAATTTTCTTGGACTTATCAATATTACTCACCGAAGTGTACTCCTCGCACTTCTCGCGGGAGTATCGAGTTTCTTTCAGATTCGTTTTTCCGTTCCTCCTTATAAAAAAGAAGGAGAGAGTGCTGCCACCTTCAAAGATGATTTGGCAAAAAGTATGAATACTCAGATGAGATACGTCTTCCCTGTCATTGTGCTTTTCATTGCGTATTCCATCTCAGGAGTAGTGGCCCTCTATTGGACAACGAGTAATCTCTTTACTCTTGGACAAGAGTTTGTAATCCGCAAGAAGTATAAAAAATAGCAGACATAGAAAATACTAAGTCGTGAGTATTGTAGTTACAAAAACATCAACCCTTGGTTGATGTTTTTGTAACTGATGAATCGTAGACTAACTACCCACAGCTACCTACTGGCTACTTGTTGGCACTCCCCATAGGCTCAAATCCTTCTTATTGGTAAAGACGATAAAATCTTCACGAGAAGATAGGTGAGGGTTCACCACATCGATTGCTTGATCGCTCGAGGGACTAAGGCTTGAAACCTGACTCCCTTCACCACTCGTAAAATCAAACCTCCATAACGTGTCATCGAAAGAAATCTTTCCTTGATACCAATCATCAGGAGCATTTGCGGAGACTGCTCGTGGACGTGCGCAATACAGAATCAGTTCGTTTTTGGACCAGACACATTTTTCTGGAAGCACACCAAATGGAAATGGTACACGAACCTTGTATTTGAGATCTTGAATATATGTATTCCAAACTTTCCCATCTATCTCAGTATAGAGAATTTTGTCACCGAATGGAGAGGTGTTGGTAAGGAGTCCATGTATATCCGAAAGGGCGATTTTTGTAGTTTTTGTTTTGGTATCAAGAAGATATGTAAGTCCAGAAATACCATTACTTGGTTTGGTGGTTAGGCTAATGGTGGTAGTGCCAACCCACTGCGCAGTCCATTCTGTTGTGGGGAACTGCCAAAGCAAGCGTGGCGTTTCACCCCTTTTTGATGCAAGATACCCTTCTATTCCAGAAGATCCACCGATAAGATAAAACAATGCATCTCCTTTTGGGCTAAAGGTGCTTGAAATAATATTTGGTGGCAGTTCGAACTGCTTTACTGCTAAAAAGTTTTCTGCACCATTTGTTTGTGTTGAGGTCGCTGTTGAAGTTCCGATTTCAATGACAGCGTCTGTAATGGTATTTTGGTCTATGTACTGCGCGAGGAACGATTTGCCGGGAATTGCCCATGTTACCGTAGCAATTTTGGGAATAGTGGTGTTGGTAACTCGGTTGATTGAGCCAGAATCAAGATTTGCGTCATATAGGTTCCCTGTTGCACGCTCTATGAAGCGAACGGTCGGACTACTGGTTGTCGCAAGTGGGGCGAGAAAGTTTGCATCAGAGACAGGTGCTGCAGAAATTTGTCTGAGTCCATTTTCTTTCGCAACGATAGTATTGCTAGTATCTCCTACCGCGCCTTGTTGAGTGGTGTTTTGACTCGGTGTAACAACAGAATTATTTCCAGGATTTCCAAACGGAGAGCTGTTTGGGTTTTGGGTGGTGAGTGAAGCATTTTTTTGGAAAAAGAAAAGATATCCTCCGATAAGGATGACAATAAGTACAAATACACCAGACCCAATAAGAATTTTTTTATTCATATGATTTTAGTAGCATACATGCCAATGAGGTGGATTTCCTACAATTTGCTCATCAACATATACCACGCCGTTGAATTTGTAGTAAAGACCAGTAGAACACCCCGTGGCTCCAGAAATAACGCCACCACTCATAATAAGATTGTTGAGTGCATTTGACCCTTTTGATATATCAACAGCACCACCGCCAGGTCTATGAGCTGTGGGGTTACTTGAGGGGTCAGTTTTAATATATTTTCCATGTAGCCAAAACTCTGTGCCTGCTGTGACCACAATAACTCCACCAGAGGATTTACAGCTACTTTGCGCACATGCAGTAGCAAGGTAGCGTAAGCCGCTTAGAGCACTTGCAGAAAGACCATCCAAACTAGTACAACCACTATCACCAACTGTACTACAGTTAGACTTGTTCACCGTTGTACTTATCGGGTATGAAGCAAACTGTTGAAGAACGTCGACTTCTGATGGTGATGGTGATCCACCAATCCATGAAGAAGGCCAAGGTCTACCATTTAAATCACCTACAGATTGTGATGGTGTTGGTGTTACGCAAGATCCATCAGGTTGCTGTACCTGCCCAGCTGGACAAGGAGATGGATTTGTGGGAATACCACCTGTCGAAGGGGTTTGATTTGTCGTACCGCTATTTAAAATCGGACTTAAGCTCAAATTAAATTTGAGTATCGCAGGGTTGATACTGTTGAGAATCACATAAGAGCTGAGTGCCAGCAACAGCCCAAACAAGGCATTGTTTATTTTGTCTTTTCCACCACTCTTACCTCCTATACTTGCAGCGGTAATATACTCGAAGCCTCCAATGACGATCATTAGTACAGCTAGTGCTCCAGCAATCGCGATCGTGAGCTTAATGGCGTTTGGAATGTAATTGATAATATCTGCTTGGCACTTTGGATCATTTTTTCGGACACTGAATGGTTGGGTTGTATCGCAGGTTCCCTGCGCTTTTGTAAGCCCTGGGATGGGTTCTAGTGGAACATAGGTATACGGATCTGCTGCTGCCGCAACTTGCGGGCTAAGCATCAAAAAAAAGGGAAATACGAATGTACAAAAAACAAGAATAGAGCAATATACAATTTTTATGTTTTTCACGATCATTTGAAGTTTATAGAAAAGTCAGCTGTTGATGGAACAACAGATATTTTTGGCTGAGTTATGTCGATATGTATTTGTGATAGGCCACCTTTTCCTGAATCATCTCTAAATGTTACCGTATTTCCGTTATGTTGACCCGAAACGCTAGAGCCATTCATTGACCAGTCGTATGTTGTGCCAGAGTTTGCTATTTTATCTCCATCAGAAAAGTAGGGTGAAGCAAAAAAGGTTGCTTCGTTGTTTTGTGTAAGTGAAAATACTCCTGAAATCGCTTGGTTGTAGAGGACTCCAAGTATCGGGTTGTCTTCATACACGAGTACCTCCGGTTTTTGAGGAGGAATAATAGTACTCGCTTCGATAAATGAATCACCATTTGTGGTAGAAATATCTACCGTGATCGGCTCCTCCCTTCCCCAATAGCTTCCACGTATTTCCGCACTCTTTTTCCCGTACCCTGATTGGTCGTATAGAATGCTATCGTCCTGCTTCCATTTATAAATAAGATTATCCGGAGAAACTATGCCATTGGTACCTGATATCTCAGCTACTGCGGTAATAACCATTCGAGTTTGCTCTGTAAAAAGAGCTTTTCCTTTATAAAATGGTGGAGTATACGTTTTTGCTTCCCATATAAAGTGCACAGATGATGGAACTACGATGATTGTTTTTTGCACCTGAGGTTTGTTTTGTGGAGAGATCGATACTTGTACAACGGTTCGCGATCCAATTGGGCCAGCATTGAGAGAAAACCCTTTCTTTCCCGTCCCTTGATCTACATTTTTACCGTTGACAGTCCAAGTAATCTGACTCGAATCAATGTTAAATACATAGCTATCAAGGTCAATCTTTACCTCCTCATTTGGTTTTGGGTACTGTGGAGTAATAACAGCTGAGACATCATTCGTAGAGCTGTACCCTCCACCAATCTGAGCGTGAGAAAAATGTGGAACACCAAAACATACCGCAAGAGTTACAACAAGAAACAAAGGGAATCTAAAGTGTAGTTTCATACT